>NZ_JBJDQT010000019.1:5780-158348 GCF_044903565.1 Streptomyces sp. NPDC004065 | reverse complement strand
CCCCGTTGGGCCGGGGGGGCGGGGGCGCGCGCCGGGGCGCCCGCTTCTTTGTCCGCGTACTCAGGCCGGGCGGAGTGACGTGGCCCGGGGGGGGGGGGGCCCCCCCCCGCGGGGGGGGGGCCGCCCCGCCCCGTCTCAGCCCTGCCGTACGGACCCTGACCGCCCCGCCGCCGTCCGGGCCCGCGGCCGACCCCCGCGCCCCGACGGCGAGTTCCGGGCCGGTCCGCGCTCTCCTCGCGTATGCGGCAAGAAATATGACGGCCCTTTGGAAAACAACTGCCGATTTCCGCTCCGCACCCGGCACCGGGACTTTTCCCGGAAAGCATTGTGGATCAGGAAGCCGGTAAGTCCGCCCGCACGTCGGTCGTGCGCGTCGGCGAGGACATCGCGGGATCATCGCGGGGTACGCCATCCCGTACCGGGCGGTAACGGAATGTCACCGTCCGCCCGCATACGACGGCGGCCCGTCCGCGTGATCGCAGACGGGCCGCCGGTTCCGGGTGGGCGATACTGGGTTCGAACCAGTGACCTCTTCGGTGTGAACGAAGCGCTCTCCCACTGAGCTAATCGCCCGGGCGCAGGAAGAACATTACCGCATGTCAGCCGATGCTCGGCACCGGCCGGTCCCCGCGGGCGGGATCACCGGGTCCCGTCCGGGATCACTGGTCCCTGACGTTCCACGGCAGCACGAACCCGAACCTCCACAGGTAGGCCCCGGCCAGCGCGCCGACGATCACCACGCCGACCGCCGTCAGGATGATGTTGCGGCGGCGCACCCTGGGGTCGAAGGCCCGCTCGGCGGCCTCGGTGACCTTGCGCTTGGTCCAGCGGAGCACGAGCTGGGCCCAGACGAACTCGGTCGCCCAGATCGCCATGCCCGCGAAGATCACCACCCAGCCCGGTCCGGGGATCACGAGCATGACGACGCCGGCGGCGACCACCGCGAGCCCGGCCACGAAGATCCCGACCTGCCAGCTGACGTGCAGCACGCGGCGTGACCGGATGAATTCCGGAGCCCGGGACCCGAGCCCCTGCCGGTCGTCCGCCCCGTCCGGTCCCATCTCGCGCTTCACTCCGTCCGACGCCCCGGCCACCTCGCCCTCTTCGTCACTCCCCGTATTCATGCCGTGAACCCTACCGGAGAGAAACAAGTCACCGTAATGGGCGTACCTCGCGAACACGTTCTCGGCCGTAAGAGTTACCTAAAGCCAGGCAAAACACTCAGAGGGGTTTACAACGGCACCGTAGGTGGCATGTCGATTTCGCCGACGTGCGAATCCCCGAGCGCACACTGAGCGAAAGGCCCTGGCGCTTATGAACACCACGGTCAGCTGCGAGCTGCACCTGCGCCTCGTTGTGTCGAGCGAGTCCTCCCTGCCTGTCCCCGCAGGCCTGCGGTACGACACGGCCGACCCCTACGCCGTGCACGCCACCTTCCACACCGGAGCCGAGGAGACCGTCGAGTGGGTGTTCGCCCGCGACCTCCTCGCCGAGGGGCTTCACCGGCCCACAGGTACCGGCGACGTCCGAGTCTGGCCGTCGCGCAGTCATGGACAGGGCGTCGTGTGCATCGCCCTGAGCTCCCCGGAGGGCGAGGCTCTGCTCGAGGCCCCCGCGCGGGCCCTGGAGTCCTTCCTGAAGCGGACGGACGCCGCCGTGCCCCCCGGCACGGAGCACCGGCACTTCGATCTTGATCAGGAGCTCTCGCACATCCTCGCGGAAAGTTAGCGGCGAGCCCTTCAGGGCCCGCCCATGGGGCTGCCCGTTGCCGTCCACTCGGGGAGACGGCTCGGGCCAGGACAACCGCATAGGGATGCACCGGCACCGGCACCGCACGAGTCCTCGTGGGGAGCCGGTGCCGGCGCGTGCCCGCGCCCGCGCCCGCGCCCGGAAGCCGGGTGTGCCGGCGCGTCCCCGCGCCCGCGCCCGGATGCCGGGTGTGCCGGTGCCCGCGCGGTTCCCCGCCCCGACGCGCTCCTCGGGTGACGGCGGAGCCATTACCATCGGCCTGCATCGGCGGGCGTGTGCCCGACCCCCAGGGCAGGGAGCGAGACGTGCTGATCACCCACGACACCCGGTGCGCGCTGGACACCGTGGTCGATCTGGTGAACACCGCGCCGGAGGACGACACGGCGCAGGACGGGCTGGCGGACGTCGCGGCGCTCGAGGAGTTCGTACGGAACCACGAGATCAGCGATGTGGGAGTGCTCTCGGACTTCGACCTCTCCGCGGTGCGCAGGATTCGCGGCCGGTTCGCCGGGATCTTCGCGGCCCCGGACGCCCGCACGGCGGCCGGGATGATCAACGAGCTGATCGCCGCCGCGGGCACCACCCCCCGGCTGACCGACCACGACGGCTACGACTGGCACGTGCACTACTTCGCCCCGGGAGCCTCCGTCGCCGACCACCTGGCCGCCGACTGCGGCATGGCGCTGGCCTTCTTCGTGGTGGCCGGGGAGCGGGAACGGCTGCGGCGCTGCGAGGCCCCCGACTGCCGGCGCGCCTTCGTCGATCTCTCCCGCAACCGCTCGCGGCGCTACTGCGACAGCCGTACCTGCGGCAACCGGCTGCACGTGGCCGCGTACCGGGCGCGCCGCAAGGAGGCGGCCGGCTGAGGCCGGACGGTGTCGTCGGTCCCCGGCGGGTGACGCCGAGGACCCACGGTACGGCTCACAGCAACAGCAGGTCGTGCAACGCAGCCATGAGCAGCAGACACCCGATCACCGCAAGGAAGATCATCAGCGGCGGCTGGGAAAGGGCGAAGAGGCACCCGCGCGGCTCGTCCTGCGGCGGCGCGGCCTCGCTCTGTGTCGTGTCCACCATCTCGCGGTGATGATGACGCAGCCGGCGCCTCCGGCGCGATCAACACGCCCGCAAGGTGCGGGAGTTCGCCGGATCACGTGATCTTCGTTTCGAATGCTGCCGGGTGTTGAGCACTTCCGGGCACACCCCGGACACCCTCGGTCACACCGGGCCGGGGGGACGGACCGGGGAAGGAACGGGGGAACGACCGGGGCGGCGTCAGATGCCGTGCTTCTTGAGGATCGCCTCGATGTCGCTGAAGTCGTCCTCGCCGCGGGGCGCCGCCGCCGGGCGGGAGGAGGGACGGGAGGCCGCACCGGCCGCCGGGCCCAGGGACGGCGCCGACCCCGCCGACCCCGCCGGAGCCACCGCGTCCCGCTCCGCCGCCCGGGCGGCCCGGCGCTCCTTGCGCGTGCCCCCGCGGCGGCGCTCCACCGCGCGGGTCGTCGCGAACAGCGCCCAGGAGCAGCCGAGCAGCACGAAGCCCGCCCAGGCGGTGACGCTGAAGGCGGTGTCGGCCAGCCAGCCGACGATGCCGGTCATCACCAGGGCGACCGGGACGAGGGAGTAGGCGGCGATCCGGGCCGCGGCGAGGAAGCGCTTGCGGTACGCCGTGACCGCGGCGATGCCCAGGCCGGCCGCGGAGACGGCGGAACAGACGGTCTCGGCGATCATGCGGTCCTCCAGGAGTGCTCACCGGGTCCCGGCGGGCCGGCCGGGCCGGGTGGTTCGTCCCTTCCATCCTGCACCGTCCCCGCCTCCCGAGGCCATGCTCACGGCTGACATCAGGGAGATCTCCGGGTCGCCTCCTCCGCAGGTCCCGGCCGGGCCGGCGCCGCGCCGTCCGCCGGTTCGGGCCGTCCGCCCGTCCGCCGGTCCGCGCCGTCCGCCCGTCCGCCGGTGTCTGCCGCACCGCCGGTGCCGGGCGAGCGGGCGGGCCGGCGGGCGGATTGGGCCGTACCCCGCGGGCCTGGGAGACTGGGCCCATGAGCGACTCCTCCCCCGTCCGCCCCGCCGTCCCCGTCCTCGACGTGTGGTGCGAACTCCAGTGCCCCGACTGCCGTACCGCGCTGGACGACCTGCGCGCGCTGCGCGCCCGCTACGGCGACCGGCTGGAGCTGCGGCTGCGCCACTTCCCGCTGGAGAAGCACAAGCACTCCTTCGCCGCCGCACAGGCCGCCGAGGAGGCCGCTGAGCAGGGGCGGCTGTGGCCGTACGTGGAGGCGGTGCTCGGCCGGGTGGCGGAGCTGGACCGCGAGGGCGAGCCCTTGCTGGTCGAGGTTGCCCGTGAACTGGGTCTGGACGCCGAGGAGTTCGACACCGCGCTGATCGACGGGCGGCACATCCTGATCGTCGACGCCGACCAGGCCGAGGGCAAGGCGATCGGCGTGACCGGCACACCGACGTACGTCGTCGGCGGCGAGCGCCTGGACGGCGGCAGGAGCCAGGAGGGGCTGCGCGAGCGCATCGAGGAGATCGTGGACGGGCTGCTGGCCGGGACCGGCCCGACCGGCTGAGGTCGCACCGGCCCGCGCCGCTCGGCCCGGTGCCCGGCCGCCCGGTGCGCCGGCCCGCCGGCCCCGCCGGACACCGCGCGCCGAGCGGGCCCTCACGTTCCGTGGCCGCGCCCCAGGGGCGGGCGGCGCGGCAGGCGGCGGGCGGCGCGGCGGCGGGCGCCCGGTTCTAGAGCAGGTTCTTGTACATGGCGTACAGCACCGGCTGGTAGCCGAGCGAGTCGTAGAGCCGCTCCGCCGGGGTGTTCCCCGCGAAGACGTTCAGGCCGAGGACGCTCGCCCCGGCCTCCAGGGACTGGCGCTCCGCGAGCAGCATGAGGGAGCGCCCGTGGCCCCGGCCCCGGAAGCGCTCGTCGGTCTCGACGTCGTACACGAACGCGTGGTCCCCGGTGACGGCGAGCCACAGGGTGCCGACCCGGGTGCCCTCGTGCTCCAGGGCGCTGATCAGCACGCCCGGCGTCGCGGTCCCCCGCGGGAGCAGCCGGGCGTGGTCGTCCTCGGACTTCGCCCAGGCCTGCCCGGGCGGTACGCCCCGGTCGATCCAGCTCCGGGCGTAGTGGGCCTTGCCCTGCTCCAGCCATGGCCCGTACTCGTCGTCGCTCAGCGGCCGGCTCCGGGTGCCCGCGGGGAGGCCGGGCGCGGACGGGCCGAGCCGTTTCTCCATGCCGCGGTTGCGCTGCACGTAACCGAGCGCGGTGACGAGCCGGACCGCGGCCTCCGCGTCGGCGGGCACCGAGGCCTCGACGCGCTGGCACCCCCAGCCCCGGGCCACCTCCTCGGCGGCGAGCGCGGCCACCGTGCCCCGGCCCCGGCGGCGGTCCGGCTCCTCGACGCGCAGATCGAGGATGCGGGCGACGGACTGCCCGAAGACGGGATGCGTGGCGAGGTGTACCGCGCCGACGGGCCTGCTGTTCACGCACACCTGGTAGCGGCGCGAGCGGGTCCCGTCGGCGTGGTGCTGAAGCGGCTCGGTCGGCCGCAGTGTCGTGGTCATCAGGGGTGTTCTACCCGCCGCCGCGCCGGGAGTCAGCCGAATTTTCCCGCCCGGCCCGACCCGCGGCGGCGAACGCCGGGGCCGTCCGCCGCCCGACCCGTGGCCGCGAAGGCCGGGCCCGTCCGCTGCCCGGTGCGTGGCCTCGGGGCCCCGCGTGGCCCAGGGGCCCAGGTCGCCGGTGGCGCGGACCCGTCGTCTCAGGGGTCCAGGTCGTCCGCGGCGCGCTCGTCGAAGACGCGCATGGCCTTGGCGGTCACCGGGCCCGGCGCGCCGGGCAGTTCGCGGCCGTCGACCCGGTGCACGGCCTGGATGTCGCGCAGCGTGGAGGTCAGGAAGACCTCCTCGGCGCGCTCGAGCACGTCCAGTGGCAGGTCGGTCTCCCTGGCCCCCGTCCACTCGATCGCGAGCGCCCGGGTGATGCCCGCCAGGCAGCCCGAGGCGAGCGGCGGGGTGTGGATCTCGCCGTCGAGGACGACGAACACGTTGGACCCGGTGCCCTCGCAGAGCCGGCCGGCCGTGTTGCCGAACAGGGCCTCGGAGGCGCCCTGTTCGTGGGCGCGGGCGAGCGCGACGACGTTCTCGGCGTAGGAGGTGGTCTTCAGGCCGGTGAGCGCGCCGCGCTCGTTGCGGGTCCAGGGGACCGTGATCACGGCGGTGGAGTCGGGGCGGCGCGTGGTCTCCCCGAGGGCGACGACCAGGGTGGGCCCCCGGTCGCCGCGGTCGGAGCCGAGGGGCCCGTGGCCGCCGGTGTAGGTGATGCGCAGCCGGCCCAGCGGCACCGGGTTGGCCTCCAGGACGGCGGCGCAGGCGCGGCGCACCTCGTCGTGGTCCGGGTCGGGCAGGCCGAGGCCGCGCGCGGAGCGGGTCAGCCGGTCCAGGTGGCGGGTGAGCGCGAAGAGCCTGCCGTCGGCCGCCTTCACCGTCTCGAAGATGCCGTCGCCCACGGTCAGCCCGTGGTCGAGAACGGAGACGCGGGCGGACTCGATGTCCCGTAGCCCGCCGTCGAGCCAGATCTTCACCGTCGCAGTCCCTCTCCGCTGTCCTCGTACGCGGCCCCGGGGGCCGTCCCGTACGTCTCGTCGTGCGTCCCCGACGCTACCGCGAGCAGCCGGGCCGCCTTCAGCTCGGTCTCCCGCCACTCCCCCTCGGGGTCGGAGTCCCAGGTGATGCCGGCGCCGGCGCCGAAGCGCAGCACGGCCGCCCCGTCCGCGGTCCGGTCGATCCAGAAGGTGCGGATGCCGACCGCGAGCTCCGCGGTGCCGCGGTCGGCGTCGACCCAGCCGACGGCGCCGCAGTAGGGTCCGCGCGGCGCGGTCTCCAGGGCGTCGATGATCCGCAGCGCGCTCGACTTGGGGGCGCCGGTGATCGATCCGGCCGGGAAGGCGGCGTCCAGCAGTTCCGGCCAGCCGGCGCCCTCGCGCAGTTCGCCGCGGACGGTGGAGACGAGGTGGACCAGGCCGGGGTGCTTCTCCACGGCGCACAGGTCGGGGACGGTGACGCTGCCGGTGGTGCAGACCCGGCCGATGTCGTTGCGCACCAGGTCCACGATCATGACGTTCTCGGCGTGGTCCTTCGCCAGCAGCTCCGCCTCGGTGCGGGCGGTGCCCTTGATCGGCCCGGACTCGACGGTCCGCCCGTCGCGGCGCAGGAAGAGCTCGGGGGAGGCGGTGGCGATCTCGACGCCGTGCCCGGGCAGGCGGATCGTTCCTGCGTACGGCGCCGGGTTGCCCCGGGCCAGTACGGCGGTCAGCGCGTCCACGTCCGCGTCGGCGGCCACGGGGGCGGAGAGCACCCGGCACAGGTTCACCTGGTAGACCTCGCCGGCCGCGATGTGCTCGTGGATGCGCCGTACACCGGCCGTGTAGGCGGCCCGGTCCAGCGAGGAGGTCCACGCGCCGGCGGCCGGCCCCCGCCACGCTCCGGGCGCCGCGGCCGGCACCGGCTGCTCGCGTACGTCCCGGAAGCGGGCGCAGGTCAGCCGGCCCTCGTAGTCGGCGGCGACGGCCCAGAAGCCGGTGGAGTCCAGGGCCGCGGGGTCGCCGGTGACGTCGGCCAGGCCGGTGGCGAGGCGGTCGCCGAAGCGCGCGAGAGGAGGCAGGTCGAGCACACGGCCGAGTGTAAAGCGGGTGTCGCCCGGGCGGTCCGGGCCCGCCTCACGGGGGCTGACCAGGTGCTCCGGCGGACGCACCGCAGCACGCTGCGCAAACGCGTTTTTGTGCTGGCCGGGGAATCCGCTAGAGTTCAACACGTCGCCGGGGCGCGCAAGCGCACCGAAACGACAGGCGGACGTAGCTCAGTTGGTAGAGCGCAACCTTGCCAAGGTTGAGGTCGCGAGTTCGAGCCTCGTCGTCCGCTCGAAGGAAGAGGGGATCCGCGGGTCCCCGCACTCCTGGTGGAGTGGCCGAGAGGCGAGGCAACGGCCTGCAAAGCCGTCTACACGGGTTCAAATCCCGTCTCCACCTCCAAGGACGATTAGCTCAGCGGGAGAGCGCTTCCCTGACACGGAAGAGGTCACTGGTTCAATCCCAGTATCGTCCACTGGAGCCCCCGGGCTTCACCCCGCGCGATTAGCTCAGCGGGAGAGCGCTTCCCTGACACGGAAGAGGTCACTGGTTCAATCCCAGTATCGCGCACGCGACACCCACGGCCGGCCCTTCGGGGCCCGTCGTGGTCCCGAGGACGATTAGCTCAGCGGGAGAGCGCTTCCCTGACACGGAAGAGGTCACTGGTTCAATCCCAGTATCGTCCACGCGCACCGAAGCCCCCGGCCGTCCCGTACGGCCGGGGGCTTCGTCGTGGCCGCCCCGCTCATCCGGAGACGGGACCGCTTCGCTCAGCTGGAGAACAGCATGTGCCCGAAGCTCTTGTGGCGGTGGTGACCGTAGTGGCCGCCGCCGTGGTGGCCGCCGTGCGGGGCGCCCCAGGCGGGCGCCTGCGGGGCCGGGTAGCCGCCCGGGGCGGGCGGGGGCGGCGCGGGCTGGGACCACTGCGACTCCAGGCGGGTCAGCGCCTCCAGCTCGCCGTAGTCGAGGAAGATGCCGCGGCAGCCGCTGCACTGCTCGATCTGGACGCCGTTGCGGTTGTAGGTGTGCATCGGCGCGTGACACTTCGGACACTGCATGCTCGGCTCAACTCCTCGCCGGTCGGTGCTGCTTGGGGCCTCGCCGGGACAGACTCCGTCCGGCTCGGGTCGGTTGCAGCCTACTTCCCCGGTCCGCCGGGCAACTCCGGCGGGAGGCGGTCCATTCGGTCGCAGGCGTCCACCACGGCCTGCTCGATCTCGTCCAGCGGGCGCCCGGCCGCGCCGGCCCTGACGACCGCCAGGGCGGCGGTCTGCACGGTGAGGGCGCGGGCGGGCACGTCCAGGGCGGGCCACGGGTCGCCCGCCGCGGGGACGGCCGGGCCGCCGGCCGCGCGGTAGGCGGCCAGGAAGCGCGACCACTCCCCGGGCGGGAGCAGTCCGCAGGCGTACCAGGCGGCGGGGCGGGCCAGGTCCCAGCCGGGGACGCCGGTGCCGAGGTCGTCCACGTCGATGAGCAGCCACGGGCCGTCCGGCGCCGGGTGGCGGACGAGCTGGCCGAGGTGGAGGTCGCCGTGGCAGAGGGTGCCGTCGTCCGGCATGACCGCCTCGGCACGGGCCCAGGCGGGGAGCGTGGACCAGGCGCGCAGGACGGGGTCCACGGCGGATCGCGGGACGGGTGCGCCGGGGGCGGCGGCGCGGAGGCGGGCGACGGCGCGCGCGGCCTTGGCGGGGCCGCGCATGGGCGGCAGGCCCGGCGGGGCGGGGCTGCGGTGCAGCCGCGCGAGCAGGGTGGCGGCGGCCTCCCAGGGGGCGGCGTCCGGGTCGTCGGGGTCCACGGGGGTGCCGTAGGGCCAGTACGTGACCAGCCGGCCGTGGTCGTGCAGGGCGGCGGCGGCCGGCGAGAGCGGGGGCAGCAGGATGCCGGGGAGCGCGGACGCGGTGGCCATGCGGAGGGCCAGCTCGGCGGGGTCGGTGCCGGGGGCGTGGGCCTTCGCCACCGTACGGGCGTGCCGGACCACCGTGGCGTCGGACCGGGCGGCCAGGACCGCGGTGTCGCAGCGGCAGCCGCCGCCACCGGCGTGGGCGACGCGGCCGGCCCGGACGGTCAGCTCGGGCAGCAGGGCGTCGGCGGTCACGGTGACTCCTGGGTACGGCGGGCGGCTCTGGCGGCGAGGGTACGCGGCCGGGCGGGGCACGGGCGGAGGGGCCCGGGGTCGCGGGGTCGAGGGGCCGAGTCCGGTCGCGGTGCCGGTCTGCCGCCCGTCCGGCCGCATGGGGGGCATGGGTAAATGCCGGCGCAGCTCCCCAGCTGCGCCGGCATTCTGCCGTCCGCCGTACCCCCGTCCCCACGGGGTTTCATGGGTGGATGTCCCCGCCCGGACCGCTCTTCCGGGCCTGGGGTCGCCGCTCAGCGCCCCAGCATCACGCCCACGGACGACGCCTGTGTGGCCACCGTGTCCCAGCCGTCGAAGACGAGCAGGAGCAGGGCGGCCAGGGGGAGGGCCATCAGGGTCGCCACCAGCGGGTGGCGGCGGCCCGTGCGGCCGGGGCGCGCGAGGCGTCCGTGCGCGCGGAGCAGCGTCCGCGGTGCCGTGTGGGCCATGGTCCCTCTCCCGACCGTCTCGGTTGTCGTCGGCAGCGGCGGGTGCCTGACCTCGGGGGACGAGTGCTGCACCCGCCGCTTGACCTCAAATCTAGGCGCGCGGCGGGTACCGGTCGTCATGCCCTCGTACCGATTGCCGGGCCTCCCGGAGGATGAGCTTCGACCTGCGGTCTACTCCCCTGGGTGGAGACGCGCTCCGGGGTCTCGGGGTCTTCCCGGAGGGGGCGCCCCCTCCGTGTCCCGCTCCCGGGCGGGCCCCGGAACGGAGCGGGTGACTTCACTCACTTCCGGCGCACCGCGGTCCGCCGTCGGCGGCGGGCCGCCACCGCCGCGTGTGCCGCCGCGCCCGTGCGGGGCCGGTGCGCCCGCGTCCCGCCGGGTTCCGCGCCGGCCGGACCCCGTGGGTCCAACCCTCCTGCCGCGGTGGGAGTTTGGGATCATGGGCCGTGCCGGGCCGTGTCGCCCCCACGGTCCCTGACCGCCCCTCAATTCCTGGGCGCGGCACTGAGAATCGATCGGTTCGAGAGGGCGCGGCCTCTGCGCGGGAACGGCCCCGGAAACGTAAGCTGTGGCTCGTCACAGGGACCGGGCAGCGGGGATGAACATGGCGATGATGCGCCTGAGGCGCGAGGACCCGCGTGTCGTCGGCTCGTTCAGGCTTCACCGACGGCTGGGCGCGGGCGGGATGGGCGTGGTCTATCTGGGCTCCGACCGCAAGGGCCAGCGGGTCGCGCTGAAGGTCATCCGGCCGGATCTGGCGGAGGACCAGGAGTTCCGCTCGCGGTTCGCCCGCGAGGTCTCGGCGGCGCGGCGGATCCGGGGCGGGTGCACGGCGCGGCTGGTGGCGGCGGACCTGGACGCGGAGCGGCCGTGGTTCGCCACGCAGTACGTGCCCGGGCCCTCGCTGCACGACAAGGTGGCCGACGAGGGCGCGCTGAGCGCGGCGGAGGCCGCGGCGATCGGGGCCGCCCTGTCCGAGGGGCTGGTCGCGGTGCACGAGGCCGGTGTCGTGCACCGGGACCTGAAGCCGTCCAACATCCTGCTGTCCCCCAAGGGGCCGCGGATCATCGACTTCGGCATCGCCTGGGCGACCGGCGCCTCCACGCTCACCCACGTCGGCACCGCGGTCGGCTCGCCCGGATTCCTCGCCCCGGAGCAGGTGCGCGGGGCCGCCGTCACCCCGGCCACCGACGTGTTCTCGCTGGGGGCGACGCTGGCGTACGCGTCGACCGGCGACTCGCCGTTCGGGCACGGCAGCTCGGAGGTCATGCTGTACCGGGTGGTGCACGAGGAGCCGCAGCTGCACGGCGTGCCGGACGCGCTGGCCCCGCTGGTGCGGGCCTGTCTGGCCAAGGACCCCGAGGAGCGGCCCAGCACGCTGCAGTTGTCGCTGCGGCTGAAGGAGATCGCCGCGCGTGAGGCGCAGGGCCTGGGCGACGTGCGCCCGCCCGCGCCGCGCTCCGCCGAGGCCGACCGGCCCACCGGGCGGCTCGCCGACACGTATCCCGACGCGTACGCCGGGTCGCAGCGCGCCGGTCACCCCGAGCAGCAGCGGGTGGCGCGGCGCCCGCAGGGTCCCGGCTCCTCCCCCGGCACTCCGGTCCCGCGGGGGACCGTGCCGCCCTCGCGCGGCGCCGTCCCCGCCTCGCGGGGCGGCGGGCCGGCGCGCACGGGCGGGGCGTCCCGGGGCCGCACCACCGGTGTCTCCTCCCGGGCGGGCGGTGGGCGGCCGACGCCGGCCTCCCGCAACGGTGCGCGCACCGGCGGCGGCGGGCGTCCCGGCCCGCGCGGGTCGGGCGCGCGGGCGCCGCGCGGCACCTCGACCGGCAGGCGGCCCGCCAATCCGCGGCTGCTGCGCCAGCGCCTGTTCGTGTTCGTCGTGGTGACGCTGCTGGTCGCGCTCGGCATCGCGGCGGCGCAGGGCTGCCAGGGGCCCTCGCGCGGACTCGGCGGCGACGGCGACGGCGTCGGCACCGTGCGGGCGGCGCGGCCGTACGCCGCCGGACACCCGCACGGACCGGCGTACGGCGACGGCGACGGGCGGGGCCGTACGCCGCTTCAGGACTCCGGGCGGCCCGTCGCCACCGCGTAGAAGGCGACCGCCGCCGCCGCGCCGACGTTGAGCGAGTCGACGCCGTGGGACATCGGGATGCGGACCCACTCGTCGGCCGCGCCCAGGGCCCGGGCGGACAGCCCGTCGCCCTCGGCGCCGAGCATCAGGGCCACCCGGTCCATGCGGTGCGGGGCGACCTCGTCCAGCGGTTTCGCCCGCTCGTCTGGGGTGAGGGCGAGCAGCCTGAAGCCGGCCGCGCGCACCGGCTCCAGCCCGCCGGGCCAGCCGTCGGCACGGGCGTACGGCACGGAGAAGACCGCGCCCATCGAGACCTTGACGCTGCGGCGGTACAGCGGGTCGGCGCAGTCCGGGGAGAGCAGCACGGCGTCCATGCCGAGCGCGGCGGCCGAGCGGAAGACGGCGCCGATGTTGGTGTGGTCGTTGACCGCCTCCATCACCGCGACGCGGCGGGCGGTGCGCAGCAGTTCGGCCGCGGTGGGCAGCGGCTTGCGCCGCATGGAGGCGAGCGCGCCGCGGTGCACGTGGTAGCCGGTGACCCGCTCGGCGACCTCGGGGGTCACCGTGTAGACGGGGACGGGGAGTTCGTCGATGACGTCGCGCATGACGTCGACCCACTTGGCGGACAGCAGCATCGAGCGCATCGCGTAGCCGGCGTCCCGGGCGCGGCGGATGACCTTCTCGCCCTCGGCGATGAACAGGCCCTCGGCGGGTTCGCGCCTGCGGCGCAGCTCGACGTCGGTCAGGTCGGTGTAGTCGCGCAGGCGCGGGTCGTCGGGGTCCTCGACGGTGATGAGATCGGCCACGGGTGTCACTGCCTCTTGTCGTGTCTGCGGTGCCGGCGGCACGCACGCCTCATGTGGTCCGCGGTCCCGCGGGAACCCGGGGGCCCACCCGGACGACCTCCCCGATGACGATGACGGCCGGCGGCCGGACCTCCTCGGCCCGTACCGTCTCGGCGACCGTGGCGAGGGTGGCGTCCACGCGGCGCTGGGCGGCGGTGGTGCCCTCCTGGACCAGGGCGACCGGGGTGTCCGGCGACCTGCCGTGCTCGACGAGCGTCCGCGCGATCCGGTCGATCTTGTCGACGCCCATCAGCACCACCAGCGTGCCCGTCAGCTTCGCCAGGCTCGGCCAGTCGACCAGGGACCGCTCGTCGTCGGGTGCCACATGGCCGCTGACCACGGTGAACTCATGGGCCACGCCGCGGTGGGTGACCGGGATGCCGGCCGCGCCCGGAACTGAGATGGAGCTGGAGATGCCGGGCACCACCGTGCAGGGTATGCCCGCCTCGGCGAGCGCCTGGAGCTCCTCCATGCCGCGGCCGAAGACGTACGGGTCGCCGCCCTTGAGCCGGACCACCGACTTGCCCTGCTGGGCGTGCTCGATGAGCGCGTTGTTGATGGCCTCCTGGGCCATGGCGCGGCCGTAGGGGATCTTCGCCGCGTCGATCACCTCGACGTGCGGCGGGAGTTCGGCGAGCAGGTCGCGCGGGCCGAGGCGGTCGGCGATGACGACGTCGGCCTCGGCGAGCAGCCGGCGGCCGCGGACCGTGATGAGGTCGGGGTCGCCCGGGCCGCCGCCGACAAGGGCGACGCCGGGGGTGCGGGTGCGGTGGTGGGGAGCGACGAGCGTGCCGTCGCGCAGGCCCTCGACGACCGCGTCGCGGATCGCGGCGGTGTGCCGGGGGTCCCGGCCGCGGGCGCTGGTGGTGAGTACGGCCACGGTGACGCCCTCGCTGTGGCCGGTGGCCGGGGTCCAGGCGGTCGCCGCGTCGGCGTCGTCGGAGCGTACGCACCACACGCGGTGCCGCTCGGCCTCGGCGGAGGCGCGGGTGTTGGCGTCGTGGTCGCTGGTGGCGATCAGCGCGTACCAGGCGTCGGCGAGGTCGCCGTCCTGGTAGGCGCGCCGCCGCCAGGTGATCTCGCCCGCGTCCGCCATGGCCTCGACGGAGGGCGTGGCGTGGGGCGAGACGAGCACGATGTCGGCGCCCGCGGCGATGAGCGCCGGGAGGCGGCGCTGGGCGACCTGGCCGCCGCCGAGGACGACCACGCGGCGGCCGGTCAGACGGAGGCCTACGGGGTAGGCGGGGTGTTCGGCCATGGGCGGTGCGGCTCCTCGTCCGGGCGGTCGCTGCGGCGCGGCCTGGTGCGGGCAGTCGAAGCGGAGGGGCGGGCGCTACGGCTCTGGAGCGGCCCTGACGTGCGGATTCTAGGAGGTGCGTTCAGCGTACGGCCGGGGTGGGGTGGGCGCAGGGCCGCACCGGCCACCCCGGCTCGCGGTCACTTCTCGGTGACGCCCGCGGAGTCGAACGTCGCCACCTCGTGCATCGCCCGTGCCGTGCTCTGCACCAGCGGCAGGGCGAGCAGGGCGCCGGTGCCCTCGCCGAGGCGCAGGTCGAGGTCGACCAGGGGGCGCAGGCCGAGCTTGTTCAGGGCGGCGACATGGCCCGGTTCGGCGCTGCGGTGGCCGGCGATGCAGGCCGCGAGCACCTCGGGGGCGATGGCGCGGGCGACCAGCGCGGCGGCGCCCGCGCTCACGCCGTCCAGGATCACCGGCGTGCGCAGGGAGGCCCCGCCGAGGAGCAGGCCGACCATGGCCGCGTGCTCGAAACCGCCGATCGCGGCGAGCACGCCGATGGGGTCGGCCGGGTCCGGCCGGTGCACCTCCAGGGCGCGGCGGACCACCTCGGTCTTGCGGGCCAGGGTCTCGTCGTTGATGCCCGTGCCGCGGCCGGTGACCTCGGACGGGTCCGCGCCGGTGTAGACGGCGATGAGCGCGGCGGATGCGGTGGTGTTCGCGATGCCCATCTCACCGGTGAGCAGGGCTTTGTTGCCGGCCGCCACCAGGTCGCGGGCGGTCTCGATGCCGACCTCGATGGCCTTCTTGGCCTCCTCGCGGGTCATCGCGGGGCCGGTGGTCATGTCGGAGGTGCCGGCGCGGATCTTGCGCGGCAGCAGGCCGGGGGTGGCCGGGAGGTCTGCGGCGACGCCGACGTCGATCACGCAGACCTCGGCGCCCACCTGGCCCGCGAAGGCGTTGCAGACCGCTCCCCCGCCGAGGAAGTTGGCCACCATCTGGGCGGTGACCTCCTGCGGCCAGGGGGTGACGCCCTGGGCGTGGACGCCGTGGTCGCCGGCGAAGATGGCCACGGCGGCGGGCTCCGGGATCGGCGGCGGGCACTGCCGGGACAGCCCGGACAGCTGGGCGGAGATGATCTCCAGCATGCCGAGAGCGCCGGCCGGCTTGGTCATCCGCTTCTGCCGCTCCCAGGCCTCGCCGAGCGCCTTGGCGTCCAGCGGCCGGATCTGGGCGACGGTCTCGGCGAGCAGGTCGTGCGGGTCCTCGCCGGGCAGCGCGCGCCGACCGTACGTCTCCTCGTGCACGACCCAGGACAGCGGGCGCCGCTTGGACCAGCCGGCCTGCATCAGCTCGGGCTCGTCCGGGAACTCGTCGACGTATCCGACGCACAGGTAGGCGATGACCTCCAGGTGCTCGGGCAGGCCGAGGGCGCGGACCATCTCGCGCTCGTCGAAGAAGCTGACCCAGCCGACGCCGAGGCCCTCGGCGCGGGCCGCGAGCCAGAGGTTCTCCACCGCGAGGGCGGCGGAGTACGGGGCCATCTGGGGCTGGGTGTGCCGGCCCAGGGTGTGCCGGCCGCCGCGGGTCGGGTCGGCGGTGACGACGATGTTCACCGGGGTGTCGAGGATGGCCTCGATCTTGAGTTCCTTGAACTGCTTGGCCCGGCCCTTGGGCAGCGACTTGGCGTACGCCTCGCGCTGGCGCATGGCGAGCTCGTGCATGGTGCGCCGGGTCTCGGCGGAGCGGATGACGACGAAGTCCCAGGGCTGCGAGTGGCCCACGGAGGGCGCGGTGTGGGCGGCCTCCAGGACGCGCAGCAGCACCTCGTGCGGGATCGGGTCGCCGCGGAAGCCGTTGCGGATGTCGCGGCGCTCGCGCATCACCTTGAGCACGGCCTCGCGCTCGGCCTCGTCGTAGCCGGGTGCGGCCGGTCCGGAGGACTGCCGGGCCGGCGCCTCGGCCGTGCCCTCCTCGGTCGTGCCCTCCTCGGCCGCCTGCCCCTGCTCCTGCTCCTGCCCCTGCCCCTGCCGCTGTCCGGCCGGTTCGCCCGGCTCGCCCGGTTCGGCGCCCCGGGTGTCCAGGTCGTCGGCGTGCTGGACCGGCTCCGGTCCCGCGGCGTCCTGCCCGGGTACGGCCGCGAGGTCGCCGTCGCGCGGGGCGGGGACCGTGACGACCGGCCCCTGGGGGGCCTCCGGCACGGTGTCCGCCTGCTCCTGTCCGGCCGGCGGGACGGCCGGGTGCGGCGGGGCGGGGGCCAGGTGGGGGGTGGTGGGCACCGAGCCCTCGACCGGTACGAACTGCCCGAGCGGCTGGTCGGCCGCCGGCACGGACGGAACCGTCGTGGGCAGCACCGCGCCAGGGTGCTCGCCCTGGGTCTGCTCGCCCGGGGTGTGCTCGACCAGGGGCGGCCCGACCGGGGCCTGTTCGCCCGGGGGCTGCTCGACCGGTGGCTGCTCGTCGGGAGCGCCGGCGGTGGGCGTTCCGGCGGCGGGCGTTCCGGCGGCGGCCACGGGGCCGACGGTCTCCGGGTCGGTCGCGGTGCCCGCTCCGGCCGGCTCCGCCGAGGGGGCGGCAGGGGCGTCGGCGGGGCCGGCCGGCGGCGTGGCCTGCGGGTGTTCGGGGGCCGGGACGTGCCCGGTGTGCTCGGCGGCGGGCATGGGTGCGGCCTCTCCGGTGGTGGCCTGCTGCGTGGGGGCCGGAAGCTCGGCGTCCGGATGATGGGCGTCCGCTTCCACGATGGGGTCACCGGGGGGCGCGGGGGCCCCGGCCGTCTCCACCGCCGCTCCGGGCAGCGGGCCCTGGGCGTCGCCGGGCGCGGGGAAGCCCTCGGCGCCGGCCGGGGCCGTCCCGGCCGGGGTCCCGGCCCGGGGGGCGTCGGCGGCCTCCTGGGTGTGCGCGGCCCCGTCCCCGTGGACGGCGGCGGCACCGGCGGCCGGTGACGGCTCGGGAGCCGCGTCCTGCGTCTGCGCCCCTTCGGCCTGCTCGGGCGTGCCGGAGTCGCCCGGCGCCGGGCCGGGTTCGGCAGCCTGCGGTGTCTGCCCCGCCTCACCGGCAGCGGCCCGGGCGACGGCCTGCGCCGGCTCCCAGCCCGGGTCCACGGGTGCCTGCGCGGCCTCGGTGACCTGCGTCGCATCGGGCACCTTGGCCGCGTCGGCGGCGTGCGCCGCGTCGGACACCTGAGCCGCGTCGGCGGCCGGATCCGCGTGGGGCGCCTGCGCCGCTACCGTGACCTGCGCGGCGTCGGGGGCCGGCACCGCGTCGGACACCTGAGCCGCGTCGGCGGCCGGCACCGCGCCGGCGACCTGCGCGGCGTCGGCCACCTGCGCCACATCGGCGACCGAGGCGTCGGCGGCCTGGGAGGGGTCGGACGCCTGCGTCGGGTCGGGGGCGGCCTGGGCCGCGTCGGCCGTCCGCGCCGCGTCCGGGGCCTGCGCCGCCTCGCCGGCCGGTGCGGCCTGTGCGGCCTCGGCGGTGGGCACGGCTTCCGTCTCCGGGGCGGACTGTGGGGAGGCGGCGCCCTCGGCGCCCTCCCCGGCCCCGGTTCCGGGCGCGCCCGGGACCCGGTCCGCTCCGGCGGCGGGGGCGCCCGCGGGAGCCGCCGCGCTCCCCGTGGCGTCGGCCGCCTCGTGACCGGCTTCCGCGGCGGGCACGGCGGTGGCGTCCTCGCCGGTGCGGGAGTCGGCCGCGCCCTCGGGCAGGTCCCCGCCCGCCGGGCCCTCGACACCCTGCGCCGCGTGCGCCGGCTCGGCGGGGGCCGCGTGACCGTCCTCCGGCCCGCTCACGGCCGGCGTACCGGCCGGTGCCGCGCCGTGTTCCCCCCGCGCCTCCGGGCGGCCGTACCCGGTGGCACCGGCCTCGGCCGCCAGCCGGGCCACGGCGGCCTGGGCCGCGTCGCCCGGCTCGGCATCCGGAACAACCGTTCCCACGGCCGTCGCCCCCGCACCGACCCCGGGCACCGGCGAGACCGCCACAGCGGCCTGCGCCGCCTGCGCGCCCCAGGGGGCGGCGCCCTGCGGCGCCCCCTCCGGCGACTGCGGGGCGTCGAGGTACTCGGGGCCGGGCGCGGCCGTCCCCGGCCGCCGGACCGGCGCGCCCGCGGGGCCGCGGTCGGCCAGCGAGCGGACCGGGCTGGCGGAGGCGTCCGGGGTGGGCGGGCCGAGGTGCAGCGGCCGGCGCTGCGGCGCGGCGCCGGCGGGCATGGGGGTGACGGCGGGCGGGACCGGAGTGCCCGCGGGCGTGTGGCCCGGGTCGGGGTGCAGGACGCCGCCGAGGTCGACGGAGCCGCTGTCGCGGCCGGACGTCTCGTGCGGGCCCGGCTCGTGGACGGCCTCGACGACCGGCTCCGGGGCGGGCGGGGGCACCTCGTTGCCCCACGCGCCCTGGGAGCCGGGGAGCAGCAGGTCTTCGTCCTCGGCGGGCGTGCCGGAGAGGTAGGTGTACGCACCGTGCGGGGGGACGCCCGGCTGCTCCACCATGCCTGCGCTCTCCGGCTGCCCCTCGCCCGGGACCTGGCCGGTGTCGGTCATGCGTACCCCTCGCCCATCGGTTTAGTGCTTCTACGACCAGCTCACCCGGAACGGCGCACCGACCGCCCCGCAGTGAAGAACGAGCGTCCGTGCCCAGCGGCACGAACGACCCGCCCGTAAAAGGCGACAAAGCCATTGAGTGGCATTGTCGCGGTCGTCGCGCCACCGCGACAGCGTGATCCGCCACGGTGCGCTGTGGACTGCGCCACGTTGCGCGCCCTCACGTTCTGCCGTACCACAGCCACCCCAAAACGGGCGGGTTTTCCGGACATTGACGAACGAAGTCACGGGTCGCCCGGAGCGGTACAACGATCGGCCAGCCTACCGCGAGCGGTACGACAACCTGATCACGGGGAGCGTTCCGGCAGGACGGCACCGAGCAGGAACGCCACGCTCCGCTCCTTCTCCGTCCAGGCCCGGGTGTCGAGCGCGACGGACTGCAGCAGGGCGCATTCGACCTGGTAGCCGTGGGCGGCGAGGTCGCGGCCGAGGAGTTCGGCGGCGTCACGGGTGGCGGCGTGGGTGACGATGCGCTGGGGTCGCCGGTCGGCGACGGCGTTGACCACGGCCGCTCCCCCGCCGCCGACGCGGACGACGTCCGGTTCGGGCAGGTTCTCCAGGATGTGCGGCGCGCCGCCGTGGACCACCTGGAGCTGGACGCCGAAGCCGCGTGCGGCGGCCTCGGTGCGGGCGCAGGCCTCCGGGTCCCGGTCGACCGCGATGACGGCCGCGCCGCAGCGCGCGGCCTCGGTGGCGAAGGCGCCGCCGCCGCAGCCGATGTCCCACACGAGGTCGCCGACGCGCGGTCCGAGGCGGGCGAGTTGGGCGGCCCGGAGCAGATCCGTTTCTCCCTCGCCCAGTACGCCGCCGTAGGCCTCGGCGGGCTGGGTCCAGCCGCGCGGTCCGGCCGCCGGGTCGCGCCCGGCGATCCAGCCGCCGCCCTCGCCGGCGCCGGCCGGGCCGCCGATGACGATGACGACGTTGGGGTCGCGCCAGGTGTGGTCGGCGGCCTTGTCGGAAGTGACGACGGTGACCTGCTCGCGCTCGGTGCCCAGCTCCTCGCAGATGACGAAGGTGCGGTGCACCCCCTCCAGCAGCAGGCCCAGTTCGGCGGGGCCGGCGCCCGGGGCGGTCAGCACGGCCACCTTGGTGTGGGCCCGGCACACATTCACCGCGCGTCGCAGGGTGCGCTTGTGTGCTACGACCACTTGGGCGTCGTCCCAGGGCATGCCGGCCCGGGCGAAGGCGGCGGCCACCGAGGAGACGGCGGGGACGACCTCCACCTCGAGGCCGAACTCGGGCGCGTGCAGGGTCCGTACGACCCCGAAGAAGCCCGGGTCGCCGTCGGCGAGCACGACGGCGGTCCCACGGTGGGCGGCGATGCGGCGCGCGGCGAGCGCGACGCTGCCGAGGCGGATGCGCTCGGCCGTGGCGGGGACCTCGGGCAGCGCCAGGTGGTGGGCGGCGCCCGCCACGAGGGTGGCGGCGCCCAGGGCGCCGCGCGCCGCGTCGGTCAGCGGCGAGCCGTCCCAGCCGATCACCGTGACCCGGTCGGCCATCGTCGTCAGTCTCCAGAGGGGTTCGGCACTGGTTTGCGCAGGTCGTCAGGGTTGCCCAGGGGGCCCCGTGAGGGTACCCGGTCCAGGCGCGCGCCGGTGCGCGCCCCCGTGGCGTGCCGCCGCCGGCTTCGTCAGTTCCAGTCGGCGAACGACGTGAAATCGCCGGTGTCCGCCAGTTGGCCGCCGACGCCCTCGAGGTCCTCGGGCAGCAGGCTCCAGACGATGAGGTCGGTACGGACGTCGGTCCACTCGCCCTGCCCGTTTCTGGCGCGGGCTATCCAGGCGCCGCGCAGGACGCCCTCGCTGATGCAGCCGATCTTCTGGGCGACCTGCTGGGAGGCGGTGTTGTCGGCGGCGGTGCGCAGTTCGAGGCGCTCGAAGCCGCGGTCGCGGAAGACCCATTGCGCGGTGGCCAGGGCGGCCTCGGAGGCGTACCCCTCGCCGCGTGCCCAGGGGGCGATGACATAGGCGATCTCGGTGGAGCGCACCCGCCAGTCGGTGTTGCGCAGATGCACGGTGCCGACCAGGCGCTGGGTGAGGAACTCGTCGACGGCGAAGACGATGCCGCGGCCCTCGGCACGCTCGGCCGGGGCGAGTTCGGTGATCCAGGTGCGGGCGTCGGCCTCGGTGTAGGGGTGGGGCACGGAGGTCCAGGCGGTGACCAGCTCGTCGTTCATCATCTCGGCGAAGGCCTGGATGTCCGACTCCTCGAAGGGGCGCAGTACCAACCGCTCCGTGCTGATGGAGACGTTGGGGAAGGTGCTCGTCATGCGCCACTCCGTAACCTTCGGTGAACCTTCAGGACCTGCTGAACTGCCCAGCATGCAGCATGAAACCACCGCACCGCACCACGGGGTCCACACCCGGTGAGGGTGCGGACCCCGTGCGTGGCGGAACGCCGCTGCCGTGCGCGGCGGCACGCGGGTGCCGCGGGCGGATCAGAACGCCGGGACGACGGCGCCCTGGTACTTGTCCTCGATGAACTTCTTCACCTCGGGCGAGGTCAGCAGCTTGGCGAGCTTCTCGACCCGCGGGTCGTTCTCGTTGCCCTTCTTCACCGCGAGGAAGTTGGCGTAGGGGTTGTCCTTCGCGGACTCGGCGGCGATGGCGTCCTTGGCGGGGCTGAGGTCGGCCTCCAGGGCGTAGTTGCCGTTGATCACCGCGGCGTCGACGTCACCGAGGGAGCGCGGCAGCTGGGCCGCCTCCAGCTCCTTGAACTTCAGGCCCTTGGGGTTGGAGGTGACGTCCTTGGGGGTCGCCGAGTAGCCGGCGCCGGACTTCAGCCCGATGACGCCGTTCGCCTCCAGCAGCTTCAGGGCGCGGGCCTCGTTGGTGGTGTCGTTCGGCAGGGCGACGGTGGCGCCCTGCTCGAGGCCGGCGAGCTTCTTGACCGTCTTGGAGTAGACGCCGAGCGGCTCCAGGTGCACGGACCCGCCGGGCACCGGCACGATGTCGGTGCCGTTCTTCTTGTTGAAGTCGTCCAGGTACGGCTTGTGCTGGAAGTAGTTGGCGTCGACCTGGCCCTGCTGGACGGCCGTGTTGGGGGTCACGTAGTCGGTGAACTCCTTGACCTCCAGCTTCAGGCCGGCCTTCTTCGCCAGGTGGTCCTTCACATAGGTGAGGATCTCGCCCTGCGGAGTGGGGGTGGCGGCGACCGTCAGCGCGGCGTCGGCGCCGGACTTGCCGGAGGCGGAGTCGGAGCCGGAGCCGCAGGCCGACAGCCCGAGGGTGAGGGCTCCGGCGGCCAGGACGGCGGTGGTGATCTTGGCGGTGTTGCGCACGAAAAGTGCCTTTCCTTGGGTGGTGCGACCCGTCGTGGGTGGACGGGGGGTCTGTAGGGGGCGGCCGGGCCCGGACGGCACGGCACGCCCGGGCCGGGCCCGGGCGGCGGTGCTCAGGCGGCCTGGCCCACCTCGGCGGCGGGCTCCTTCGCCTTCAGCAGCCGCAGCCTCGGCGCGGGGCCGGAGCGGCCGCTGCGCCGGTGCAGGGAGCGGGCCGCGAAGTCGCCGGCGAACTGGATGAGGGAGATGACCACGGCGAGGATCCCCACGGTGATCCACATCAGCTGGGTCTCGAAGCGCTGGTAGCCGTAGCGGATGGCGATGTCGCCGAGGCCGCCGGCGCCGACGGTGCCGGCCATCGCGGAGTAGCCGATGAGGGCGACGACCGTGGTGGTGGTCGAGGAGATCAGCGACGGCAGGGACTCGGGTACGAGAACCTTGCGCACCACGGTCCAGGTGTTGCCGCCCATGGCCTGCACGGCCTCGACGAGCCCGCCGTCCACTTCGCGGACGGCCGTCTCCACCAGGCGGGCGAAGAACGGGATGGCGCCGATGGCCAGCGGCACGATCGCGGCCTCGCGGCCGATGGTGGTGCCCGTGATCCAGCGGGTGAAGCCCATCAGGGCGACCATCAGGATGATGAAGGGCATGGAACGGGCGATGTTCACGACCTGCCCGATGACCTTGTTGGCGAGGACGTTCTGCAGCAGTCCGCCGCGGTCGGTGAGGACCAGCAGGACGCCGAGCGGAAGCCCGCCGACGACGGCGATGAGCGTGGACCAGCCGACCATGTAGAGGGTGTCCCAACACGCCTGGGACAGCAGCGGCTGTGTCTCGGACCAGGTCACCGGGCACCTTCCTTCACCAGCACGGCCTCGGTGGCCGGGCGGTCGACGACGTCGATCTGCAGGCCCTGTTCGCGCAGGAAGCCGACGGGCACCACGTTGTCCTCGTAGCGGCCGGGCAGTTCGATGCGCATCCGGCCGACCTGGAGGCCGCCGACGGTGTCGATGGCGGCGCCGAGGATCGATATGTCGATGTTGTAGGTGCGGGACAGCTGGGAGATGACCGGCTGGGTGGCGGCCTCGCCGTGGAAGGTGACGTCCAGGACGGTCCGGTCCTCGCCGGTGGACTCGCCGCCCACCGGGAACAGCGCGGCGGCCAGCTGCGAGTCCGGCGTCGCGAGCAGCTCGCCGAGCGTGCCGGACTCGACGATCCGGCCGCGCTCCATGAGCGCCGCCGAGTCGCAGACCGACTTCACCACGTCCATCTCGTGCGTGATGAGCAGCACGGTCAGGCCGAGCTGCCGGTTGAGGTCGCGCAGCAGCTGGAGGATGGAGCGGGTGGTCTCGGGGTCGAGGGCGCTGGTGGCCTCGTCGGACAGCAGCACCTTGGGGTCGCCGGCCAGGGCGCGGGCGATGCCGACGCGCTGCTTCTGGCCGCCCGAGAGCTGGGCCGGGTAGGCGGCGGCCTTGTCGGCGAGCCCGACCAGGTCGAGCAGTTCGAGCGCCCTGCGGGAACGTTCCTTCCCCGACTTGCCGAGGATTTCCAGCGGCAGCTCGACGTTGTCCCGCACGGTGCGCGAGGACAGCAGGTTGAAGTGCTGGAAGACCATGCCGATCCGGCTGCGCGCCCGCCGCAGCTCCTTGCCGGCCCGGGGCCCGCGTCCGGCCAGGGCGGTGAGGTCCTGTCCGGCGACGGTGACCGTGCCGGCGGTGGGGCGTTCCAGCAGGTTGACGCAGCGGATGAGCGAGGACTTGCCGGCGCCGGACTGGCCGATGACGCCGTACACCTCGCCTTCGCGGACGTGCAGGTCGACGCCGTCGAGGGCGGTGACCTCGCGACCGTGCGAGCGGTAGACCTTGGTGAGGCCCGATGTGGTGATCACGTGGGTTTCCGTCACTGTCGAGTGCGCGGGCGTGGGTGTGCCCGGGCAGGGGGGCGTTCGTTCAGGGACGCGACTCGGCTCCCGGCTGCGCGGTGGAACCGGGGAGAACGGGTGTGCCTTCAGGCGTGGGTCGCGTGCGGCATACGCCGCGGCATGGACGTACCACGGCGTCTCGCTTCGGGGCGCGAGGCTCGGATGGTGCGGGGGCCCTCTAGAAGGCGCACATTCGACACATACAACGAGCACCGGGCGTCATGGTCGCCTCGGTCGCCGGAATGCGGTCGCTCGTCGTGGTCATACGGATCAGTAAACCAGACGCGGGCTGGTGACCGGACATCGCTGTCCGGATAGTGGACATGCGTGGACACCGGTCCGCGCCGGCCCCGGCCCGGGGGCCTGCCGCTGTGGCCGGCGCCACGGTCGCCGGGTCCGCCGTCCGCACCCTGCCGGGGCCGGGACCGAAGCGCCCTTAGCGCCGTAATAGGGTCGCTGCATGCTTGATGCCCTGACGCTGGTGACCGGCGTCGCCGCGCTGCTGCTCGCCGCCTGGTGCGGCTGGGCCGCCTACCGGGACCAGCCGACCAAGGACTGGCACTTCATCGGGATGGCCGTGGTGTCGCTGCTGGCCCTGGTCCAGCTGGTGATCGGTCTCGTGGCGCTGGCGCGGGGCGAGAAGGCGGACCAGGGCACGACGATCTTCGTGGCGTATCTCCTGGGCGCCTTCGCGTGCGTGCCGGCGGCCGGTTTCATGTCGCTGGCCGAGCGCACCCGCTGGGGCTCGGTGACCGTCGCGGCGGGCGGTGTCGTCCTCGCCGTGCTGGAGGTGCGGCTGTATGACATCTGGGGAGGCTGAGGTGACCTCCGTCGGACAGGGGCCGAAGCGGCTCATCAGCGGGCCGGGCATGCTGCTCGTCTGGTTCTACGGCGTGATGGTCGTCGGCGCGGTGTCGCGCTCGGCCTACCAGATCGCCACGGACTTCGGCCGGGCGCCGCTCGCCTACTCGCTGTCGGCGGTGGCCGGCGTGGTCTACGGGTTCATCACGTACACCCTGGTCCGGGGCGGGGAGCGGGCGCGCAGGGCGGCGCTGGTGTGCTGCGCCGCCGAGCTCGCGGGCGTGCTGATCGTGGGCACGTGGACGCTGGTGGAGCCGTCCGCCTTCCCGGACGCGACGGTGTGGTCCGACTACGGCATGGGGTACGTCTTCATCCCGGTGCTGCTGCCGCTGTCCGCGCTGTACTGGCTGCGCAGGGCGCGCCCGGGCAGGACGGACGCGGCCTGACGCACGGGCTCGCGGCGCTTCGGCGCGCGGGCGCTCGGTGCGCGGGGAGGTACGGGCAGCGGCGGTCCGGGCGGCCGTAACCTTGCCCTCGTCCCGGGCCCGTTTCCTGGCACCGGGCCCCGGCCCGCGATCGCCCGGTCACCCCGGCCGTGCCCGGCCGGGGGTCTCGCGCTCAGGCGGTCTTCGCGTACGTCCCGGCCGGCTTCTCCAGCACGATCATCTCGACGCCGTCCGCGCCCCGGGACCTGCCCACCGTCTCGTAGCCCACGCGCCGGTACAGGCGCAGACCGCTCTCGCTGCGGTGGCCGGTGTGCAGCCGGAACCTGGTGGCGCCGTGCTCCTCGGCGAGCGCGGACTCGGCGGCGCGCAGCAGGCGGGCGCCGATGCCGTGACCCTGCAGACGTGGGTGGACGCACAGCTTGCCGATGGCGGCGGCGCCGTCCTCACCGAGCCGGCCGTGCACCGAGCCGACGACCTCCTCGCCGAGCCGGGCCACGAACACGCAGTCCTCCGCGACCTCCCGGCGCACGGAGTCGAGGCTCTGGACGAGCGGGTCGATGCGGTAGTTGCCGTACAGGGCGGCCTCGCTCTGGAAGCACAGGTACTGCAACCTGAAGATCTGCTCCGCGTCCTGCCCGGCCGCCGCAGAGATGGTCACGCTCATGCCCATGTGCGCACGCCTCCCGCTCACCTGATCATCTGTCGTCCCTCACTCCTATCCCCGCACTTCGCGGGCCGCAACCTCCGCGGCGAGCAAACGCCGCAGACAACCCAGGCATCTGGAGCGTTCCGGGCCGAGACTGCCCTGTGAGATACCCAACTCCCCCGCGATCTCCCGGTAGGTGGGGTCCGCCGGCGACAACAGGGCCTGGAGCAGCCGGGGGCAGCGCCCGGGCAGCCGGCGCACCGCGTCGCGCAGGGCGCCGTGCCGGGCGGCGGCCAGCGCGAGTTGTTCCGGGCCGCGCTCGCCGTCGTCGGCGGGCTCGGTCCGGTACGGCCGCTCGTGGCCGGCGGTGCGGCGGGCGCGGCGCGCCTCGGTGCGCACGGCCCGGCGCAGCCAGCCCGGCGGGTCGTGCGGCGGGCGGCCGGCCCGGAGGCGCTCCAGCAGCCGCAGCCAGACCGCCTGCTCCAGGTCCCCCGGTTCGGTTCCGCCGGCAGGCGCTTCGGCCGCGGCCTCGGCGGCGAGCAGCGGCCGCAGGGCGGTGAGCAGGTCGTGCGTCATGTGCGCTACGACGAGGGCCGCCCCGGCGCGGGTTGCCGGAGCGGCCGGGGTTCACCCCTGGGCGGGGCGCGGAGGCCGGGCCTTGACGGATCGGCCTCCGGGCCGGCTCCGGGTCCCGCGCGGGGCCCGGAGCCGGCCCGCGCCGCGTCAGCCGTCGGCCCGGCGGCGCAGGAAGTCCTCGCGGGCGAGCAGTCCGGTGTCGGCGTTGTCCGTGAAGACGCCGTCGATGCCGGTGGCGAAGTACGCCTGGAACACGCCGAAGACGTCGCCGTAGGCGTCGGCGGCCGTGCCCTTGCGGAACGAGGGCGGCAGGAAGGGGTTCTCGTTGCGCACGGTGTAGGGGTGCACGAGGAGGCCCGCGGCGTGCGCGTCGCGCACCAGGGTGCTGGGCTCGGTCAGGTTGCCGTCCTTGTCCTTGGGGATGACCAGGTCGACGGTGGGGCCGATGCCCTGGGCGTAGGAGGCGATCTCGCGCAGGCCCCGGGGGGTAATGAGGTCGGCCACCGTGCGCGGGTCGCCCGCCTCGACGAAGTCGTAGGGCCGGGTGCCGGCGCCGGACAGCAGCACCACGAGCGGGTTGTCCACCAGGCGGTTGAGCCGCTGGATGCTGGTCGGCTCGAAGGACTGGAGGATGACCGGCGCGTTCCGCCCGTCCTTGCCGTGCTTGCGCAGCAGGCGGGCGACCCGCTCCTCCAGGCCGAGGCCCAGTTTGCGGAAGTACGTCGGGTGTTTGGTCTCCGGGTAGATCCACACCGGCCGGCCGCGCCTGCGGGTCTGCTCGTCCTGCCACCGCAGGACCTCTTCGAAGGTGGGGATCTGCCAGCGGCCGTTGTAGAGGGTGTTGTGCGGGCGGTTGGCGGGGATGCGCTCGACCGCGCGCAGCGTCTTCAGCTCGGCGAGGGTGAAGTCCTCGGTGAACCAGCCGGTGGTGGGCACGCCGTCGAGGATCTTGGTGGTCCTCCGGCCGGCGAACTCGGGGTGGTCGGCGACGTCGGTGGTGCCGCCGATCTCCGGTTCGTGCCGGCACACGAGGTGGCCGTCCCGGGTGGGCACCAGGTCCCCGGCCTCCACGACATGGGCGCCGAGGTCCAGGGCCAGCTCGTAGGAGCCGAAGGTGTGCTCGGGGCGGTAGCCGCTGGCGCCCCGGTGGCCGATGACGGTCGGCACCGGCAGGCTTCCGAGCCCGCCCGCCCCGTGGCCCGCGGCCCCGCCCGGCGCGGTCCGCCGCGAGGCCACCGCACCCTGTGCGGCGTCCGCCGTGGCCGGCAGCCCGAGGACCGCCCCGCCCGCTCCGAGCACCGCCGCCCCGAGCAGCGCCCGGCGCCCCGTCGTGCGCTCCCGCGCGTCCGCCTGCCGGGCCCCGTCCCGCTCCTTCGGCCCCTGCGTCCCCATGAGCGCCTCCCGCGTCCCGTCTCGTCCGTCCGTGCATGTCCGTGCGTGCGTGCGTCCGTGCGTGCGTGCGCCGTGCGTGCGTGCGTCCGTGCGTGCGCCGTGCGTGCGTTCGTGCGTGCGTCCGTGCGTGCGCGCCAGACGGCAGATGGTAGGTGCACGGGAGTGACCGCCGGGAGACCGCGTGCCGAACACCGGGGTGACACGGGATGTCGTGCGGGGCCGAAGGGATGACGGTTCGTCGGCATACCGGGCGGACGCCGGGAAATCCGGAAAATGGCGGCGATGCGCGAGGTGCGTCACACGTTGCGCGCGGATTGCCGGGGTGGGAGCAGGCACCCGCGCAGGTAAACGTACGTCAACAGTACGTAAGACGTGGTGAGCCCGATGTGCAATCGGCCCCGGGCCGCGAGTATCGTCCTCACCTGCACAGACTCATACCGAATCCCTTGACACCGGAGGGCCCGTTGTCCCGCTTCGCGCTCATCAAGGCAGTGCTCGGACCGATCATGCGCCTGATGTTCCGCCCACGGGTGGAGGGCGCGGAGCGCATTCCGGGCGACGGCCCCGTCATCCTCGCCGGCAACCACCTGACGTTCATCGACTCGATGATCCTCCCGCTGGTCTGCGACCGTCAGGTCTTCTTCATCGGCAAGGACGAGTACGTCACCGGCAAGGGGCTCAAGGGCCGGCTGATGGCCTGGTTCTTCACCGGCGTCGGCATGATCCCGGTGGACCGGGACGGCGGCAAGGGCGGCGTCGCCGCGCTGATGACCGGCCGCCGCGTCCTGGAGGAGGGCAAGGTCTTCGGCATCTACCCCGAGGGCACGCGCTCGCCCGACGGCCGGCTGTACCGGGGGCGTACCGGCATCGCGCGGCTGACGCTGATGACCGGCGCGCCGGTGGTGCCGTTCGCCATGATCGGCACGGACAAGATCCAGCCGGGCGGCGCGGGCATCCCGCGGCCGAGCCGGGTCACCGTGCGCTTCGGCGAGCCCATGGAGTTCTCGCGCTACGAGGGCATGGACCGCGACCGGTATGTGCTGCGCGCGGTGACCGACTCGGTGATGGCCGAGGTCATGCGGCTGTCCGGCCAGGAGTACGTGGACATGTACGCCACCAAGGCGAAGGCGGCCTGAGCCTCCGGCGGACGGGCGGGGACGGCGCGGACGGGCCGGTTCGCGCCGGGTGCGGGTGCCGGTCCTCAGGAGGATTCTCCCAGGCGCTGGTTCCGCAGCAGGAACCACGCCGCCACCGCCGTGGCGAGCAGCACCGCGGCGCCCGCCCCCGAGGCCAGGTGCAGGCCGTGGACGAAGGAGTCGCGGGCCGCGGTCAGCAGGTCGTCCGCCGTGCGCGGCGGCAGGCCCGCCGCCGCCCGCACCGCGCCGCCCAGTGACTCGCGGGCCTCGGAGGGGGTGCCGTCCGGACCCGCGAAGCCGCGGTAGACACCGGTCACGATGGAGCCGAGCAGTGCGATGCCGAGGGCCGCGCCGAGTTCGTACGCCGTCTCGGACACCGCCGAGGCCGCACCCGCCTGGTCCTTGGGGACCCCGGCGAGTATCACGTCGGCGGTCACCGTGAAGGACAGCCCCGCGCCCACGCCGACCACCAGCAGGGCAGCGCCCAGCAGCGGGTAGCCGGTCGAGGCGCTCAGCGTGGTCAGCGCGGCCAGCGCCAGGCCGACGGCGGCCAGCCCGCCGGAGACCACGGCCCTGACCGAGAAGCGCCGGGCCGCGCGGCCCGCCACCAGTCCGGCGGCCACCGCGCCCACCGCCGCCGGGAGTTCCGCCAGACCCGCCTCGAACGGCCGCCTGCCCTGCACCAGTTGCAGGTACTGGGACAGGAAGAACACCAGGCCCGACATGCCGAGCACGGTCAGCAGATCGGCGAGGACGGCACCGCTGAAGCCCCGGTCGCGGAACAGCCGGATGTCCAGCAGCGGCCTCGGCAGGGTCAGCTGGCGGCGCACGAACCCGTACAGCGCCGCCGCGCCCACCACCCCGGCGGCCAGGGCGGCCGGGGTGAACCCGTGCGCGGCGGCGTCCTTGACGGCGTACACCGCGCCGACGGTCCCGAGCAGCGACAGCGCCACGCTCACCAGGTCCCAGGGGCCCGGGTCGGGGTTGCGGGACTCGGGCAGCAGCCGGACGCCGACCAGGACGAGCACCGCCATCACGGGCAGGTTGATCAGGAAGACCGAGCCCCACCAGAAGTGCTCGAGCAGGAACCCGCCGGCGATGGGCCCGACGGCCGTGCCGGCGGAGGCGGTGGCGCCCCAGATGCCGACGGCCAGGCTGCGCTCGCGCGGATCGTGGAAGAGGTTGCGGATCAGGGCGAGGGTGGCGGGCATCAGGGTGGCGCCCGCGACGCCGAGCAGCGCCCGGGCGAGGATCATCAGCTCCGGGCTGCCGGCGTAGGCGTTGAGCACGGACACCGCTCCGAAGGCGGTGGCCCCGCCGAGCAGGATCCGCTTGCGGCCGATGCGGTCGCCGAGGCTGCCCATGGACACGAGCAGTCCGGCGATGACGAACGAGTAGACGTCGCCGATCCACAGCAGCTGGGTGCCCGAGGGCCCGAGATCCTCGCTGATGTAGGGGGTCGCGAGGCCGAGGACGGTCGCGTCGACGGCCACCAGCAGCACGGCCAGGACGAGGACGGCGAGCGCGAGCCAGCGGCTCCGGCTCCGCACCGCCTCGGGCACCTGGGCCGGCCGCAGGGTGCTGGTCATGATCACTCTCTTCGCAGTGCGCCGCCGAGCAGCAGCTCGGCGATCATCGTGGGGAACTCCCTGGCGGCCACCCGGCCGTCCTGCACGGCCCAGGCGCAGGAGGCGATCAGCCCGTAGAGCGCCTCGGTGAGCCAGGCGGGGGTGAGTTCGGCGCGGAACTCGCCGCTGTTGCGGCCGCGTTCGAAGACGGCGCCGATGCGGGCGTCGAGCCGCACCCAGCCGTCGTGCTGCCGCTCGCCCTCCCACAGCTGGTTCTCGCCGTAGAGGAAGGCGAGGAGGCCCGCGGCGGGCTGGATCTCGCGCACCAGCCGGCGCACCGCGTCGCTCGCGGAGCCCTCCTCCAGCCGGGCGGCGTCCACCGCGGCCTCGCACTCCGCGATGCCCAGCGCCTCCAGGGCGCGGACCAGGGCGTCCCGCCCGGCGAAGTGGCGGTGCAGTGTGGCCCGGCTGATCCCGGCCGCCTTGGCGACCTCGTCCATGGTGGCGGTGGACTTCCGGGTGAGCAGGTCGGCTGCGCTGCGCAGCACGTGGTCACGGTGGACGGCCATGAGACAACCTTACCGCATGTGAGACATCAATGTCTCATGCGGTGCATGCGAGTCTCAGCGACGGCCGTCGGACGTGCGTCAGTGCGGTGCGGCGCGGGAGCGTTGCGGGGCCGGGAGCGTTGCGGGGCCGGGAAGGTTGCGGGGCCGGGGTGTGCGGCCCCGGCTCCGTGCCGGACCGGGCGCGGCGCGGTGCGGTGCGGTGCGGGAGGGTGCTGCCCCGGCTCTCAGTGCCAGGGCAGCTGCGCGCGCCGCTCCCAGTAGGCGCGCGGGTCCTCGGCCAGCGCGTCCAGGCGGGCGAGCCGGTCCGCGTCGAGGTCGACGGCGGGGGCGTGGAGGTTGGAGGCGAGCTGGCCCACGGTGGCCGCTCCGGAGAGGACGACTCCCGCCCACGGGCGGCTCAGGATCAGGGCGAGGGCGACCGCGTCGCAGCCGAGCCCGGTCTCCCGGGCCACCGCCTTCAGCGCCTCGGGGGCGTACGGCTCGGCGAGCCGGCCGTTGGCCATGCCCTCCTTGACGATCACCGTCAGCCCGGCGTCGTGCGCCTCGGCGAGGGCCGGGCCCGCGGAGGTCTCCAGGGCGTTGTAGGTGGACTGGACGGTACGGAAGAGGGGCTCGCCGTCCACCGTCACGGCGAGGGCGGCCCGGATGGCGTCGGCCTGGGCCGGGCCGCTGGTGGAGAACCCGACGGTGAGGCCCTGCGCGGCGTCCTCGGCCAGCCGGGCGTGCAGCTCCTTGTCGGTCAGGGCGGGGCTGTCGGGGGTCACCGAGTGGATCTGGTAGAGGTCGAGCCGGTCGCCGAGCAGCTCCATGGTCTCGGCCCGCTGGCGCTCGTAGGTGGCGAGGCTGTGGTCCTTGACCTCGTGCGTGGCGGCGTCGGTGGTCCAGTCGGCGGTGTAGGTGTAGCCCCATTTGCTGCCGATGACGACGTCGTCGGCGTCGGGCCGGGCCTTGAGCCAGCCGGCCAGGAACTCCTCGGCGCGGCCGTAGGAGCGGGCCGCGTCGAAGTAGCGGACGCCCTGCGCGTAGGCGGCGTCCAGCAGTTCGTGGGTGCGCTCGCGCAGGGCGTCGACGGTGCGGTCGGCCGGGAGGTCGCGGTCCCGGCCGAGGTTGATGTAACCGGGCCGCCCGACGGCGGCGAGTCCCAGGCCGATGTGGCAGGTGGGAGTCGTGGCTGAGGCCAGTCGGGCGAAGGGCATCGCGGGCTCCGTTTCGGCTGCGGTCCGGTTCCTGACGGTCCGGCTGTGGACCAACCTAACCCGCGCCGCCCTCCGCGTCTCGGCGTCTGGCCTGCTACTTCTTCCGCTTGGCGGTGGCCCAGGCGTGCTGCGCGGCCACGTCCGCCCGGACCTCGGCGAGCTGGACGGCCACGGCGCTCGGGGCGGTGCCGCCGCGTCCGCTGCGGGAGGCGAGGGCGCCGGGCACGCTGAGGACCGTACGCACCTCGGGGGTGAGGTGGGCGGAGATCTTGGCGAACTGCTCGTCGGTCAGCTCGTCCAGCTCCTTGCCCTCCGCCTCGGCCGCCTTGACGCACTCGCCGGCCACCTCGTGCGCCACCCGGAACGGCACGCCCTGCTTGACCAGCCACTCCGCGATGTCCGTGGCCAGCGAGAAGCCCGCCGGGGCCAGTTCCTCCATGCGCTCGCGGTGCACGGTGAGGGTGGCGATCATGCCGGTGAAGGCGGGGAGCAGCACCTCCAGCTGGTCGCAGGAGTCGAAGACGGGCTCCTTGTCCTCCTGCAGGTCCCGGTTGTACGCGAGCGGGAGCGCCTTGAGGGTGGCGAGCAGGCCGGTCAGGTTGCCGATCAGCCGGCCGGACTTGCCGCGGGCCAGCTCCGCGATGTCGGGGTTCTTCTTCTGCGGCATGATCGACGAGCCGGTGGAGAAGGCGTCGTGCAGGGTGACGAAGGAGAACTCCTTCGTGTTCCAGATGATGATCTCCTCGGCGATCCGGGAGAGGTTCACGCCGATCATCGCGGTGATGAAGGCGAACTCGGCCACGAAGTCGCGCGAGGCGGTGCCGTCGATGGAGTTGCCGGCGCTGCCGTGCTCGAAGCCGAGGTCCGCGGCGACCGCCTCCGGGTCCAGGCCGAGGGAGGAGCCGGCCAGCGCGCCCGAGCCGTACGGCGACACGGCCGTCCGCTCGTCCCACTGGCGCAGCCGTTCGGCGTCCCGGGACAGGGCCTGCACGTGGGCGAGGACGTGGTGGGCGAACAGGACGGGCTGCGCGTGCTGGAGGTGGGTGCGGCCGGGCATCGCCACGTCCGGGTGGGCCTCCGCGAGACCGATCAGGGCGTCCTGGAGTTCGGCGAGCAGACCGCCGATGATCCGGGCGTGGTCGCGCAGGTACATGCGGAACAGGGTGGCGACCTGGTCGTTGCGGGACCGCCCGGCGCGCAGCTTGCCGCCGAGGTCGGGACCGAGCCGCTCGAGCAGGCCGCGCTCCAGGGCGGTGTGCACGTCCTCGTCGGCGATCGTGCCGGTGAAGTCGCCGGACGCCACGTCGGCTTCGAGCCGGTCCAGGCCGTCCAGCATCCTGGTCAGCTCGTCGTCGGTGAGCAGGCCCGCCTTGTGCAGCACGCGCGCGTGGGCGCGGGAGCCGGCGATGTCGTAGGGCGCGAGCCGCCAGTCGAAGTGGACGGACGCGGACAGCTTGGCCAGGGCCTCGGCGGGGCCGTCGGCGAACCGGCCGCCCCACAGTCGTACGTCACCGCTGTTGCTGCTCACTTGCGTTGCTCCTCCGGGAAGGCGGGTGGATGTGCCACCGCCTCCCCACGGCGTGCGTGAGGAGGCGGCTGCCGGGCTGGTGCGGAAGACCGTACGGGACCGGGGCTGGGGCGTGTCGCGAAAGCAGCGCCGTCCGCCCGGAGGACGGGCCGCGCCCTGGGCGAGGCCGCGCCCGGGCGAGGTCGCGCCCTAGGCGAGGTCGCGCTTGGCGGCGATCTTCGAGGACATGCTGTAGATGTCGATGAAGCCCTTGGCCGCGGACTGGTCGAAGGTGTCGCCGGTGTCGTACGTGGCGAGGTTGAAGTCGTACAGCGACTCCTGCGAGCGCCGGCCGGTGACGACGGCGCGGCCGCCGTGCAGGGTCATCCGGATGTCGCCGGTGACGTGCCGGCTGGCCTCGTCGATGAAGCCGTCCAGGGCGCGCTTGAGCGGGGAGAACCACTGGCCGTCGTAGACCAGTTCGCCCCAGCGCTGCTCGACCTGCCGCTTGTAGCGGGCCAGTTCGCGCTCGACGGTGACGTTCTCCAGCTCCTGGTGGGCCGTGATGAGCGCGATCGCGCCCGGGGCCTCGTAGACCTCGCGGGACTTGATGCCGACGAGGCGGTCCTCGACCATGTCGATCCGGCCGATGCCCTGGGCGCCGGCGCGCTCGTTGAGCTGCTGGATGGCCTGCAGGACGGTGACGGGCTTGCCGTCGACGGCGACCGGGACGCCCGCCTCGAAGGTGATGACCACCTCGTCGGGCTCGCGCTGCACGGCCGGGTTCTGGGTGTACTCGTAGATGTCCTCGATCGGGGCGTTCCAGATGTCCTCGAGGAAGCCGGTCTCGACGGCGCGGCCGAAGACGTTCTGGTCGATGGAGTACGGGGACTTCTTGGTGGTCGCGATCGGGAGGTTCTTCTCCTCGCAGAACGCGATGGCCTTGTCCCGGGTCATGGCGTAGTCGCGGACCGGGGCGATGCACTTGAGGTCCGGGGCGAGCGCGACGATGCCGGCCTCGAAGCGGACCTGGTCGTTGCCCTTGCCGGTGCAGCCGTGGGCGACCGTGGTGGCGCCGTGCTTCTTGGCGGCGGCGACCAGGTGCTTGACGATCGTCGGCCGGGACAGGGCCGAGACCAGCGGGTAGCGGTCCATGTAGAGGGCGTTGGCCTTGATCGCCGGCAGGCAGTACTCGTCGGCGAACTCGTCCTTGGCGTCGGCGACCTCGGCCTCGACCGCGCCGCACGCGAGGGCGCGCTTGCGGATGACGTCCAGGTCCTCGCCGCCCTGGCCCACGTCGACCGCCACGGCGATGACCTCGGCGCCCGTCTCCTCGGCGATCCAGCCGATGGCGACGGAGGTGTCCAGACCGCCTGAGTAGGCGAGTACGACGCGCTCGGTCACGGGTTTCTCCTCACAGTGCATTCGCTGATATGCATGAGTATGCAGAACTCTGCATGGTTCGTCAATCTCGGCTCGGTGACCCTGAGGGTGAAGGGGGTGCACTGGAGGTTGACGGGCACAGGGCGGGACGGGACGGAGGCGGGCCCGGCAGCGTGGGGTGCCCAGCGGGGCGGGCCGGGGTGTCGCAAGGGAAGGTGATTCCGGAACCTCCTTGAACCGCGGCGACCGCCTTCCCGTATTCCTCGCCGGGCGCAGGCGCCCCGCCTTCCCCCACGCCGGACCGACGACAGCCCCGACCCCGTTGAGGTCCGCACGTCCGGGGCTGTTCCGAAGCGGGCCCGGACTCCCTGGCCGCCTGCACGCTCACCAAGGGAACGCGGTGAGGTGACAGGCAGCCGTGGCCGCCCCGAGGAAGCGCCGGCCGGGGCGGCCATGGTGGGACCGGAGGACGGGCGGACCGGCGGACGGCACGGCCGGCCCCGCACCGAAAGTCCCGCGGGTCCACGACCGGATCGGGCAATTCCTTAGACAAACGAAAGGAATGCGCCGATACTCATTTGACGTGGGAAAAACGTATGAGCGTATAGACGGCAGGCTGCGCACCTTCATCGAGGAGCAGCCCCTCTTCTTCACCGCGACCGCCCCCCTGTCCGGCGACGGCACGGTCAACCTCTCCCCCAAGGGCCTCAAGGGCTCCCTCGCCGTGCTCGACGAGCGCACGGTGGCCTATCTGGACTTCGCCGGGTCCAACGCCGAGACGATCGCGCACCTGCGGGAGAACGGCCGGATCACCCTCATGTGGTGCGCGTTCCAGGGCCCGCCCAATATCGTCCGCGTGCACGGCCGGGGCGAGCCCGTCTTCCGTGACGACCCGCGCTTCGGTGAGCTCCTCTCCCGGTTCCCGGACATCGACCCCGCCTCCCACGGTCTGCGCGCGATCGTCGTCGTCCGGGCCGGGCTGATCCGCGACACCTGCGGGTACGCGGTGCCCTTCATGGCGTACGAGGAGGACCGCGACCTGCACGGCAAGCGCTTCGCCCGGGAGGACGACGCCTCGCTGAGCGCGTACTTCGCCAAGAAGGAGCACGTGGCCACCAGTCTGGACGGACTGCCCGGGCTTCCCCTGCCGCTGCCGCCGGCCGCGCTCTGAGCCGACGCGCCTGAGCCTTCCGGACGGCTAGCCGCCGCCCATGGGAAGCCGCACGGTGAACGTCGTCGAGCCCGGACGGCTCTCCAGGCCGACGCCGCCGCCGTGCGCCTGCGCCACCGCGGCCACGATCGACAGGCCCAGGCCCGCTCCGCCGCCGCCGGACGGCTCCGCACGGCGGCGGTCGGCGCGGGTGAAGCGCTCGAAGACGCCGGGCTGGATCTCGGCGGGGACACCCGGGCCGTCGTCGTGCACTCCGAGGACGGCCGTACCGCCGCCGGCCCCGGTCCCGGCGCCACCGCCACCGCCACCGCCACCGCCACCGCTCCCGGAGGTGTCCCCGCTCCCCAAGGCGTCCCCGCTTCCGGCCGCGCTCCCGGTCTCCAGGCTCACCGTCACCTTGGTGCCCACGGGCGTATGCAAACGCGCGTTGGCCAACAGGTTGGCCAACACCTGTTGGAGGCGGTGGGCGTCGCCGGTCACGATCACCGGCTCCTCCGGCAACTCGAGCGTCCAGCCGTGCCCGGGCCCGGCCGCCCGGGCGTCCGTCACGGCGTCCAGGACCAGCCGGGTCAGGTCGACGGGACGCCGTTCCAGGGGGCGGCCCGCGTCCAGGCGCGCCAGCAGCAGCATCTCGTCGACCATCTCGCCCATCCGCGCCGACTCGGCCGCGATGCGCTCCAGGGCCCGGGTGACCTCCGGGGGCACCGGCCCCGGATGCAGCAGGGCGAGCTCCGCGTGGCCGCGCACCGAGGCGACCGGGGTGCGCAGTTCATGACTGGCGTCGGCGGCGAAGCGGCGCAGCCGCTCCTCGCCGGCCTGCCGCTTGGTGAGGGCGTCCTCGACGTGGTGCAGCATGCGGTTGAACGCGGCGGCCACCCGTCCCACCTCGCCCCGCGGATCGGTCTCGGGAGCCCGCGCCGGCAGCGCCACCTCGCCGCTGGCCAGCGACAGCTCACTGACCCGGGCGGCGGTGGCGGCGACCCGGCTGAGCGGACGCAGCGACCAGCGCACCCACAGGGCCCCGGCGAGGCCCGTGATCGCGAGCGCCAGTCCGAAGACGACGACGGCGACCGCCTCCAGCCGGTGCACGACCGTCTCCGCCGGCTCCAGCGGCAGCCCGGTGATCAGCACGTCGCCGTCCGGGCCCCGGGTGGCGACGACCCGGTAGCGGTCCAGGGCCGACAGGTGGACGGTGTGGAAGCGGCCGTCGACCGGCACCCCGGCCAGTGCGGCCCGATCCCGGGCGGTCAGGCGCGCGGCCGGGCCGCTGGAGTGGTCGGCGTCCGCCTCGGGCACCACCGCGGCGTCGGTGACCGCGCCGCCGGCCAGGCGCACCCCGAGCGTGCCCGACGCCTGGCGGCGGGTGTCGCCGTGCTCGTCTCCGTCGTGGTCGTCGCGCGGCACGGCGCCGTGCTCCAGGCTGGCCGGGAAGCGGGCGCCGACATCCCGCAGCTGCTGGTCCACACGGCTGGTCAGGAAGCCGTTCAGCTCCACCACGGCAGCCACCCCGACGGCGGCGCAGCTGATCGCCAGCAGCACGACCAGGCCCGCGGTCAGCCGCGCCCGCAGGGTGCGCGGTCGCGGCAGCCGGGCGAGCGGACGCCGGGCCCGCACCGGCGCCGCCCGCAGCCGTCCGCCGGCACCGGGGGCGCGGCGCCCGGACCCGGCCCTGCCCCGGCCGCCCGTCCCGGAACGCGGCGCGTTCACCGGGCCGCCGGCTTCAGCACGTACCCGGCCCCGCGCACCGTGTGGATCATCGGCTCGCGGCCCGCGTCCACCTTCTTGCGCAGGTAGGAGATGTACAGCTCGACCACATGGGCCTTGCCGCCGAAGTCGTAGGACCACACCCGGTCGAGGATCTGCGCCTTGCTCAGCACCCGGCGCGGGTTGTGCATCAGCAGGCGCAGCAGCTCGAACTCGGTCGGGGACAGCTCGATCAGCTCCCCGCCGCGGGCGACCTCCCGGGCGTCCTCGTCCATGACCAGGTCGCCCACGGTCACGCGCGGGCCGTCCTCGGCCTGCCGGGCCATCCCGGCGCGGCGCAGCAGCCCGCGCAGCCGGGCGACCACCTCCTCCAGGCTGAACGGCTTGGTCACGTAGTCGTCGCCGCCGGCGGTGATCCCCGCGATGCGGTCCTCCACCGCGTCCCGCGCGGTGAGGAAGAGCACGCACACGTCCGGCCGCACGGCGTGCAGCTCGCGCAGCACGGCGAAGCCGTCGGTGTCGGGGAGCATCACGTCGAGCACCACGGCGTCGGGCCGCAGCGCGCGGGCCCCGGCGACGGCCGAGGCCCCGTCGCCGGCGGTACGGACCTCCCAGCCCTGGTAGCGCAGGGCTCCGGAGAGGACCTCGGCGAGGTCCGGGTCGTCGTCGACGACAAGGACCCGGACGGGGGTGCCGTCGGGGCGGGCGAGCAAGGGGCGTGGTGTGTTCATCGCCCTTCCAGCATCCCCCGGCCCGCGGCCCGTCCGGACCTGCGGTTCCTCTGAGTTTTCTGTGAGCTGGGCGTACCGCCCCGGATTGAGAGCGGCCTCAAAGGTTCGGCCCGCACAGTTGCGTCCCGGACGGGAGAAGGGACGCGAGGGGATGACGACGGTGGACGAGCGGCGGTCCGCGGCACCGCCCGTGCCGGTGGCCGCCCGGCGGTCGCCCGCGGGGGCGGTGCTCGCGCTGCTGTGGGCCGGAGCCGCCGCGGTGATCGGACTGTGGTGGTACGACACCCCCTCGGTCGTCGGAGCGGCGGGCCGGCTGACCGGCGCGGGGCGGATCACGGGGCTGCTGTGCGGCTACGCCTGCGCGGTGCTGGTCGGGCTGATGGCCCGGGTGCCGGTGCTGGAGCGGCGGGTGGGCTCGGACCGGGTGGCGCGCTGGCACGGGGCGGCCGGCCGGTACACGGTGTTCCTGCTCCTCGCGCACGTCGTGCTGATCGTCGCCGGGTACGCGGCGCAGGACGGCGCCCCGCTGGTGCACGAGGCTGTCACGGTAGTCGTGGACTTCCCGGAGATGCTGAAGGCGACCGCCGGCACGGTGAGCCTCCTCGCCGTCGGCGTCACCTCGGCGCGCGCGGTGCGCCGCCGCACCAGCCACGAGTTCTGGTACTACGCGCATCTGCTGACCTACGCCGCCGTCTTCCTCGCCTTCGGTCACCAGCTCGCGCTGGGCGGCGACCTCCACGGCCACCCGGTGGCCACGGCCGCCTGGTACGCGCTGTACCTGGGCGTGGCCGCGCTGGTGCTGTGGTTCCGGGTGCTCACGCCGGTGCGGCTGAACCTGCGGCACCGGATGCGGGTCGAGGCGGTGCACCACGAGGCCCCGGGGGTGTGCTCGGTGGTCGTGCGCGGTCACCGGCTCGACGAACTGGGCGCGCGGCCGGGGCAGTTCTTCCGCTGGCGGTTCCTGTGCTCGGGCCTGGGCCTGACGTCGACGCCGTACTCCCTGTCCGCACCGCCCCGCCCGGACCTGCTGCGCATCACCGTGAAGGCGCTCGGCGACCACAGCGCCCGGCTGCGCGGATTGCGGCCCGGCACCCGGGTGTGGGCGGAGGGGCCCTACGGGGCGATGACCGCCGAGCGGCGCACCTCCTCCAAGGCGCTGCTGATCGGGGCCGGGGTGGGCATCACCCCGCTGCGGGCGCTGTTCGAGACCCTGCCCGGCCGGGTCACCCTGCTGTACCGGGCGCGCACGGCGCGGGACCTGGCGCTCGGCGGGGAGTTGGAGGCCATCGCGCGCCGGCGCGGGGAGCGGGTGCTGTACGCGCTCGACGGCCCGCGCGGGGAGCGTCCGCGGTTCACCGCCGAGTCGCTGCGCGCCGCCGTGCCGGACCTGGCCGGGCACGACGTGTACCTGTGCGGCCCGCACTCCTTCGCCCAGGACCTGTACGAGGTGCTGCGCGCCGCCGGGGTGCCCGACCGCCGTATCCACCACGAGTCGTTCGAACTGTGAGGACCGCGAGGATGGTCGGGACTGTGAGGACTGTGAGGAAGCCGTGCACGCGCTGAGCAAGCGGAGCCCGCTGCGCCGGGCGGTCCTGGCGGGCGCGGCCACCGTCTCCGGGCTGGTGATGCTGCTGTCGCTGAAGCCGCACACCCCGCCGGAGACCACCGCCGCGCCCGCGCCCGTCCCCTCCAGCGGTCCGGGCGCCATCACCGGGTCCGGCGGCTCCACCGGGCCGGCCGGACCGGGCGGTGCGCAGGGTCCGGGCGGTTCGTCCTCCGGTGGGAAGGCGAGGGTCAGCGGCACGTACACGGGGGAGACGGCGCAGACCCGGTGGGGCCCCGTGCAGGTGCGGATCACCGTCGAGAAGGGGAGGATCACCGACGTCACCGCGGTCGCCTACCCGACGGGCAACCCACGCGACCAGGAGATCAACGGCTACGCGGTACCCCGGCTGCGCGGCGAGGCGCTGACGGCGCAGAGCGCCGGCATCGACGCGGTGTCCGGGGCGACGTACACAAGTGACGGGTACAAGCGGTCGCTTCAGTCCGCGCTGGACTCGGCGGGGCTCTGAACACGCGGCGCATCCGGCGCGTATCTGTGGGCCAAGGGTCAAATCCCGACGGAGGAACCGTGACCACCACGCTCGCAGGAGGCCGCGCCGCCCGGCGCCAGACGATGCGGCGCATCCGGCCGCGCCGCTCCCCCGCCGTCCCGTTGCTGCTCGCCGTCTGGGCGGGCGCGGCGGCCGTCATCTGGCTGTGGTGGATGAACACCCCGTCCATCGCCGACACCAACGGGAAGATCCTGAACGCGGGCCGGATCACGGGTCTGCTGGCGGGCTATCTGATGGCGCTGGTGGTGCTGCAGATGGCGCGCGTGCCCGCGCTGGAGCGGCGGGTCGGCTCCGACCGGGTGGCCCGCTGGCACGCGATGAGCGGCCGCTACACCCTCTGCCTGGTCCTCGCGCACGTCTTCCTGATCATGTGGGGCTACGCGCTGCAGGCCGGCAAGTCGCTCGGCGACATCGTGCAGCAGACGATCGACTCCATCAATCAGCTGCCCGACATGGGCAAGGCGGCCGTCGGCACCGGCCTGTTCGTCGTGATCGGGCTGGTCTCGATCGGCCCGGTGCGCCGCCGGATGCCGTACGACACCTGGTACCACGTGCACCTGTTCACGTACGTCGCGGTGTTCCTGACGTTCTGGCACCAGATCACCACCGGCAACGACTTCGCGGTCGAGCCGATGGCCAAGACCTTCTGGTACGGCCTGTACGGCGCGGTCACCGCGATGGTGCTCTGGTACCGCGTCATCACCCCGGTCCGGCTGAACCTCCGGCACCGGATGCGGGTCGAGGCGGTCATCGAGGAGACGCCGGGCATCGTGTCGGTGCTGATCGGCGGCCGCAGGCTGCACCGGATCGGCGCGGAGGCCGGGCAGTTCTTCCGCTGGCGGTTCCTGGCGCCGGGGATGCGGTTCAGCTCGCACCCGTACTCGCTGTCGGCGGCGCCCCGCCCGGATCTGCTGCGCATCACGGTGAAGGCGATCGGCGACCACAGCGCGCGGCTGCGCGAACTGACGCCCGGCACCCGGGTGTGGGCGGAGGGCCCGTACGGCGCGCTGACCGCCGCCCGGCGCAGCCGCGGCAAGGTGCTGCTGGTGGCGGGCGGGGTCGGCATCACCCCGATGCGGGCGCTGTTCGAGACGCTGCCCGGCGCGGCCGGCGACATCACGCTGCTGTACCGGGCCAACAGCACCCAGGACCTGGCGCTGTGGGACGAGCTGGCGAAGATCGCCGACGAGCGCGGCGCCCGGCTGATGTACGCGGTCAACAGCCCGGACGGCGAGCGCCCCGACATCTCCGCCGAGTCCCTCAAGCGGAAGATCGCCGACATCGACCGCCACGACGTCTTCATGTGCGGCCCGCCCGGTTTCGCGCAGTCGGTGTACGAGGCACTGCGCGGCGCGGGAGTCCCCGCCCGCCGTATCCATCACGAGTCGTTCGAGATGTGAGCGACGGGACTTCAGGAGATCCGAAGCGATGAGGAAGAGCCACCCCATCCGGCGTGCGGTGCTGGCGGGTGCCGCCACGGTGTCCGGGATCGTGCTGCTGCTGTCGTTGAAGCCGGCCTCGGACCCGGCCGCCGCGTCGGCGGCCGGAGCGGCTCCGCAGCAGACGGCGGCGGCCCAGGACGCGCCGCAGGGAGGCAGCGGGGCGCAGAAGACGGGCACGCGGACGGTCACCGGTGACGCGGCCGCGACCCAGTACGGCGCCGTGCAGGTCCGGCTGACCGTGAGCGACGGCAAGGTCGTCAAGGCGGAGGCGGTGCAGGCGCCCAAGGGCGGGCTCAGCGACCAGAAGACCGCCCAGGCCGTGCCCAAGCTCAACCAGGAGGCCGTGGCGGCCGGCAGCGCCGACATCGACGCCGTCTCCGGGGCCACCTACACCAGCGAGGGCTACAAGAAGTCGCTGCAGTCGGCGCTGGACAAGGTGAAGGCGTCCGCCGGTGCCGGCGGTTCCGGTTCCGGTTCCGGCGGGGCGAACCCGGGCGGCTCCGGCGCCGCGCAGGCGCGCACCGTGACCGGCAAGGCCGCGCAGACCCAGTACGGGCCGGTCCAGGTACGGATCACGGTCGACGGTGGCAAGATCGTCAAGGCGGAGGCGGTGCGGGCGCCCAAGGGCGGACTCAGCGACCAGAAGACCGCCCAGGCCGTGCCCAAGCTCAACCAGGAGGCCGTGGCGGCCGGCAGCGCCGACATCGACGCCGTCTCCGGAGCCACCTACACCAGCAACGGCTACCGCCAGTCGCTCCAGTCGGCGCTGGACCAGGCCGGTGGCTGAAGCGGTGGCCGAGCCGGCACAGGCTCCCGCCGCGGTGCGGCACGCGGAGGAGGTCATGGGGACCGTCTTCTCCTTCGACGTCCGCGGCGGGGATCCGGACGCGGTCCAGGCGGCGCTGCGCGAGGCGGTGGGCCAACTGCACCGCGTCAACGAGGTGTTCAGCACCTACCGCGACGACAGCCAGGTCTCCCGGCTGGCCCGTGGCGAGCTGGCCGTCGTGGAGTGCGACCCGGAGGTCGCCGAGGTGCTCGAGCTGGGCGCCGAGGCGGAGCGGGCCAGCGACGGCTGGTTCAGCCTGCGCTACCAGGGGGAGCTGGACCCCACGGGCGTCGTCAAGGGCTGGGCGGCCGAGCGGGCGGCCCGGCTGATCGCGGCGGCCGGGGTGAGCGGCGTCAGCGTCAACGGCGGCGGCGACGTACAGCTGATCGGCGCCCCGCAGGCGCAGCGGCCGTGGCGGGTCGGGGTGTCGGACCCGTTGCGGCCGGGCGGGCTGGCGGCGGTGATCTCCTCGGCGGGCGCCTCGGAGCTGGCGGTGGCCACCTCGGGCACGGCCGAGCGCGGCGCCCATGTCGTCGATCCGCGCACGAGGCGCTCGGCGGTCACCGACCTGGTGTCGGTCACGGTGGTCGCGCCCCGTCTGACCTGGGCGGACTGCTGGGCGACGGCCGCGTTCGCGATGGGAGCCCGCGAGGGGCTCGCCTGGCTGGAGTCGCTGCCGGACGTGGAGGGCCTGCTGATCACGGCGGGCGACGAGGTGCGGTGCACCGGGGGGCTGGCCCGGCGGCTGGGCTGAACGACCGCCCGGAAACGACCGCCGGCACCCGGCGGCCGGGTCTCCCCCGGGTGCCGGGTTCCGGGTGCCGTGTGCCCGGTGCCGGAAGGTTCCGGGCGCTCGGGCCGCCGTCAGGGCCGTTCCGGGCCGCCGTCAGTGGCCGTTCTGGGCCAGTCTCAGCAGGTGGTCCGCGAGGGCCTGCCCCCCGCTGGGGTCCCGGCTGATCAGCAGCAGGGTGTCGTCGCCGGCGATCGTGCCGAGGATGTCGTGCAGTTCGGCCTGGTCGATGGCGGAGGCCAGGAACTGCGCCGCCCCCGGAGGGGTGCGCAGGACCACGAGGTTCGCCGACGCCTCCGCGGAGATCAGCAGCTCCTGCGACAGCCGCCGCATCCGCTCCTCCTTGGCGGACTCCCCGAGCGGCGCGCGCGGGGTGCGGAAGCCGCCCTCGCTCGGTACCGCGTAGATGAGGTCGCCGTCGGTGTTGCGGATCTTGACCGCGTTCAGCTCGTCCAGGTCCCGGGAGAGCGTCGCCTGGGTGACGCTCAGCCCGTCGTCGGCCAGCAGCTTCGCCAACTGGCTCTGCGAGCGCACCGGTTGCCGGTTGAGGATGTCCACGATCCGGCGGTGGCGTGCGGTGCGGGTCTGCGGCACGGCGGGCCCGGAGGCCGCGGCGTCGGTGTGCCCGTGGTCCTGCGCCTGACTCATCGTCGTCTCATTCTCCGGATCGTCCGTCCCCGTGGGCCACGTCCAGGACGCCGGGCAGCGCTGCGAGGAAGGCGTCCACCAGGTCGTCGCCGAGGTTCAGCGGCGGCATCAGCCGTACGACGTCCGGGGCGGGCGCGTTCACCAGGAAGCCGGCCTCCTGAGCCGCCTGCTGCACCCGTGCGGCCAGCGGCTCGGTGAGCACGATACCCAGGAGCAGTCCGGCGCCACGGACATGGTCGGCCAAGGGGTGGCCGATCGCCTCGATTCCGTCGCGCAGCCGCTCGCCCTGCCGCTTGACGTTGTCCAGCAGGCCCTCGTCCGCGATGGTGTCCAGGACCGCCAGTCCCGCGGCGCAGGCGACCGGGTTGCCGCCGAAGGTGGTGCCGTGCTGGCCGGGCCGCAGCAGTCCGGCGGCCCGGCCGAAGGCGACGGTGGCGCCGAGCGGCAGGCCGCCGCCCAGGCCCTTGGCGAGCGTGACGACGTCCGGCAGGACGCCCTCGTGGGCCTGGTACTCGAACCAGGAGCCGGTACGGCCGATGCCGGTCTGCACCTCGTCGAGGACCAGCAGCGATCCGGTGGCCGCGGTGATGGCCCGGGCCGCCTTCAGATAGCCGGCCGGGGGCACCACGACCCCGTTCTCGCCCTGGATCGGCTCGATGATCACCAGGGCGGTCTCCTCGGTCACGGCGGCGGCGAGCGCCTGGGCGTCGCCGTAGGGCACATGCGTGACCTCGCCGGGCAGCGGCAGGAACGGCTCCTGCTTGCCGGGCTGGCCGGTCAGCGCGAGGGCCCCCATCGTACGGCCGTGGAAGCCGCCGTCGGTGGCGACCATACGGGTCCGCCCGGTGAGCCGGCCGATCTTGAAGGCGCCCTCGTTGGCCTCGGCGCCGGAGTTGCAGAAGAACACCCTGCCGTCGCGGCCGAAGAGCTGCAGCAGGCGTTCGGCGAGGGCGACCGGCGGTTCGGCGATGAACAGGTTGGAGACATGGCCGAGGGAGGCGATCTGCCGGCTCACGGCCTCCACGACCGCCGGGTGGGCGTGGCCGAGGGCGTTGACCGCGATGCCGCCGACGAAGTCGGCGTACTCCTTGCCGTCGGCGTCCCACAGCCGGGCGCCCTGGCCACGCACCAGGGGCAGGCGCGGAGTGCCGTAGTTGTCCATGAGCGCGCCCTGCCAGCGCGCGGTCAGTTCCCGGTTGCTCATGACTCCCCCTGTTCGTCCGGCACCACCATGGTGCCGATGCCCTCGTCGGTGAAGATCTCCAGCAGGATGGAGTGCTGGACGCGCCCGTCGATGACGCGGGCGGTGGTGACGCCGTTGCGCACGGCGTGCAGGCAGCCCTCCATCTTCGGGACCATGCCGGAGGACAGCTCCGGCAGCAGCTTCTCCAGCTGGCTCGCGGTCAGACGGCTGATCACCTCGTCGGAGTTCGGCCAGTCCTCGTAGAGGCCCTCGACGTCGGTGAGGACCATGAGGGTCTCGGCGCCCAGTGCCGCAGCGAGTGCCGCGGCAGCCGTATCGGCATTGACGTTGTAGACATGTCCGTCGTCCTGGGAGCGGGCGATAGAGGAGACGACCGGGATGCGGCCGTCGGCGAGCAGGGCCTCGATGGCGCCGGTGTCGATCTCGGTGATCTCCCCCACCCGCCCGATGTCGACCGGCTCGCCGTCGATCTCGGGGGTGTGCTTGGTGGCGGTGATGGTGCGCGCGTCCTCGCCGGTCAGGCCCACGGCGAGCGGCCCGTGCCGGTTGAGCAGTCCGACCAGCTCCCGCTGGACCTGCCCGGCCAGCACCATCCGTACGACGTCCATGGCGTCCTCGGTGGTGACGCGCAGGCCGGCCTTGAACTCGCTGACGATGCCGTGCCGGTCCAGGGCCGCGCTGATCTGCGGGCCGCCGCCGTGCACGACGACCGGCTTGAGCCCGGCGTGCCGCAGGAAGACGACGTCCTGGGCGAAGGCGGCCTTGAGGTCGTCGTCCACCATGGCGTTGCCGCCGAACTTGATGACCACGGTCCTGCCGTGGTGCCGCGTCAGCCAGGGCAGCGCCTCGATGAGGATCTGGGCCTTGGGGAGCGCGGTGTGCTTGCGCGTGGTTCCGGTGCTCATGAGGAGTAGGCGCTGTTCTCGTGGACGTAGTCGGCGGTCAGGTCGTTGGTCCAGATGGTGGCGGTCTCGTCGCCCGCGGCGAGGTCGGCCACGATGTGGACCTCCCGGTAGCGCATGTCGACCTGGTCGCGGTCCTCGCCGACCCCTCCGTTCTTGCACACCCACACGCCGTTGATGGCGACGTTCAGCCGGTCCGGCTCGAAGGCGGCGGAGGTGGTGCCGATCGCGGACAGGACGCGGCCCCAGTTGGGGTCCTCGCCGTGGATGGCGCACTTGAGGAGGTTGTTGCGGGCGATGGAGCGGCCCACCTCCACCGCGTCGTCCTCGGTCGCGGCGTTGACCACCTCGATCCTGATGTCCTTGCTCGCGCCCTCGGCGTCCCGGACGAGCTGCTGTCCGAGGTCGTCGCACACGGCCCGGACCGCCTCGGCGAACTCCTCGTACCGCGGGGTGACGCCGGAGGAGCCCGAGGCGAGCAGCAGCACCGTGTCGTTGGTGGACATGCAGCCGTCGGAGTCGACGCGGTCGAAGGTGACCCGGGTGGCGGCGCGCAGGGCCTTGTCGAGCACGCCGGCCTCGACGTCGGCGTCGGTGGTGAGGACGACGAGCATGGTGGCCAGGCCCGGCGCGAGCATGCCGGCGCCCTTGGCCATGCCGCCCACCGTCCAGCCCGCCGCGGAGGTCACGACGGAGGTCTTGTGCACGGTGTCGGTGGTCTTGATGGCGATGGCGGCCTTCTCGCCGCCGTGCTCGGAGAGCCGCTCCGCGGCCGTCGCGATGCCGGGCAGCAGCTTGTCCATCGGGAGCAGCACGCCGATGAGGCCGGTCGAGCACACGGCGACCTCGATGGGGGCGAGGCCGAGCACCTCGGCGGCCTTCTCGGCGGTGGCGTGGGTGTCCTGGAAGCCCTTGGGCCCGGTGCAGGCGTTGGCGCCGCCGGAGTTGAGGACCACCGCGGACAGCGCGCCCGTCTTGAGGACCTGCTGCGACCACTGCACGGGGGCGGCCTTGACGCGGTTGGAGGTGAAGACGCCGGCGGCGGCGCGGCGGGGCCCGGTGTTGACCACGAGGGCCAGGTCCGGGTTGCCGTTCTCCTTGATCCCGGCGGCGATGCCCGCCGCCTGGAATCCCTTGGCTGCCGTGACGCTCACGGTGCGACTCCGATCGTGGAAAGTCCGGTGGTCTCGTCGAGCCCGAGGGCGATGTTCATGCTCTGCACGGCACCGCCCGCGGTGCCCTTGGTCAGGTTGTCGAGGGCGCTGATCGCGACGACGCGGTGCGCGGCCGGGTCGAGGGCCACCTGGATCTGGACCGCGTTGGAGCCGTACACGGAGGCGGTGGCGGGCCACTGCCCCTCGGGCAGCAGGCGGACGAACGGCTCGTCGGCGTAGGCCTTCTCGTAGGCGGCGCGCACGGACTCGGCGGTGACGGACGGCCGGGCCCTGGCGCTGCACGTGGCGAGGATGCCGCGGGGCATCGGCGCGAGGGTCGGGGTGAAGGAGACGGTGACGGGCTCGCCGGCCGCGGCGCTGAGGTTCTGCACCATCTCGGGGGTGTGCCGGTGGCCGCCGCCGACGCCGTAGGGGGTCATGGAGCCCATGACCTCGGAGCCCAGCAGGTGCGGCTTGGGCGCCTTGCCGGCGCCGGAGGTGCCGGAGGCGGCGACGATCACGGCCTCGTTCTCGACGAGTCCGGCCGCGTAGGCCGGGGCTAGCGCGAGGGAGGCGGCCGTCGGGTAGCAACCGGGCACCGCGATGCGCTTGGACCCCTCCAGCGCAGCGCGGGCACCCGGCAGTTCGGGGAGGCCGTAGGGCCAGGTGCCGGCGTGCGGGGAGCCGTAGAAGCGCTCCCAGTCGGCCGGGTCCCGCAGCCGGAAGTCGGCGCCCATGTCGATGACGAGGACGTCCGGGCCGAGCCGCTCGGCGACGGCCGCGGACTGGCCGTGCGGCAGCGCGAGGAAGACGACGTCGTGCCCGGCGAGGGCGTCCGCGGTGGTCTCGGTGAGCACCCGGCCGGCCAGCGGCGGCAGGTGCGGCTGGAGCGCGCCGAGCCGCTGCCCGGCGTTGGAGTTGCCGGTCAGGGCGCCGATCTCGGCCTCGGGGTGCGTCAGCAGCAGGCGCAGCACTTCCCCGCCCGCGTACCCACTCGCTCCGGCGACCGCCACACGTACAGCCATGGACCCTCCTCCTCGATGGCATGACTATACGTATCGCTGCACGTTTATGCAATCTTTTATGCGGTGTCCGCCGGAGGGAGCACGACCCGGGCGGGGCGGGGTGGGGCGCGGCGCGGGGGCGGGCGCGCGGCGGGCGGGGCCGCGAGCAGGGACGGCCGCGTTCTGGGGCAGGATGGCCAGGGACGGTCACGCCGGCCGGGCGTGCGGTCGCGGGGGTGAGGGAGCGGGTGTGAGGGAGCGGGTGCGATGAGCGGGTTCTGGCCGGTGCCGGACGTGCTCGGGTTCCTGGCCGGGCGGTGGCGCGTGGAGCGCTCGGTACGTGATCTGGCGAGCGGCGAGGCCGGGAGCTTCACCGGGAGCACCGCCTTCACCGCGCTGGACGGCGGCGGTCTGCTGCACCGGGAGTCGGGCACCTTCGTCTGGCGGGGCGCCGCCCGGCCGGCCGGGCGCACGCTGCGCTTCCTGCCCGGGGCCGCGCCGGGCACGGCGGACGTGCGGTTCGCCGACGGGCGGCCCTTCCACGACCTGGACCTGCGCTCCGGACGGCACCTGGCCGGCCACCCCTGCGCGGCCGACCTCTACCGCGGCGAGTTCACCGTGCTGGACGCGGACCGCTGGCGCACGGTGTGGCGGGTGCGCGGTCCGGCCAAGGACCTCGTCCTGACCACGGACTACACCCGGGAGGGCTGAGCCGGCACGCCGTCCAGGCGGAGGTTCCAGCGGCCCGCCCGGCCGGTCAGGGCGATCGTCGACAGCGGACGCACGTCGATGTTCCAGTACGTCGACGGGGGCGCGTTGAGGGCGTAGACCAGCGCGGCGCGGATCACCGAGGGCTCGGCCACGGCGACGACGGCGCCGCCGTCCTCGACCGGCCGGGTGTCCAGCCAGCCGCCGACCCGGCCGATGAACGACAGCAGCGACTCCCCGCCGTGCGGGGTGCCCCGGGGGTCGGCGAGCCAGGAGTCCACGGCCTGCGGCTCGCGGGCCATGGCCTCGCCGAGGGTGAGCCCGCGCCAGCGTCCCATGTCGCAGTCGCGCAGCGCGAGCTGCGCGAGCGGGGCGTAGCCGAGGGCGTCACCGGTGGCGCGGCTGCGCGGGGTCGGCGAGCAGTAGCGCAGGTCCGCGGCGGCCAGTGGCAGCAGCTCGTGCGCCACCCGTCGCACCTCGTCCCAGCCCGCCTGGTCCAACGGCCGGTCGTCCTGGAAACGCTCGGCGAGCAGCGGTGAGCTGCGCGCGGCAGCGACGAACGTGACCCGAAGTGCCATGCGGCGATCGTGAGCCGCGCACGGGTGCGGGTCAAGGGGTGCCACCCACGGGTTACCCGTGGTACACGAAGTTTTACCCGCGGGCCGGGGTCCGGCGGGTGAGGAACCGGGCGCTTCACTCCATAACGAGCGCCATCCACTGCCCGGGCCGCTCCAGCGGACGGAAGCCCAGCTTCTCGTACACGCCGTGCGCGTCGTGGGTGGCGAGCATGATCCGCCGCAGCCCGCAGGGCCGCAGGTGCTCGCGCACGGCGCCGACGAGGGCCGTGCCGAGCCCCTTGCCGCGTACCGCCGGGTCGACGTAGACGTCGCACAGCCAGGCGAAGGTGGCGTGGTCGGTCACCACCCGCGCGTACGCCACCTGCTCGCCGGAGAGCGTGTCGAACACCCCGAAGTTGAGCGATCCCTCCATGGCCCGGCGCTGCTTGCCCAGCGGCCTGCCGAGCGCCCAGTAGGCGTCCGTGGACAGCCAGCGGTGCACGCGGCCGGCGTCGATCCGGGCGGGGTCCGTGGAGATCTCGTATCCGTCGGCGAGGCGCGGGATGTCGGTCATGCCGGGAGACTGGCAGGCCGCGGTGATCGTTGTCGAGGCGGTTTCGCCGCCGACGGGCTCACGGCGGCCCCGTCGCGGGCCGCTCGCCGGGCAGGCCCACGGCGCCCCGTCGCGGGCCGCTCGCCGGGCAGGCTCACAGCACCTCGTCACAGGCCGCGCGCAGCCGGCGTACGCCCTCGGTGATCTCGGCCGTGCCGGCCACCGCGGCGAAGCTCAGGCGGAGGTGGGCGGCCGGGGGCTCGGCGCTGAAGTAGGGGCGGCCGGGGGTGAGCGCCACGCCGGCGCGCAGGGCGGCGGCGGTCAGGGCGGCCTCGTCGGTGCCGTCGGGCAGGCGCAGCCACAGGTGGTAGCCGCCGGAGGGGATGTGCGGGAGGGCGAGTTCGGGCAGCCGGTGGCGCAGCGCGCCGGTCATGGCGTTGCGGCGGGCGGTCAGCTCGGCCGACATGGAGCGCAGATGGCGGGGCCAGGCGGGCGAGCCGACCAGTTCCAGGGCCGCCTCCTGCAGCGGCCGGGGCACGAAGAAGGCGTCCACCACCTGGATCGCGCGCAGCCGCTGGAGCACCGGGCCGCGGGCGGCCAGCGCGCTCACCCGGAAGCTGGGCGAGGTCGCCTTGGTCAGCGAGCCGACGTGCACCACGACCCCGTCCTCGTCGTCGGCGGCCAGCGGCGGCGGGAGCGGCCCGGCGTCCTCGTGCACGAGGCGCCGTACGAAGTCGTCCTCGACGACGAAGGCGCCGGCCTCGCGGGCGGTGCGCAGTACCTCGGCCCGCCGCGCGGGGGCGAGCACCGCCCCCGTGGGGTTCTGGAACAGCGGCTGGCAGACGAACACCCGTGCCCCGGTCGCCCGGAAGGCGGCCGCCAGCAGGTCGGGCCGCACCCCGTCCGGGTCGACCGGCACCGGCACGGGCCGCAGTCCACCGGCCCGGGCGATGGCCAGCATGCCCGGATAGGTGGGCGACTCCACCAGCACCGGGGCGCCGGGCGGGGCCAGCGCACGCAGGGCGGTGGTCAGCGCGGACTGCCCGCCGGCCGCGATCAGCACCTCGGCGGCGGACAGTCCGCCGCCGGGCCCGCCGATGCGGCGGGCGAACCACTCGCGCAGCTCCGGCAACCCGTCCAGCGGCGGCCGGCCCCAGGCGCCGGGGCGGCGGCCGGCCCGGGCGAGCGCGGCGGCCATGGCCCGTTCGGGCTGCAGGGACGGGTGCAGATACCCGCCGTTGAACTCGATCACCCCGGGCGGCGGCGCGGCGAGCGAGACGACGACGCCGGAGGCGTCCACCGTGCGCGGGACGAGGTCGCCGGCGCCGTCGGCGCTGAGGGCGACCTCCTGCCAGGAGGTGTCGCCCGCCCGGGCGGCCGTCGCCGGATCCGGCTGCGCGCGGAACGCCCCCGCGCCGGGGCGGGTGACCACCAGCCCCTCGGCCGCGAGCCGCGCCAGGGCGCGGGAGACCGTCACCGGACTCACCCGGTACCGCTCCACCAGGGCCCGGCTGGACGGCAGCTTTCCGCCGGGTGAGTAGCGGTTGAGCTCCTTGCGCAGCTTTTCCGCGAGCTCGTTGACACTGCTACCCTGGTTCATGAGAGTACACAGTAGCGCTACTCCGCGCGCCGCGATAGCGGTGGGCACCCCGCCGGCCCCGTCGGATCCGCACGGCCGCACGGACCGCACTGACCCGACGGACCGCACGGAGCGCACGGACCACACCGGCCGGGCAGGGCGGTCCTGGCGGCGGTCCGGCGGTGCGGCCGCCGGACGGACCGGCCGTGCCGGGCTGTTCCAGGCCGCCCTCGGCGTGCTCGCCTTCTCGCTCACCTTCCCCGCCACCGCCTGGGGGCTGGAGAGCTTCGGGCCCTGGTCGCTGGTGGCCGTGCGCAGTGTGCTGGCCGCGGTCGTCGCGGGCGGCTGCCTGCTGGCGCTGCGCGTACCGCCGCCCGCCCGCCGTCACTGGCCGGGCCTCGCGGTGGTCGCCGCCGGGGTGGTGTTCGGCTTCCCGCTGCTGACCACGCTCGCCCTGCGCACCTCCACCACCGCGCACGCCGCCGTGGTCGTCGGTCTGCTGCCGCTCACCACGGCGCTGCTGTCCGCGCTGCGCGTCGGCGCCCGTCCCTCGCGCACCTTCTGGGTGGCCGCGGTGGCGGGAGCCGCGGCCGTGGCCGCCTTCACCGTCCGGCAGGGCGGCGGCGCGCTGACCGCCGCCGACGGATATCTCGTCGCGGCCCTGCTGGTCTGCGCCGCCGGGTACACCGAGGGCGGCCGGCTGGCCCGGGTCATGCCCGGCTGGCAGGTGATCGGCTGGGCGCTGGTGCTGTGCCTGCCGCTGGCCGTGCCCGGCGCCGCGCTCGCCCTGGCCCGGGAACCGGTGCACCTGACCGCGCACGGCGTGGCCGGGCTGCTGTGGGTGGCGGTGGGCTCGCAGTTCCTCGGGCTGGTCGTCTGGTACCGGGGTCTGGCGGCGGCCGGGATCGCCAGGGCCAGCCAGTTGCAGCTGGCACAGCCGCTGCTCACACTGGTGTGGTCGGTGCTGCTCCTCGGCGAGCACCTGACGCCGGCCGCCCCGCTGACGGCCGCCGCCGTTCTGGTGTGCATCGCCGTCACCCAGCGGGCACGGGGCTGAGCGGTGCGCCGCACCGGTCGCGACCGGGCGGTGCGCACACCGGGCCCGGCCGGGCCGCACGCCGTAGACTCGAAGCCGAGGACCGCTGCTCCCGCACATGGTGAGGAGGCTCCGCAGATGCGCGCATCCGTGGGCGACCAGCTTGTCCAGCACGGCAGGGTGGTCGGCCAGCACGACCAGGTCACCGAGGTCGTCGAAGTGATGGGCCCGGAGGGCAACCCGCCCTACCGCGTCCGCTTCTCCGACGGGCGCGAGGCCGTGATGTCCCCCGGACCCGACTGCCAGGTCCGTCACAAGGACGACCGCCGCAAGGAAATGGAACACCACTAGGGCGTTACACGCCCTGATCCGCCCTGGATCCCCTCCGGGTCCGTCACCGGCGGATCCGGACGTGCCGGCCGTCGGCCGGCTCCTGCAACCGCCCCGTGATCGGCCGGACGGCCGGCGTCTCGTCTCGCACGGCCCTCCGGCCGTCCGGACGAGACACCGCCCGGACCGGCCTTCGCGGTGTGTCCGGGCGGCGGCGGGTCGTGGCGGGCGTGCCGGGCGGCGTGTCCGGGCGGGCGTGCCGGGCGGCGTGTCCGGACGGGCGTGCCGGGCGGCGGATCAGCGCGGGGCGTGGGCGGGCCGACGGTAGTGGTCGGCGACCACCCGGGCCAGCGCGCCGGCCGGGTCGGACGCGACCTGACCGGCCGAGAAGTACACGTGTCCGCGCACCTCGGGACGGGCGCCGGCGAGGGTGAGGTGGCGGGAGAGCTCGCCGGGGTTCCGCCAGGCCGCCCCCTGGGCCGCGTCACCCGCCTTGTACAGCGCCTCCCCCACGTACAGCCGGGTACGGCTGCCCCGCGCCACCCGGGCCCACCAGTCGACCAGGGTCGCGTAGTCGGCGGCGGCGAAGCCGATGCTCCAGTACAGCTGCGGCACGACGTAGTCGATCCAGCCCTTCCGCACCCAGGTGCGGGTGTCCGCGTACAGGTCGTCGTACGTCTGCACGCCCGCCCGCGTGTCCGAGCCGCGCGGGTCGGTCGAGGCGTTGCGCCACACGCCGAAGGGGCTGATCCCGAACCGGGTGCCGGGGCGGACCCGCCGGACGCCGGCCGCCGTCTCACGGACCAGCCGGTCCACGTTGTCCCGGCGCCAGGCGGCCCGGCTCGGGAAGCCCCCGCCGTGACGGTCGTAGGAGACGTCGTCGTCGAAGGACTGCCCGGCCACCGGATAGGGGTAGAAGTAGTCGTCGAAGTGGACGCCGTCCACGGGGTACCGCTCCACCGCGTCGAGCATCGCCCGCTGGACGAAGGCCCGGACCTCGGGCAGTCCGGGGTCGTAGTAGAGCTTCCCGCCGTGGCGCACCACCCAGTCCGGGTGCCTGCGGGCCGGATGGGAGGCGGCCAGCCGGGCCGGGTCGGCGTGCAGGGCGATCCGGTACGGGTTGAACCAGGCGTGCAGCTGGAGCCCGCGGGCGTGGGCCTCCCGGACGGCGGTGCCGAGCGGGTCCCAGCCGGGATCGCGGCCCTGGGTCCCGGTCAGGTACTCCGACCAGGGCTCGTGGGGCGAGGGCCACAGCGCGTCGGCCGTCGGGCGCACCTGGAGGATCACCGTGTTCAGACGGTGGCGCACGGCCGCGTCCAGCAGCGCGGTCAGCTCCCGGCGCTGGCGGGCCGCGCTGAGCCCCGTGCGGGAGGGGAAGTCGTGGTTGGCCACGGTCGCCAGCCACATCCCGCGCATCTCGGTGACGGCGCGCCCGCCGCGCGCGCCGGTGAGGGGACGCGGGTCCGGCGCGCCGCCCGCCGCCGGCCGGTGCGCCGTGCCGCCGGCCGGGCGCGGGCGGGGTGTCGTCCCGGCCACGGGGCCGGGACGCCCGCGGGCTGCCGTCGCGTCCCCGGCCGCGGCCAGCGTGGACAGCGCGGCCACGGTGAACGCCCGTCGTGTCACTCGGTCCATCCGCGACCCCCGCACGCCCTGGATCCGCCCGGTCACGGATCGTGTACGGGGCCAGCATGCACGACCCGGACGATCGATCATCGTCACGACGGGGGTAACGTGCACGATCGGAGCAGGCACCACACCAACGGGCCGCCTGCCACAGCCGTAGATCAGCGAAAGAGGACGATGTGACCGACATCGAACGCGTCGGAGTGGTGGGCTGCGGCCAGATGGGTGCGGGCATCGCCGAGGTGTGCGCCCGGGCCGGCCTGGACGTGAGGGTCGCCGAGACCACCGGCGAGGCCCTGGAGATCGGCCGCACCCGGCTGTTCAACTCCCTGTCCAAGGCGGCCGAGCGCGGCAAGATCACCGAGGAGGAGCGGGACGCGACGCAGGCGCGGCTGAGCTTCACCACCGACCTCGGCGAGTTCGCCGACCGCGATCTCGTGATCGAGGCCGTGGTGGAGAACGAGCAGGTCAAGACCGAGATCTTCCAGGTCCTCGACCAGGTGGTGACCCGCCCGGACGCGATCCTCGCCTCCAACACCTCCTCGATCCCGCTGGTGAGGCTGGCCGTCGCCACCGCACGGCCCGACCAGGTCATCGGCGTCCACTTCTTCAACCCGGCCCCGGTGCAGAAGCTGGTCGAGCTGATCCCGGCGCTCACCACCTCCGAGGGCACGCTGAGCCGCGCGCAGCTGTTCGCCGAGAAGGTGCTGGGCAAGCACGCGATCCGCGCCCAGGACCGCTCCGGCTTCGTGGTGAACGCGCTGCTGATCCCGTACCTGCTCTCCGCCATCCGGATGTTCGAGTCGGGCATCGCCAGCCGCGAGGACATCGACAACGGCATGGAGCTGGGCTGCGCCCACCCGATGGGCCCGCTGAAGCTGTCCGACCTGATCGGCCTGGACACGGTCGCCTCGGTGGCGCAGAGCATGTACGAGGAGTACAAGGAGCCGCTGTACGCCGCGCCGCCGCTGCTCCAGCGGATGGTGGACGCGGGGCGGCTGGGCCGCAAGAGCGGCTCGGGCTTCTACACCTACGGCTGACCGGCCCCGCGGGGCGCGGCGCGCGTGCCCGGCACCGTGCGGCGGGGGACGGTGCCGGGACGGGTCGCCGGGCCGTGACGGTCCGGGGCGATCCGGGTGTACGGGCCGGTCCGGTTGCGGGCCGGTCCGGGTGCGGGCCGGTCCGGGTGTGCGGCCCGGTCCGGCCGGGCTCCCTCTCAGCCGAGCCTGAGGTGGTGCAGCAGGAGCAGCGCGGCGGCCATGTTCGCGGCCGGGACCTCGCCGCGGGCGATCATGTCGGGGACGAGCTTGAGGGGTACCCACTCGCGGCGGTCGGACTCGAAGTCGTCCACGGGGTGCCCGACGTACTCGCCCGCCTCCGTCCAGTAGATGTGGTGCCGGGCGTCGGTGAGACCGTTGGACGGTTCCACGGTCATGAGGTGGTGCAGGGGTCCGGGCCGCCAGCCGGTCTCCTCCTCCAGTTCCCTGGCCGCCGCGCGTGCGACGTCCTCGCCGTCCTCGACGACGCCGGCCGCGAGTTCCCACCCCCAGCTGTCGGTGATGAAGCGGTGCCGCCACAGCAGCAGGACCTCGTTGGACGCGTTGACCACCGTGGCCACGGCGACGGGCCGCAGCCGTATGAGGAAGTGGTCGAGGTGCCGGCCGTCCGGCAGCTCCACATCCGCGAGGTTGACGGTGAACCAGCGGTTTTCATACACAGTTTGTTCGTTCTGTTTCGTCCACTGCACGGTTCTGCCACCTTCCGTCGGGTCAGTGGCAATATCGCAGCCGCACGGGTCCGGCAGCAGGCGCACACTCGGCCGCGCACGGCGCGCGGCGGCCCTCACAGCGGCACGCGCAGCGCCCCGTCGATGAGTTCGGCCGCCTCCGCGGTGCCGGCGCAGCCGCTGCGCACCAGGTGCTCGCGCACCGCGCGCAGCCGGTCGCGCAGCCGCCGCGACTCCATCCCCCGCGCCTGCTCGGCCATCCGCACCGCGTTGGCCACCGCCTCCTCGGCGTTGCCCTGGCGCAGCTGGACCGTGCTGAGCATGGCCAGGCGGTGCACCCGGCCGCGGTCGTGCGCCGGGTTGTCCACGGCGGCGGTGGCGTGCTCGGCCGCCGCCGCCAGGTCGCCGAGGCTCAGCAGCGCCTCCGCCACCTGCACGTTCACCAGTCCGGGCTGGACATAGCCGGTCTCGTCGGGCTCGTGACCGCGCCGGATGCGTTCGGCGGACTGTTCGGCGCGCCGGATGCACGACAGCGCGCTCGTGCCGTCGCCGAGGTGGGCGTACGCCTTGGCCTGCATCGCGTACAGGTCGGTGGCCAGCGCGGGGGTGATGTGCCGGCCGGCGGCGCGCAGCGCGGCCTCCGCGAAGGCGACGGCCTGGCGGAACTCCCGCATGAACAGCGACTGGTTGACCAGCAGCGCTATCACGTACGCGCCCAGTCCGCGGTCCCCGCTGGCCTTGGCGAGCCGCAGCGCCTGGTGGAAGTAGCGCTGGGCCAGTCCGTGCGCGTCGGAGTCGTAGGCGCAGATGCCCGCGATGGCCACCAAGCCCCCCGTGGCGCGGTGGAGTTGGCGGCCGGTGGCGTCGGTGTAGCTGCCGCGCAGCAGCGGCGCGGCCTCGGCGTTGAGGAAGCCCACGACACGGCTGCGGGTCGCGATGCCGCCGGCCTTGCGGTACATCTGCTCGTAGTGGGTGCGGGCGGCCCGCAGCATCTCGAGGTCGGCGGGGGTCACCCGGTGCCGGCCGCCGCGGGAGACGTCGACGTCCTCGGGCGGGTTCTCCCACTCCCACACCGGCATCACCGCGGGCGTGCCGGTCACCGCGGGGGCGCCCAGGATGTGCGGGCGCTGCTGCTCGTCGGAGCGCCACAGGGCGGTGGCGCGCTCGACGAAGCCGGAGAGCGTGGTGCCGTGCGGGGCGGCGGGCTCGCCGGGCACGCCCAGGCCGATGTCGTCGAGCGTGACGGGCCGGTGCAGCCGGGCGGCGAGCACCTCGCAGATCAGGTCCGGCACCTGCCCGCGCGGGCGCTGGCCCTTCAACCACCGTGCCACGGCGGTGTGTTCGTACCTCAGCGCCAGTCCGCGTGCCCGCCCCGCCTGGTTGACGTGCGCGGCCAGGCCCGCGTGCGAGATGCCGGCCTCGTCCAGGATCGCGTCGAGCAGAGTGTTGGGCTGCATCCCAGGCCCCCCGGTGGATCGGTGCGCACAGAGTAGTGCGTCGCCCTTCACACGGGGTGTGAAGCGAGTGCGCGCATCCGCACCGTGTGCGCGCTGTCGCGGAGAGTTTCCAGCCGATTGACTGAGATGCCTCGTCAAGAGGCCGGACGGGCCGCCGGCTCCCCCTCGTACAGTGCGGCGGCCCGGGGCCGTGCCGTCCGCTCCGCCGCCTGCCCGACACTCCGTGGCGGGGCGGACGGCCGGCCGCCGGTGCCTCGCACACCGGACCGGGGCGGACGCCGGACAGGAGCGGACATCGGACAGGGGGGCGGAAGAATCCGCCCCCCTGTCCGCCGAACCGGCCGTGCCCTGTGAACTAGCCGCGCAGCTCCGCGCCCGTGCGCTCGGCGGCCAGCGCCACCGCCGCGTCCCGGGCCGCCGACGCCTCGTCGACCGTCAGCGTGCGGTCGGGGGCGCGGAAGCGCAGCGCGTACGCCAGCGACTTGCGGCCCTCGCCGAGCTGCTCGGCGTTCTCGTACACGTCGAACAGGCGCAGGGACTCCAGCAGTTCACCGGCGCCCTCGCGCAGCGCGGCCTCGACCTCGGCGGCCGGCACCGGCTTGCCGACGACGAGCGCGACGTCCTGCGTGGCGACCGGGAAGGTGGAGATGGACGGCGCCTGCGGGGTGTCGTCGCCGGCCTCCTCGAGGGCGTCCAGGTTCAGCTCCATCGCGCAGGTGCGCGCGGGCAGCCCCAGCGCCTTGACCACGCGCGGGTGCAGTTCGCCCGCGTGGCCCACGACCCGCTCGGCGCCGTCCACGGCGACCGCGAGCTCGGCGCAGCGGCCCGGGTGCCACGGCCCGTACCGGCCCTTGCGGACGATGAGTTCGGCCCCGGACTCGCGGGCGACGACGCGCGCGGCCTCGACGGCGTCGGCCCAGTCGGCGGGGCGGCCCTTGCCCCACCAGCCGGACTGCTCGCGGGCGCCCGCGAGGACCACGGCCACGTGCCGCGGCTGCTCGGGCAGCGCGGCGGTCAGCTCGGCGATCTCCTCGTCGGTGGGGCGCCGGTCGACGGGCAGGCGCGGCGCGGTCCGCTGCTCCTCGCGCGGGTGGAAGACCAGCCCCGTCTCGAACAGCGCCAGGTCGTGGCTGCCGCGGCCGTCGTTGCGGCGCAGCGCGGCGAGCAGGCCGGGCAGCAGCGTGGTGCGCAGCGCCGGCTCCTCGTCGCTGAGCGGGTTGGTCAGCCGCACCACGCGGCGGGCCGGGTCGCCGGCCTCCAGGCCGAGCTGGTCGAAGATCTGCTCGCCGACGAACGGGTAGGCGGGCGCCTCGACGTAGCCCGCGCCGGCCAGCGCGCGGCCGACCCGGCGGTGCAGCCGCTGACGGTGCGTCAGGCCGCGGCCGGAGGGCGGCTTGGGCAGGGTGGAGGGCAGGTTCTCGTAGCCCTCCAGCCGGATGACCTCTTCGGCGAGGTCGTTGGGGTCGGTCAGGTCGGGCCGCCAGGACGGAGGGGTGACGACCAGCTCGTCCACTCCCACGACGTCGCAGCCGACCTCCTGGAGCCGGCGCACGACGGTCTCGCGGCCGTACCGGACGCCCGCGACCTTGTCGGGGTGGTCCGCCGGGATGGTGATGGTGCGCGGCGCGGAGGGCGTGACGACCTCGGTGACGCCCGCGTCGGCCGTGCCGCCCGCGAGCAGCACCAGCAGGTCGACGGTGCGCTGGGCCGCGGCGGACGCGGCCTGCGGGTCGACGCCCCGCTCGAAGCGGCGGGAGGCCTCCGAGGACAGCTTGTGGCGGCGGGCGGTGCGCGCGATGGAGACCTGGTCGAAGTGGGCGGCCTCGATGACGACGTCGGTGGTGGTGCCCTCGGTGTCGTCGATCTCCGTGTGGGCGCCGCCCATCACGCCGGCCAGGCCGATCGGGCCCCGCTCGTCGGTGATGACCAGGTCCTCGGCGTGCAGGGTGCGCTTGACGCCGTCGAGGGTGGTGAACTTCTCGCCCTCCTCGGCCCGGCGCACGCCGATCGTGCCCTGGACGCGGGCGCGGTCGTAGGCGTGCAGGGGCTGGCCCAGTTCGAGCATCACGTAGTTGGTGACGTCGACGGCGAGCGAGATCGGGCGCATGCCGGCCTTCTGCAGGCGGCGCTGCAGCCAGATCGGGGAGCGTGCCTCGGGGTCCAGACCGCTGACGGTGCGGGCGGTGAAGCGGTCGCAGCCGAGCGGCTCGGAGATCTCCACCGGGTAGCCGAAGGCGTTCGGCGCGGGCACGTCGAGCAGCGCCGGGTCGCGCAGCGGCAGGCCGTAGGCGATGGCGGTCTCGCGGGCCACGCCGCGCATCGACAGGCAGTAGCCGCGGTCGGGGGTGACGGCGATGTCGAGGACCTCGTCGACCAGTTCGAGCAGCTCGATGGCGTCCTTGCCGACCTCGGTCTCCGGCGGCAGCACGATGATGCCGTGGCTGCCGTCGTCGCCCATGCCCAGCTCGTCGCTGGAGCAGATCATGCCGTGCGAGACCCTGCCGTAGGTCTTGCGGGCGCTGATCGCGAAGCCGCCGGGCAGCACTGCGCCGGGGAGGACCACGACGACCTTGTCGCCGACGGCGAAGTTGCGGGCGCCGCAGACGATCTCCTGGGGCTCGCCGGTGCCGTTGGCCTGCCCGACGTCGACGGTGCAGAAGCGGATCGGCTTCTTGAAGCCCTCCAGCTCCTCGATGGTCAGCACCTGGCCGACCACGAGGGGGCCCTTGAGGTCGGCGCCGAGCTGCTCGACCGTCTCCACCTCGAGACCGGCCGCAATGAGCTTGGCCTGGACGTCGCGCCCGGACTCCGTCGCCGGCAGGTCGACGTACTCCCGCAGCCAGGAAAGCGGGACCCGCATCAGATCTCCATCCCGAACGGCCGGGTGAACCGGACGTCACCCTCGACCATGTCTCTCATGTCCTCGACGTTGTGGCGGAACATCAGCATCCGCTCGATGCCGAACCCGAAGGCGAAGCCGCTGTACTTCTCCGGGTCGACGCCGCAGGCGACGAGCACCCGCGGGTTGACCATGCCGCAGCCGCCCAGCTCGATCCAGCCCTCGGAGGAGCAGGTGCGGCAGGGCCGGTCCGGGTTGCCGACGGACTCGCCCTTGCACACGTAGCAGAGCATGTCCATCTCGGCGCTCGGCTCGGTGAAGGGGAAGAAGTTCGGCCGCAGCCGGGTCTTCATGCCCTCACCGAACAGTGACTGGACCATGTGGTCCAGGGTGCCCTTGAGGTCGGCCATGGTCAGGCCCTCGTCCACGGCGAGCAGCTCGACCTGGTGAAAGACGGGCGTGTGGGTGGCGTCCAGCTCGTCGGTGCGGTACACGCGGCCGGGGCAGATCACGTAGACCGGCAGTTCGCGCTCCAGCAGGGAGCGGATCTGCACCGGCGAGGTGTGGGTGCGCAGGACGACGCCGGACTCGGTGCCGCCCTCGGGGCCCTGCACGAAGAAGGTGTCGGCCTCGCCGCGGGCCGGGTGGTCCGGGCCGATGTTGAGGGCGTCGAAGTTGAACCACTCCGCCTCGACCTGCGGGCCCTCGGCGACCTCGTAGCCCATGGCCACGAAGATGTCCTCGATGCGCTCCGACAGCGTGGTCAGCGGGTGCCGGGCGCCGGCCGGGACGCGGTCGTACGGCAGCGTGACGTCGACGTCCTCCTCCACCAGCACGCGGGCGTCCCGCTCCGCCTCCAGTTCGGCCTGGCGGGCGGCGAGGGCCTTGTTCACCGCGCCGCGGGCCATGCCGACGCGCTTGCCGGCGTCCGCCTTGGCGTGCGGGGGCAGGGCGCCGATCTCGCGGTTGGCGAGGGCCAGCGGGGAGGCGGGGCCGGTGTGGGCGACCTTGGCCTCGTGGAGCGCGTCGAGGGAGTCCGCGGCGGCGAAGGCGGCGAGCGCCTCGTCCCGCATGCGCTCGATCTCTTCCGGTTTCAACGCCTCGACCTCGACAGGGTCGTACGACTTATTGGGTGCCGACATCTCTTCCCGTGCTTCCGATTGTTCCCAGCCGACGCTGGGAGGTGGCCCCAGGCTGACAGTCCCCCGCACCGGCTCGTGGACGTTTCCGTCTCCAGTGGTGGGACACAAAGGTGCCAAAGGCCGAGTCTAACGGGGCTGGACCGAGCGAATGCGCCCGTGGGTGCGGCGCCGGGATCAGAGCAGGTGTGCCGGCGTGCCCACGGGCAGGGTAAATCGGAACCGCGCGCCGCCGCCGGGGGCGCGTCCGACCGTGATGGTGCCGCCGTGCGCCTCGACGATGCCCTTGACGATGTAGAGCCCGAGGCCGGTGCCGCCGCGTTTGCTGCCCCGCCAGAAGCGGGTGAAGACGCGGTTCATGGACTCCTCCGGGATGCCGGGCCCCTCGTCGCTCACCATGACCGACGTACCGGCGTGCTCCCCCTCACGGGGGGACGCCGCGGGCGCGATGTCAATGGTGACGGTTCCCTCGCCGTGCCGCACGGCATTTTCCAGGAGGTTGCTCAGCACCTGGTCGATCTTGTCCGGGTCCGCCCACAGCGCGGGCAGCGGCTGTTCGATGCGCAGCAGGAAGCGGTCGGCGGGCTGGCCGGCGGCGACGTACGCCTGGATGTGGCGGCCCACGGCGGCGCCGATGTCGACGAGCTGGCGGCGCACCTCGAGCCGGCCGGAGTCGATGCGGGAGATGTCGAGCAGTTCGGCGATCAGCCGGGTGACGCGGTCGGCGTCGGCGTCGACGGTCTCCAGCATCAGCCGCTTCTGGTCGTCGGTGAACCGTTCCCACTTGGCGAGCAGGGTCGCGGTGAAGCCCTTGACGGAGGTCAGGGGCGAGCGCAGCTCGTGGGCGACGGTGGCGATCAGCTCGGCGTGGGAGCGCTCGGTGCGCCGGCGGGCCTCGGTGTCCCGCAGGCTGACCACCACCCGGCGGACGGGCCCGGTGGGGTGCGCGCGCACGTACCGGGCCGACACGAGGACCTCGTGGCCGCCGTGCAGCAGCAGGTTGCGCTCGGGCTGCCCGACGCGGATGGCGAGCCCGCCGTAGGGGTCGGTCAGCTGCCACCAGCGCCGCCCCTCCAGGTCCTCCAGGGGCAGGGCCTTCTCCAGCGGCTGCCCGAGGGCCTGCTCGGCGGGGACGGCGGTGATGCGGGCGGCGGCGGCGTTGAAGCACACCACCCGGCCGTGCTCGTCGGCGATCACCAGGCCGTCGGGCAGGTCGTCGGGGTCGACGCCGGGCCCGGCCGGATCACCGTGCCGTGGCGCGGGCGGGCGGCGCGTGTCCCGTGTGCCCGGTGCGCTGCTCGTGCCGACACCCATCCCCGTACCCCACCTCTCCGACGCAGAGGGCCCCCGAGCTGGTCACCCTACTAGCTCTCGGTGACGGAGCGGCACCCTCCGGCGGCGCGCTGTGCACGCGCGGACGCGTAGAGACATACGGCGGCGGCCGTCGCGAGGTTCAGACTCTCGGCCTTTCCGTGGATCGGGACGCGTACGACGGCGTCGGCGAGCGCCCGGGTCTCCTCGGGCAGGCCCCAGGCCTCGTTGCCGAACACCCAGGCGGTGGGGCCGCCCATGGTGCCCTTGTCGAGCTCGTCGTCGAGGTCCTGCTCGCCCGCTCCGTCGGCGGCGAGGATGCGCACCCCGGCGTTCTTCAGGCCCTCCATCGCCCGCTCCACGGGGACGCCGACGGCGACGGGCAGGTGGAACAGCGAGCCGACGGAGGCGCGCACGGCCTTGGGGTTGTACAGGTCCACGGAGGCGTCGGTGAGCACCACGGCGTCCGCCCCGGCGGCGTCGGCGCAGCGCAGGACGGTCCCGGCGTTGCCGGGGTCGCGGACGTGCGCGAGGACGGCGACCAGGCGGGGGCGGGCGGAGAGGATCTCCTCGAACGGGGTGTCGAGGAAGCGGCAGACGCCGACCAGGCCCTGCGGGGTGACGGTGGTGGAGATGTCGGCGATGACGGCGTCCGCGGCGAGGTGGATGCGGGCGCCGGAGTCCCGGGCCCGCCGCACGATGTCGGCGTACCGCTCGGCGGCGTCGGGCGTCGCGAACAGCTCGGCGAGCGTGGCGCCGCCGCCGGCCGCGCGATGGGCGGTGGCCTCCCGCACGGCCTGCGGCCCCTCGGCGAGGAACAGCCGCTCCTTCCCCCGGAAGTTCCGCCTGGCCAGCCGGCGGGCGGCCTGCACCCGGGGCGAGCGGGGGGAGATCGGCTCGTGACCGGCGGGGAACATGCTTCACCTTCACAGACAACTCGGCGCGGGCTGCGACGCCCTCGGGGGCGCGGGATGGGCGCGACCGGTCACGGCGGACCCGCGGCCGGGGAACAGGGGCACCGGCAGCAGCAGGACCCGCAAGCCGGAGCTTGCGGGTCCTGCGGCGGTCGGCTCAGGGCCGGTGCGGTGTCACGCGGCCTTCGGCGCGTTGACGTCGCTCGGCAGGGCCTTCTGGGCGACCTCGACGAGCGCGGCGAACGCGTTCGCGTCGTTGACGGCCAGCTCGGCCAGGATCTTGCGGTCGACCTCGACGTTCGCGGCCTTCAGACCCTGGATGAAGCGGTTGTACGTGATGCCGTTGGCGCGGGCGGCGGCGTTGATGCGCTGGATCCACAGCTGCCGGAAGTCACCCTTGCGCTTCTTGCGGTCGTTGTAGTTGTAGACCAGCGAGTGGGTGACCTGCTCCTTGGCCTTGCGGTACAGGCGCGAGCGCTGACCGCGGTAGCCGGAGGCCTGCTCGAGGATCGCCCGGCGCTTCTTGTGGGCGTTGACTGCCCGCTTGACGCGTGCCACTTGTTAACTCCTTGTAGCGGGGCCGTGGGTGTCCTCACACGGCCCGGAAACGATTGGGTCCCGGTCCTGGCGTGCGGCGCGCGGCGACCTGGGTCCGGTCCCGCGCCGCCGCGTCACTTGCCGAGAAGCTTCTTGATCTTCTTGGCGTCGCCCGGGGCCATCTCGGCGTTGCCGGTGAGCCGACGCGTCAGACGGGACGACTTGTGCTCGAGCAGGTGGCGCTTGCCGGCGCGCTCACGGAGCACCTTGCCGGAGCCGGTGACCTTGAAGCGCTTGCTGGCACCGCTGTGCGACTTGTTCTTCGGCATAGCGCCGTTCTCTCCTCTGGGTGGCGCTCCGGTGCCCGGTCGCGAAAACCGGGCACGATGGTTGGAGCGTCGCTCTTGTATCGGTTACCTGGGACGTGCGTCCCGGGATCACGCCTCGGCGGAAGCCTCGGCAGGGGCCTCGGTCTCCGCGGCGTTCCCGGAGTCCGCGGCGTTCTGCGACTTGCCGGGGTTGGCCTTCGCTTCCGCCTTGCGGGCTTCCTGCGCCTGGCGGGCCTCGGCCATCGCCTCGGTCTTCTTCTTGTGCGGACCGAGAACCATGATCATGTTGCGGCCGTCCTGCTTCGGGTTCGACTCCACGAAACCGAGGTCCTGGACGTCCTCCGCGAGCCGCTGCAGCAGCCGGTAGCCCAGCTCGGGCCGGGACTGCTCGCGACCACGGAACATGATCGTGATCTTGACCTTGTCGCCCTGCTTGAGGAACCGGACGACGTGACCCTTCTTGGTGTCATAGTCGTGCGGGTCGATCTTCGGCCGGAGCTTCATCTCCTTGATGACCGTGTGCGCCTGGTTCTTGCGCGCCTCACGGGCCTTCATGGCCGACTCGTACTTGAACTTCCCGTAGTCCATGAGCTTGCACACGGGCGGACGGGCGTTCGCCGCGACCTCGACCAGGTCCAGGTCGTACTCCTGCGCAAGCTCCAGTGCCTTCGCGAGCGGCACGATGCCGACCTGCTCGCCACTGGGACCGACAAGTCGCACCTCGGGAACGCGAATCCGGTCGTTGATGCGGGGCTCGGCGCTGATGGATCCTCCTCGGTAGCACCATACGGTCGCCTGGCGGACGACCGCGTATGTCTGGATGACATGGTGACCAACCGCCGCGGCGCATGAAAAATGCCCCGGACGGAACACAGGCGGGACTCCGAACGTTCCGGAGCACCGCGCGATGATCCGCGGGGCGCACTTTCGGGCGACTCCACCGTCCGTACGGAACGGTGGTGGCCGCCTGACCGGTGACCCGCCGTCCCGGGGGACGGTCAGGTGGGAGATCGGAGCCTCCACTTGTGGGCCGGGCACATACATGTCCAGCCGGTCGTCCCACAAGGCTAGCAGCAACGAAGGACGACGGCCAATCGGGGCGGGCGGGGCCCGGTGGGGCTCGGCAGGGCTGGTGGAGCCCGGTGGGGGCTCCGTGGAGCCGGCTGCCCGGGGCTCGCTGGGGCGACGGGAGGCGCTGCCCCTATCGTGTGGGGCATGAGTGACACCTCCCCCTCGGAGTCCCCCGAGACCTCCGGGACCCCCGGCAACCCCGGCAACCCCGACTTCGACGCCATGGCCCGCGACATCGCGGAGGTCCCCGCCGTCGAGGTGATCGTGACGGTCGCCGTCAACCTGATGAGCGCCGCCGCCGTGAAGCTCGGTCTGACCGAGGAGGGCGACAAGTACAAGGACCTGGACGAGGCCCGCAAGCTGGTGACCGCCCTGGCCGGCCTGCTGGACGCGAGCGCGACCGAGATCAGCTCCTTCCACGCGGCGCCGCTGCGCGACGGCCTGAAGTCGCTGCAGCTGGCCTTCCGCGAGGCGTCGGTGGTCCCGGACGAGCCGGGCCAGGGCCCGGGCGAGAAGTACACCGGGCCGGTCTACGGCTGACCCGCTCCCGCCCGGTCCCCCGCCCCGCTCACCCCGCCTCACGTACCGGCGGCGGACCTCTCGTACAAGGGCTCGCCCGGCGGCGTGGCCCCGGCCGGCAGCAGTGCCAGGTCGAGGCCGCGCACCAGGCGGGCCCTCAGCGTCTCGCTGGCGGCCAGGCGCCCGGCGACGGCCCGGGCGGCGTCGGCCGGGGCCGCCCGGGCGGCCGGGTCGAGGACGAGGGCGAGGGTCCCGTCGGACCGTCCCGGCCCCAGATGGGCGCGCAGCACGGCCGGCTCGGCCGCCACGGCCTCCCGCACGGCGGTGAGGACGGCCGGGTCGGCGAGCGGGTCCGTCGTGGTGCGGCCCTCGGCGAGCGCGAGCAGCGCGGGCCCGGTCAGCTCGAACGGCACGGGGCCGGACATGTCCAGCACGACGGTGTCCGCCTTCTCGTGCGCGGCGGCCAGCAGCGCCTGCTCCAGGGGTACGGCGACGGGCCGGGCGCCCGGGTCCCACAGGGCCAGGGCGTGGGTGGAGGTGAAGGCGGGCAGCGCGGTGCGGCCGCCGGCCTTCAGGGTGGGTACGGCCATGTCGCTGGTCTTCTCGCGGCGCAGCCCGTTCTCGTCCTGCTCCACCTCGCCGAGCACGGCCACCACGGGCACCAGCAGCCGGGCGCCCTTGAGCGCCTCCAGCACCGGTCCGACGGCGGTGCGGTCCTCGGCCCAGGCGGCGAGGGCGGCGCTCAGCCGGGGGTCGGCGGAGCCGTCGTCGTCGGAGTAGCCGGGGTCGGGGATGGTCTTCTTCGCGTTCGCCACGGTGCCCGAGCCTAGCCCCGCCGGGTCCTTCAGAGTTTTCTCAGGGTGCCCTGACCTGGATCTCACACCGGTCCCACGGCGCGCACAGCCGGCGCCCGGAGCATCGCGGGCACACGGCCCGCGTCGCGGTCCTCGCCGCCCGGGGCGCGCCGGGGCCGCCGTCACGGCCGCCGTGCCCGTCCCTCCCGGTGCCGGGCGCTGCTGTGCGCCTTGCTCGCCACCGCGGCCGTGGCCGGCGGCACGGCCGCGGTGGCCGGGCACGGGGGGCGTGCGCACTCCGCCGGGCACGGCACCGGCGCCCTATCGTCGTCCCCGTCGGCACGCGCATCGGCGTCGGTGCCGGGATCGGCGTCGGGAACCGGCGGGAGGGCTTCGGTGGACAAGGGGACGGCGCGGGCCGCGGACCCGGCGGCGGCGCTGGCCGCGGCGATGCGGCCGGTGACGGCGGCGGACGGCGCCGCCGTGTCCGTGGCGGTGCTCCGCACCGGCACGGACACAGGCACCGGCACCGGCACCGGCACCGGCACGCGGGCGGTGTTCGGCGGCGGGTCGTTCGAGACGGCGAGCATCGTCAAGGTCGACATCCTGGCCGCGCTGCTGCTGCGGGCGCAGGACGCGGGCCGTCGGCCGACCGCCCGGGAGAGGGCGTACGCCACCGCGATGATCGAGCACAGCGACAACGACGCGGCGTCGGCCCTGTGGCGGGCCGTCGGCGGGGCGGCCGGGCTGGACGCGGCGAACCGGCGGTTCGGGCTGACGGCCACCTCGGGCGGCGACGGCGGGCTGTGGGGCCTGACCCGGACCACGGCGGCCGACCAGCTCACACTGCTCGAGCAGGTGTTCGGTGAGGACTCGCGGCTGACCCGGCGGTCGCGGGCGTACGTCGCCAGGCTGATGGAGCGGATCGCCGAGGACCAGGACTGGGGTGTGTCGGCCGCGGCCGACGGCTCGGCGTGGGCGCTGAAGAACGGCTGGCTGCCCCGGGACGCGACCGGCCTGTGGGTGGTCAACAGCGTCGGGCGCGTGACGGTCGGCGGCGAGGACTACCTGGTCGCCGCGCTGTCCCACGGCAACGAGACGAAGGACAAGGGCATCGCCCTGGTCGAGGCGGCGGCACGGGCGGCGGTGTCGGCGCTCACCCCCTCGGAGCAGCCCGGGGAGCACCTACGGCGGCGGTCCGCCCCGGGATCCGTCAGGTGAGGGTCCTGCGGTGGGGGCGCCCGCGCAGCAGGACGGTCGCGGCGGCCAGCAGGACCGCTCCGGTGCCGCCCGCGAGGGGGCCGGCCCAGTCGGAGGTGGTACCGCCGGAGTCCGGGGTGTCGGGGCCGGGGCCGAAGTACTTGTCGCCGTACGCCGCCGCGTGCAGGCCCCGCGGGGAGATGCGGTCGGCGGCCTTGATGGCGGCGACCGGGTCCACGAAGCCGAAGCCGCGGGAGTCGTCCCGGCCGCCGACGGGGGCGTTGCGGGCCGTGTCCTCCAGGAGCTTCTTGATCTGCGCGGGGGTCAGCCCGGGGTGGGCGGCCTTCACCAGGGCGACGGCGCCGGAGACGAAGGCGGAGGCGGCGCTCGTGCCCCAGCCCTCGTAGTACTTGTGGTCCGGGTCGGCGATGACCACGTCGACGCCGGGCGCGCTGATCGTGGCGTACCAGCGGCGGGTGGAGAAGGCGGCCCGGGTGCCGTAGCGGTCCACGGCGGTGGCGGCGATCACGCCCGGATAGGCGGCCGGGTAGGAGATGTGGTCGCCCTTGGCGCCGCCGTTGCCGGCCGAGGCGACCACGACGACGCCCTTGCGCAGCGCGTACTGGACCGCCTCGTCCTCGGAGGGTTCGGGGTGCGCGGAGGCCGAGTCGTCGCCCAGGGAGAGGTTGATGACGTCGGCGCCGTGGTCGGTGGCCCAGCGGATGCCGTCGGCGAGGGCGCTGCCGCGGCTGGTACGGGCCCGGCCGCGCGCGGAGTCGCCGTCCTCGAGGATCACCCGCACGGGCATGATCCGCGCCTCCGGGGCGACGCCCATGACCCCGTCCGCGTTCCCGGGTCCATGGCCGTGACCGGCGATGATGCCGGCCATGGCGGTGCCGTGGCGGGCCCAGGCGCGGTCCCCGGGGCCCGCGCCGAAGCCGATCATGTCCTTGCCCGGGAGGACGTTCCCGGCGAGGTCGGGGTGGTCGGCCTCGACTCCGGTGTCGAGCACGGCGACGGTGACGCCCTCGCCCTTGGTGACGCGCCACGCCTCCTGGGTGTGCAGGGCGTCCAGCGCCCACTGCTGGGCGCGTATCCCGTCGGCGACCGCGGCGGTGGACGGGACGAGGGCGAGACAGGCGGCGAGCAGCAGGCCCGCGCCCGCTCTGGCGACGGTTTTCACGACGGCTTCTCCGTGGCCGGGTCGGCGGTCCTGCGGAACGCTCTCTCGATGCGGTCGGCCAGGCCCTGGGCCTCGTTGCCGAGGCCCGCCTGGCCGGGGGCGGTGGTGGCGCCGGTCCGCGCCGCCTCGGCGGCGGGCTGCGGGCTGTCGACCGTACGGCCGTCGGCCCAGCCGGAGACCGCGTAGACGACCACGGGCGCCTCGGTGAGCACGGAGACGGTCCAGGAGGCGCGCTGCCGGTTCCCGAAGCCGGCGGCGGCGGTGCCCTTGGCCGCGTACGGCCGGGGCATCAGATCGGTGCGGCGGCCCAGGCCCTCGGTGCGGAAGCGGGCGGCGAGGGAGCGCATGGCGGGGGCGTCGCCCTTGGTGAACAGCAGGCCGACGGTGGTGACGTAGCTCTGGGTCGCGTCGGTGTAGGTGGCGCGCAGCAGGCGGGCGCAGCCGACGGGGGCGAGGGCCTTGCGCAGCAGCGGGTCGAAGGCGTCCGCGCAGCCGCTGTCCGGCGCGACCGCGATCCGGGTCCAGGTGCGGTCGGCCCCGCCGGGTCCGGCGCCGTCCCCCTGGACGACGGGCGGGAACAGCTGGTCGACGGGGACGCTGTGCCACAGGTCGCCGGCCGCGGCGAAGCTGCCGGCCGGGTCGCCGTGCGCCGGATCGCCGGTGAGCCAGCTCCCGGTGACGGCGCCGCCGATGAGTCCCAGGCCGAGGACCAGGCAGGCGGCCGCCGCGGCGGTCCGCGGCCCGACCCGGAGGCCGGGCGGCCACGCCCGGCCCCGCCGGCCGCGGACGTCGGGCTCGCCGAACGTCACCACGGGGCGGCCCGTGCCGGGAACGGGCACGGCTTCGGGCACGGCTTCGGGCCCGGGCGGCGCCATCGCGCTCCAGGAGAGCGCGGGGTCCGGGGAGGAGGGGGTGAACGCGGGGGCGGTGGTGGGGCGCGGTGGGGCGGCCACCGGCCGCGGCGGCACGTCCGGGGCCGCGGGGGGCCGGGGCGCGGAGACGGAGCGCAGGGGGCCGGTCGTCCCCGGCGTGCTTCCGGCCGGGCCGCCGGAGGCGGTGCCCGAGGTGCCCCGCCCGACTGTGGGCGCCGTGTCCGGGAACCGCGCCGAGGCCGGGGGCGGGGGTGCGGTCACCGGGCCCGTCACCGGGCCCGCGGTGCGCTGCGCGGGCGTACGCGGGCCCGGGTACGCGCCCGGGCCGCCGCCGCGCCACGGGCGTGCGCCCAGGTGTCCCCCGGGCGCGCCGGCCGGGGACGAGGTCCGCGGCGCATCGGCATCAGTGGCACGAGCGGCACCCGCGGCGGTGACACCAGCGGCAGTAGTGGCACCAGCGGCCCCGAGAACCCCGGAGACGCCAGGGGATGCCGCATCGGCCCCGGAGCCGCCGCGCACGGCGCCACCGGTTCCGAAGCCACCGGAGGAACCGCTCGCACCGGCGGTGTCGCGTGTGCCGGTCGCGGTCGAGGTCGCCGCGCCCCGGCGGCGGAAGTCGTAGCGGCCCGGGCCGCGTGAGGCGGCGGGGGCGCTGCCGGGGCCGCCCGCGGCCGGAGCCGGCGTCCCGCCGCCCGCGGCCGGAGCACCGCCCGGACCGGTGCCGCCGCCGTCGGGCCGCCCGGCCGCGCCGGGTCCCGGCGGGTCGGTGGCGGGCTCGCCGGACGTCGTGGTCGTGGGGTCACCGGAGCGGGGAGCGGGCGGCGTGAAGCGGGGCGGCCTCGGGGGGCGCGGAGGAATGGGGGCGTGGCGCGCTTCCGTGGTCATGCGCCCCCCGTTTCCTCGTGCCCGGGCCGTATCCGTGTACGTGGCCGTCCTCGTCGCCCGCCCGGCGCGAACTCGTCTTCACCGGGCACGCATACCCGTACGAGCGAATCGCCATCCCGGCTCAAGTCGGCGAGCGGGATCGTTCCACCGTTCGTCGCGCGGTGCGTGGCGTCACTCTACGGGCTGACCACGCCGGAAAGGGAACCGGTTCGCGAGCCCGGGGCTTTGGCCCGGATCGTCCCCCTACCCTGCGGTAATCCCGTCTGGCAGGCTTCGGCCATGACTGCGCGCGCCGCCGATCGGGCCCGTTACGACCGGGCCACCGCCCATCTCGACGCCCCTGTCGCGATCGTGGACCTGGACGCCTTCGACGCCAACGCCGACGACCTGGTCCGCCGGGCCGGCTCCAAGCCCGTCCGGGTCGCCAGCAAGTCCGTGCGCTGCCGGGCCCTGCTGGAACGGGTCCTGGCCAGGGACGGTTTCGCGGGCGTCATGTCGTTCACCCTCACCGAGTCGCTCTGGCTGGCCCGCTCCGGGTTCGACGACGTGCTGCTGGCCTACCCGTCCGCCGACCGCGCCGCCTTCGCCGAGCTCACCGCCGACCCGAAACTGGCCGCCGCCGTCACCGTCATGGCCGACGACCCGGCGCAGCTGGACCTGATCGACGCCTCGCGCGACGGCGGACGTGAAGTCGTCCGCGTCTGCCTGGAGTTGGACACCTCGCTGAAGCTGCTCGGCGGCCGGGTCCGGGTCGGCGCGCGCCGCTCGCCGCTGCACTCCCCCGCCCAGCTCGCCGAGATGGCCCGGACCGTGGCCCGCCGGCCCGGCTTCCGGCTGGTGGGGATCATGGCGTACGAGGGCCACATCGCGGGCGTGGGCGACGCGGTCGCCGGGCGGCCGTTGCGCTCGCGCGCGATCCGGCTGATGCAGGCCACCGCGCGCCGGGAACTGGCCGAGCGGCGGGCCGCCGCGGTGCGGGCGGTCCGTGCGGTGGCGCCGGAGCTGGAGTTCGTCAACGGCGGAGGCACGGGCAGCGTCCAGCACACCGCGGCGGAGGACGCCGTGACCGAGATCGCCGCCGGGTCCGGGCTGTACGTCCCGCGGCTCTTCGACAACTACACCGCCTTCCGGGGCCGCCCCGCGGCCCTGTTCGCCCAGCCCGTGGTCCGGCGCCCGGGGGTGGGCGTGGTGACGGTCCTGGGCGGCGGCTACCCCGCCTCGGGCGCGCCCGGCGCGGACCGGCTTCCGGTGCCGTATCTGCCGGAGGGGCTGCGCTACGACCCCCAGGAGGGTCCGGGTGAGGTGCAGACCCCGCTGCTCGGCGCGGCCGCGGACGATCTGCTGATCGGCGACAAGGTGTGGTTCCGGCACGCGAAGGCCGGCGAGCTGTGCGAGCGGTTCGAGGTGCTGCACCTGGTGGAGGGCGACCGGGTGACGGCGACCGTACCGACGTACCGGGGCGAGGGACGCACCTTCCTGTAGCCGCGCCGGACGCACGCTGCGGGACGATCGCCGCCGGACGCGCCCTGCCCGGACGCACGCTGCCGGACGCGCTCTGCCCGGACGCACGCCGCCGGACGCGCTCTGCCCGGACGATCGCCGCCGGACCGCCGCGCCGGCGGGTGTGGCGGCCGGGCTCAGTCCGGCGGGCCGATGCTGCTGCCGACGCCGCCGCCGGTGCCGGCGTCGCCGACGGGCCGTATGCCCTCGGTGATCTCGTCGACGTCGGACAGCGGCGGCCCGTCGGGGCCCGCGTCGACCACGAAGCGGACGACGACCGGGGCCTCGGTGCCGACGGTGGACGGGAAGGCCAGCGACTCCACGTACCCGCCCGGTCCGTTCGCGGTGCGCACCCGCCACCGCACGAAGTACCCGGCCCGGCCCGCGACCGCCACCTGGCCCGACTTCACCGCCCGGTGGGAGGTGATCCCGCCGTAGCGGCGCTCCCCGGCGGCGTCGCGTTCGTAGGCCAGGTCGGCCGCGTCCGCGACGTCCTTCAGGGCGATCGCGCGCGGCGAGGTCCCGGCGGCGGCGACGGCCGTGCGGGTGAGAACCAGGCCGTGCCGGCACACACCGGTGCCCGCGGGGCACTCGTACGTGCCGTGGGTGGTCATGACGACGTCGTCCTGGGCCACGTACTGGGGTCTCTCCCAGCCTTCGGGCAGCGGCAGGGTGATGCCGTTGAGCTCGTCGACGACCCGCGACGGGTCGTCCGTGACGGACGCGGAGGCCGGGGCGGACGCGGGGGCCGAGGGCGAGGAGGAGCCGGACGGCGCCTGCGCGGGGCGGGTGGCGGGCGGCGTCCTCGCCCGTGTGCCGCCCTCGTCGTCGCGGCCGGCCAGCACCGCTCCCGTCACGATCGCGGCGACCAGCACCGCCACCGCGCCGGTGAGCGCCACCGCCTTGGCGCGCCCGCCCGCCGCGCCTCCGCCACCCGCCGCGCCTCCGCCACCGGTCGGGCCGCCACCGGTCGCGCCTCCGACCGTCGCGCCTCCGTCCGCGCCCGTGGTGGCGGGCGCGCGCCGGTGTTCGGTCCAGGCCGTGCCGTCCCACCACCGCTCCAGGTGCGGGGCGGAGGGGTCGCGGTACCAGCCGGGCGGGGGTGTCGTGCTCACCCGGGCACTGTAGGGCGCGGCGGGGGCGGTTCGCGCGGCCTCTACAGCGGTGTGACGTACGCCCCCGAGATGCCGCCGTCCACCAGGAAGTCCGTGGCGTTGACGAAGGAGGAGTCGTCGCTGGCGAGGAAGGCGACGGCGGCGGCGATCTCCTCCGCCTCCGCGAACCGCCCGAGCGGGATGTGCACGAGCCGCCGCGCGGCCCGCTCCGGGTCCTTGGCGAACAGCTCCCGCAGCAACGGGGTGTTGACGGGGCCCGGGCACAACGCGTTGACGCGGATGCCCTCGCGGGCGAACTGCACGCCCAGCTCGCGGGACAGGGCCAGCACGCCGCCCTTGGAGGCCGTGTAGGAGATCTGCGAGGTGGCCGCGCCCATCCGGGCCACGAAGGACGCGGTGTTGATGATGGAGCCCCTGCGCCGGCGGAGCATGTAGGGCAGGGCGGCCTTGCAGCACAGGTAGACGGAGGTCAGGTTGACCTCCTGGACGCGCTTCCACGCCTCCAGGCCGGTCTCCAGGATGGAGTCGTCGTCGGGCGGCGAGATGCCGGCGTTGTTGAAGGCCACGTCGACGCTGCCGTAGGTGTCGTGGGCCGCCGCGAACAGCGCCTCGACCTGGTCCGGATCGGTGACGTCGACCTTCACGAACAGCCCGCCGGTCTCCTCGGCGGCGGCCTTGCCGCGGGCCTCGTCCACGTCCCCGCAGACGACGTGCGCGCCCTCGGAGGCGAGCCGGCGGGCACTGGCCAGGCCGATGCCGCTGCCGGCCCCGGTGACGACGGCGGTCCGGCCGGTCAGGCGGCGGCAGACGGTCTCGGGAGTCTGTGCGGTCACTGTGCGCGGCCCTCCGTGCTGATGAAGACGTTCTTGGTCTCGGTGAAGGCGGTCAGGGCGTCCGGGCCCAGCTCGCGGCCGAGACCGGACTGCTTGAAGCCGCCGAACGGGGTCCAGTAGCGGACGCTGGAATGGGAGTTGACGGACAGGTTGCCGGCCCGCACGGCCCGGGAGACGCGCAGGGCGCGGCCGATGTCCCGGGTCCACAGGGAGCCCGACAGGCCGTAGGGGGTGTCGTTGGCGAGGCGGACGGCGTCCTCCTCGTCCGTGAAGGGGAGCAGTACGGCCACCGGCCCGAAGATCTCCTCGCGGGCCGCGGCGCTGTCGGGCCGCTCCCCGGTGAGGACGGTCGGCGGGAACCAGAAGCCGGGCCCTTCCGGCGCGCTCCCGCGCAGCGCGGGAGCGTCGTCGGGCACGAACGACCGTACGCGCTCCACCTGCTGACGGGAGATCAGCGGACCCATGTGGGTGCCCTCGTCGGCCGGGTCGCCCACCACCACCGCCGCCAGCGCGTCGGCGAGGAGGGCGCGGGCCTCCTCGTACACCGGCTCCTGGACGAGGACGCGGGTGCGGGCGCAGCAGTCCTGGCCGGAGTTGTCCAGGAAGGAGAACGGGTCCAGGGCGGCCTTCAGGTCGGCGTCCGCGAACACGATGTTGGGGCTCTTGCCGCCGAGTTCGAGGGTGACCGGCTTGGTCTGCCGGGCGCAGCGCTCCATGATCTCGCGGCCGGTGCGGGTGGAGCCGGTGAAGCAGATCTTGGCGACGTCCGGGTGGTCGACGAGGGCGCGGCCCGCGGTGTGCCCGTGCCCCGGCACCGCCTGGAACAGATGCTCGGGCAGGCCCGCCTCCAGGGCCAGTTGGGCCAGCCGGAGGGCGGTGAGGGGGGTGGCCTCGGCCGGTTTGAGGACGACGGCGTTGCCCGCGGCGAGGGCCGGGAAGGAGCCCCAGGCGGCGATGGGCATGGGGAAGTTCCAGGGGGCGATCACGCCGACCACGCCGAGCGGTTCCTGGAAGGTGACGTTCCAGCCGCCGGGGACGGGGATCTGCCGGCCGAGCAGGCGTTCGGCGCCGCCGGCCGCGTACAGCAGCAGGTCGCGGGCGTTGCCGGCCTCCCAGCGGGCGTTGCCGAGGGTGTGCCCGGCCTCGCGGACCTCCAGGCGGGCCAGTTCCTCGAGGTGGGCGTCGACGGTGTCGGCGAAACGGCGCAGCAGCCGGGCGCGGTCCCCGGGTGCGAGGGCCGCCCAGGCCGGCTGGGCCCGCGCGGCCCGGGCGACGGCGCGGTCCACGTCGGCCGCGCCGGCGGCCGGGACCGTGGCGATCACCTCCTCCGTCGCGGGGTTGAGGACGCGCAGTTCGTGCTCCTCCCGGCCGGGCGCCCGGCGGGAGGACCGACCGGGTCCGGAGGACGGACGGGGTCCGGAGGACGGAAGGAGTTCGGAGGACGGAACGAGTTCGGAGGAGTGGTCGGGTACGGAGGACTGATCGGGTACGGACCCGGGCGGCTCGTCGGACAAGGAGGGACCCCTTTTGCCTGCGTTCTGCTCCGTGCGCGCCTGTGCGCCTGCGCGCGTCCGTCTGCGCGCGTCTGCTTGCGCACGTCTGCCTGCGTCTAGGTGCGTTCGAAGGAGCGGCGCAGCTCCCAGTCGGTGACCACGCTGTCGTAGGCGTCGAGTTCGACCTGCGCCATGTTGCGGTAGTGGTCGACGACCTCGTCGCCGAAGGCGGCCTTGGCGATCGGGCTGTTCTCCCACAGCTCGGCGGCCTCCCGCAGGGTGCCCGGGACGCGCTCGTACTCGGCCGCGTAGGCGTTGCCGGGGCAGGGCTCGGGCAGCGGCAGCCGCTGTTCCACGCCGTACAGGCCGGCCGCGACCAGTCCGGCGACGGCCAGGTACGGGTTGACGTCGCCGCCGGGCAGCCGGTTCTCGAAGCGCAGCGAGGGGCCGTGCCCCACGACGCGCAGGGCGCAGGTGCGGTTGTCGTGGCCCCAGGCGACGGCGGTCGGGGCGAAGGAGCCGGGGCGGAAGCGCTTGTAGGAGTTGATGCCCGGCGCGTACAGGAGGGCGAAGTCGCGCAGGGCGGCCAGTTGCCCGGCGAGGAAGTGGCGCATGACCTCGGACATGCCGTGCGGGTCGCCCGGGGCGCCCGCCATGACGCTGTTCCCGTCGGCGTCGGCGAGCGAGAGGTGGATGTGGCAGGAGTTGCCCTCGCGTTCGTTGTACTTGGCCATGAAGGTGATCGAGACGCCCTCCTGGGCGGCGATCTCCTTGGCGCCGGTCTTGTAGACGGCGTGCTGGTCGCAGGTGACGAGGGCCTCGTCGTAACGGAAGGCGATCTCGTGCTGGCCGGGGTTGCACTCGCCCTTGGCGGACTCGACGGTCAGTCCGGCGCCGGCCATCTCGTTGCGCAGCCGCCGCAGCAGGGGCTCGATGCGGCCGGTGCCGAGGATCGAGTAGTCCACGTTGTACTGGTTGACCGGGGTGAGCCCGCGGTAGCCGGCGTCCCAGGCCTGCTCGTAGGTGTCCCGGAAGACGATGAACTCCAGCTCGGTGCCGGCCCGCGCCGTCCAGCCGTGCTCCGCGAGCCGCTCCAGCTGGCGGCGCAGGATCCGGCGGGGGGCGGCGGCGACCGGGGTGCCGTCGCTCCAGGCGAGGTCGGCGACGGCGAGGGCGGTGCCCGGGTGCCAGGGGATGCGGCGCAGGGTGGCGAGGTCGGGGTGCATGGCGAAGTCGCCGTAGCCGCGGTCCCAGGAGGACATGGCGTATCCGTCGACGGTGTTCATGTCGGTGTCGACGGCGAGGAGGTAGTTGCAGCCCTCGGTGCCGTGGTGGAGGACCTCGTCGAGGAAGAAGCGGGCGGCGAACCGCTTGCCCTGGAGCCGGCCCTGCATGTCGGGGAAGGCCAGGACGACCGTGTCGATCTCGCCGGCGGCGACGAGGGCGTGCAGTTCCTCGACGCCGAGCGGTGGTGTGCGGTCTGCCACGGGAGAGCCTCCTTCGGCTCGGTGCTCCGGAGCCGTCACAGCCGGCACAGCCATGACTCGGTGGCCCTAAGGTATGGCTGGGGACCATTGCCTGGGAAGGGGGCGCGACGGGATGGCGCGGGACTCGGACGCGGGCGGGCCCGCCGACCGCCTCGCGCCGGTGCTGCGCCCGGTGCGGGCGGGCAACGGCTTCGAGGAGGCACTGGAGCAGATCCTCCAGGTGGTGCGGCTCGGGCTGGTGCCGGGCGGGCAGCGGCTGCCGGCCGAGCGGGATCTGGCGGAGCGGCTCGGCATCAGCCGGCTGACGCTGCGCGAGGTGCTCCGGGTGCTCCAGGACCAGGGTCTGGTGGAGGCGCGGCGCGGGCGGTACGGGGGCACGTTCGTGCTGCCGCGCGGGGACGCGGGCGGTGAGGAGGAGCTGCGGCGGCGGATCGCCGGGACCGACCTGGAGGACGTGCTGCGCTTCCGGGAGGTGCTGGAGGTGGGGGCGGCCGGACTGTGCGCGGCGCAGGGGCTCTCGGACGGGCAGGCGGCGCGGCTGCGCGAGGCGCTGGACCGCACCGGCGACGCCCCGCCGGAGGAGTACCGGCGGCGGGACACCCTGTTCCACCTGACCCTCGCCGGGCTGTGCGGCTCCCCCACGCTGACCGCGCAGTACGCGGGGGTGCGGGCCACGGTCAACGGCCTGCTCGACTGCATCCCGCTGCTGGTGCGCAACCTGGAGCACTCGCAGCGGCAGCACGGCGCGCTGGTGGAGGCGGTCCTGGACGGCGACGCGGACGGCGCACGCCGGATCATGCGCGAGCACTGCGCGGGGACGGCGGCGCTGCTGCGGGGCTTCCTGGCCTGAGGCCGCGGCCCGGCGGTGCGGCCGGGCCGGCCGCCCGGGGTCCGGAGGGCTTGCCCCGGTGGGTGGGGTTCGTCGAAGGTGGTGCGCGGGGGCCACGAAAGGTAGTCGAGCGCACCATTGCGCGCCGAGGAGGACCGTGTGACCGGACGACCGCTGATCGGCATCAGTACGTATCTGGAGTCCGGCGCGCGCTGGGGCGTGTGGGAGCTGGAGGCGGCGCTGCTGCCGGCGGGCTATCCGCGCCTGGTGCAGCGGGCGGGCGGGCTGGCCGCCATGCTGCCGCCGGACGCGCCGGAGCGGGCCGCGGGCACCGTGGCCCGTCTGGACGGGCTGGTGATCGCGGGCGGCCCGGACGTCGATCCGGCCCGCTACGGCGCCGAGCGCGATCCCCGGACGGGCCCGCCCGCCCCGGCCCGGGACGCCTGGGAGCTGGCGCTGATCGGGGCCGCGTTGTCGGCCGGCGTACCGCTGCTCGGCATCTGCCGCGGCATGCAACTGCTGAACGTCGCCCTCGGCGGCACCCTGGTGCAGCACCTGGACGGGCACGCCGAGGCCGTCGGCGTCTTCGGCGGCCACCCCGTCAAGCCGGTGCCCGGTACGCGCTGCGCCGCGGCCGTACCGGAGGAGACGACGGTGCCGACCTACCACCACCAGGCCGTCGACCGCCTGGGCGCGGGTCTGGTGCCCTCGGCCCACGCCGCGGACGGGACCGTGGAGGCCGTGGAGCTGCCGCCCTCGCGGGGCTGGGCGCTGGGTGTGCAGTGGCACCCGGAGATGGGTGAGGACCTGCGGCTGATGCGCGCCCTCGTGGAGGCCGCGTCGCCGTCCGCGTCCGCGACCCCGTCCGCGTCGCCGTCCGCGTCCGCGACCGCGTACTGAGGTCTCCTCAGCCGGCCGGGCCCGGCCTGGCGCGGGTCAGGGACAGCAGGTCGCGGGCCGGGCCCACCGGGCGGTGGCCCGTGGGCCAGACCGCGCGCAGGTCGCGTTCCAGGGCCATTCCCGCCACGGGGACGCTCACCAGGCGGCGCAGGGACAGCTCCTCGCCCACGGCCAGTTCGCTCAGCACCGCGGGACCCGCCGCGCTCACGGCCGCGGCCTTCACCGCCGTGGTCGAGGACAGCTCGATCAGCGGGCGGGCCGGCCCGCCCAGCGCCGCGTCCAGCACCTGCCGGGTGCCGGAGCCGGTCTCCCGGAGGATGAGCGGGGTGGCGGCCAGCTCCTGCGGGTCCAGTGGGCGCCGGCGGCGGGCCCACGGGTGGGCCGGGGCCGTCACCACGACCAGCCGGTCGTGGGCGATCACCACGGAGTCCAGTCCGGACGGCACCGACACCCCCTCCACGAAGCCCAGGTCGGCCTCGTCGGCCAGCAGCCGCCGGGCCACCGTCGCCGAGTTGCCGGCATGCAGCGACACCGCCGTGTCGGGGCGGTGCGTCCGCAGGGCGATCAGCCAGCCCGGCAGCAGGTACTCCGCGATCGTCATGCTCGCCGCCACCCGCAGCCGCGAGTCCCGCCGGTCGCGCAGCGCCTGCGCCCCCGCGTCGAAGGCCTCGGCCGCCTCCACCACCCGCCGCGCCCAGTCGGTGACCAGCGCGCCGGCGTCCGTCAGCCGTGAGCCGCGCGGTGAGCGGTCCACCAGGGCCACGCCCAGCTGCCGCTCCATGGAGCGGATCCGGCTGCTGGCCGCCGGCTGGGTGATGCCGAGCTCCCGCGCCGCCCCGCCGAGGCTGCCCAGCCGTGCCACGGCCAGCAGCAGCTCCAGCGCGCCCAGGTCGGGCACCCGGTGGGCGAGCGACCCGCCCGCCGGCCGTCGTTCTTCGCTCTCCCGCGGCCTCGTCATAAAGCCAGCTTATGCCCCGATAGACACAAACCCTCTGGCCGGGACGAAGGGCGGCCGGAACGCTGACTCCATGGTCATCCCAGCCCGTATTCCGTCCGCACCGGCCGCACCCCGGCCGCGGGTTCCGTCCCCACCCCGGCCGCGCGTCCCGGCCGTCCGCCACCTCGGGCCGAACTGGTACGCCGCCGTCATGGGCACCGCCGCCGTCGCCACCGCGGGCGCCGCCCTGCCGCCGCACCTGCCCGGCCTGCGCGGGGTGTGCGCCGCGGTGTGGGCGCTGTCCCTGGTGCTGCTGGTGGCGCTGCTCGGCGCCCGCGCCCTGCACTGGGCCCACCACCGCGACCAGGCCCGCGCCCATCTCCTCGACGCGGCCGTCGCGCCGTTCTACGGCTGTCTGTCCATGGCGCTGCTGGCCGTCGGCGGCGGCGCGGTCACGGCCGGCCGGGACTGGATCGGCGCCCGGGCCGCGGTGGCCCTCGACGCCGTGCTGTTCACCGCCGGTACGGCCGTCGGACTGGCCGCCGCGGTCGCGGTGCCGTACCTGATGGCCGTGCACCACCGTGCCGGGCCCGCGCAGGCCACTCCGGTGTGGCTGCTGCCGCTGGTGGCGCCGATGGTCTCGGCCGCGCTCGGACCCGCCCTGGTGCCGCACCTGCCGGCCGGCCAGGCGCGGCAGACCCTGCTGCTTGCGTGTGTCGCGATGTTCGGGCTGAGCCTGCTGGCGACGCTGGCCATGCTGCCGGTGATCCTCGCCCGGCTGCTCACGGGCGGTCCGCTGCCGCTCGCGCTCACCCCGACGCTGTTCCTGGTGCTCGGGCCGCTCGGGCAGTCGACCACGGCCGTCGGCGCGTTCGCCGACGCGGCCCCGGGTACCGTCCCGGCCCCGTACGACCAGGGGTTCACGGTCCTCGCCGTGCTCTACGGCGTACCGGTCATGGGCTTCGCCCTGCTGTGGTTCCTGCTCGCCGCCGCCCATGTGCTGCGCGCCGCCCGGCACGGCATGGGCTTCGCCATGACCTGGTGGTCCTTCACCTTTCCGGTCGGCACCTGTGTCACCGGTGCCGCGGCCCTGGCCCGGCACACCCACCTCGCGGTGTACGGCGTGCTCGCGGCCGGGCTGTACGCCGTCCTCGTCGCCGCCTGGGCCGCCGCGGCCGCGCACACCGCCCGCGGGCTGGTCACCGGAGCGCTGCTCGCAGGGCCGCGCCCAGCACCCGCGGCGCCTCGGCCAGCGAGGGTCCGTACCACGTCAGGTGCCGCCCGCTGACCAGCGCGCACGGCAGCCCGGGGAACGCCTCGGGCCCGTCGCCGGCGGTGAAGCGGTAGGGCTCGTCGGGCAGCACGACCAGGTCCGGGGCCGCCGCCCGCAGCTCGTCGAGCGGGACGCGCGGATAGCGCTCGGCGTGGTGCGCGTACAGGTGGTCCACGCCGAGGCGGGCCAGCACGTCGCCCGCGAAGGTGTCCCGGCCCAGCACCATCCAGGGCCGCCGCCAGATCGGCACGACCGCGGCCGGACGGCGCCCTTCGCCCGTGCCGGGCACGGCGGTGACGGGCTGCCCGGCGGTCGTGGGGAGCCCGGGGACCCGGGCCGGCGCGGACCACGCCTCCCGCGCCTCCGCCAGCCACCGCGGGCGGTCCGTCGCCCCGCAGGCCGCCAGCACCCGTTCCAGCTCCCGGAAGGCGCCCGGCACGTCCCGCACCTCGGTCACCAGGACCTCCAGGCCCGCGGCGCGCAGGGCGTCCAGGTCGGCGGGGCGGTTCTCCTCCTCGTTGGCGACGACCAGATCGGGGGCGAGGGCGGCGATCCGGTCCGTCCGCGGGTTCTTGGTGCCGCCGACGCGGACGACGTCCAGGTCGGCGGGGTGGGTGCACCAGTCCGTGGCACCGGCCAGGACGCCGGGCAGCGACACCGCCACCGCCTCGGTGAGCGAGGGCACCAGGGAGACGACCCGCATCAGCGGGTCCGGTCCTGCACCGCCTCGATGTGCTCGGCCACCGCGACCACCACCACGCGGGTGTCGGCCACCGTCGCCCGCCAGCGGTGGCGGACCCCGCCGGTCAGGTACATGGTGTCGCCGCGCGCCAGCCGGTAGGCGCGGCCCTCCGCCTCGATCTCCACGGCGCCGTCGGCGACGTACATCAACTCGTCGTTGCGGTGCTGGAACTCGCGGCCCGCGTCGTGGTCGCCGGTGAACTCCGAGGCGTGCAGCTGATGGTGGCCGCGGACCAGGGAGCGCACCCGGGGCTCGGGCCCCGGCTCGGTCAGCTCGGCCCGCACGACGTCGACGCTGCACGCCGGGTCGGCCGCCGCCAGCAGTTCCACCGCGGTGGTGCGCAGGGCGTCGGCGACCTTCTCCAGGGAGCTCCTGCTGGGACGGGCCCGGTCGTTCTCGACCTGGCTCAGGAAGGGGACCGACAGGCCGCTGCGCTCGGCCACGACGGCGAGGGTGAGGTCCAGCGCGCGACGCCGCCGCCGTACGGCCGCGCCCACCCGCAGCGGCTGCTCTTTGTTGTCGCCCATCGCTCCGGCTCCCTCCTTCGCTCGTCGCTTGGCCGGTCCTGCCCCCGCGTCCGGGCGCACCTCTCCTGATGACTTCTCTGCACCCTACGCATGTTCGGCAAACCGTTTCACGCGGCCGTCACATCCCTGTCAGGTTCGCGCGCGGCCGACCTCATGGTTCGCGCCAGTGCATCAGTCTTGCGCACCTGCCGGGAGAGGGCTTCCCGTACGGCCCGATCGCGTGCGCGACCGTCCGCCGCGGGGGCGCGACGGCGCGGGGATCACCGCTCGTGAGGCGGCCCGCCGGCCGCCCGCACGGAGCCGGCCACGGGACGGGTTCCGGGCGGCGGGCCCGGCACGGCGGCGGGCGGCCGTCGCACTCCGTGGTTGGCCGGAACCTTTTCGTAGGCGCATGCCCGGCGCATGAGGCGCACACCCGGGACGCGACAGGGGTGGGCTCCACCGGCGCGCGCCGTCGGCGCGTGCGGCGGTGCCCACCCCTCGGGCCGACCCCTCGGGCCGACCCCTCGGGCGCCCAGCCCTCGGGCCGCGCCCGCGCCTCTCGGGCGGCGGCCGGGCCGGTCAGGTCATCCCGCCGCCTGACTGCTCACGCCCTGCCCGCCGGCCGGCGCCCACTTGTCGGCCAGGCCCGGGTTGTGCTTCAGCCAGGTGCGCACGGCCTGCTGCTCCTTGCCCTTGCCGGCCTTCTGGATCTGCGCCTCCAGGCCGGTGAGCTGCTTCTCGGTCATCGAGAAGTCCTTGAGCCAGGCGCCGGCCTCGGGGTTGTCGGCGGCGAAGCCCTTGCGGGCCAGAGCGTGCACGCCGTCGCCGGTCCCCCAGGCGCCCTTGGGGTCCTTCAGCTTCTTCAGGCCGTACTCGCTGTACGCCCAGTGCGGGGACCACAGGGTGACCACCACGGGCTGCTTCCTGGCGTACGCCCGCTGGAGTTCGGCCAGCATGGCGGGGGTCGAGCCGTCGACGACCCGGTAGGCGCCCTCGAGGCCGTACTGCTTGAGGACCTTGTCCTTGAGCATGCCCATCATGCCCGCGCTCGGCTCGATGCCGACGATCCTCCCGCCGAACTCGGAGGCGTGCGCCTTGAGGTCCGCCAGCGAGTTAACGTCCTTGACGTACGACGGGACGGTCAGCTCCAGGGAGGTGGGGCCGTACCACTTGCCGAGGTCGTCGAGCCGGTCGCCGTACTTCTTCCAGTACTCGGCGTGGGTGGTGGGCAGCCAGGCGTCCGTCTGGAAGTCGACCTGGCCGGTGGCCAGGCCGGTGTACAGCGGTCCCGCCGCGTACTGGGTGGTGGTGACCTCGAAGCCGCGGCGCTCCAGCAGCTCCTTCCACAGGAAGGTGGAGGCGATGCCCTCGTCCCAGGGGATGTAGCCGATCCTGATGTGCTTGCCCTTGCCGATGTCGGAGCCGGACGCCTCGTTGCTGCCGGAGACCGGGCCGAACAGGCCCATGCCGCCGGCGACCAGGGCGAGGACGACCACGCCGACGACCGCGACCGCCGGGCGCGGGCGGTGGGCCCACAGCCGGGCGCCGGCGCCGGCGGGGGTCCGGGCGGCGGCCCGGCGGCCCAGCGGCGACAGCCGGGTGCCGAGGGCGCCGGTGACCCGGTCCAGGTAGATGGCGAGGACGACGATGCCGACGCCCGCCTCGAAGCCGAAGCCGATGTCGAGCTGTCCGATGGCCTCGTTGACCGCTCCGCCCAGGCCGCCGGTGCCGACCATGCCGGCGATCACGACCATGGACAGACCCAGCATGATCACCTGGTTGACGCCGGCCATGATCGTCGGCAGGGCCAGGGGCAGCTGGACGCGCAGCAGGGTGTCGCGTGGGCTGGTGCCGAACGCCTCGGCGGCCTCGACCAGATCCGCGTCCACCTGGCGGATGCCCAGCTCGGTCATGCGGACACCGGGGGCCAGCGCGAAGATCAGGGTGGCGACGACCCCGGCGGAGGTGCCCAGGCCGAAGAAGAGGATGGCCGGGATCAGCAGCACCATCGACGGCATGGTCTGGAGCAGGTCCAGGACGGGCCGTACGGCGGCGCTGACCGCCCGGGAGCGGGCCGCCCAGATGCCGAGCGGTATCGAGATCACCAGCGCGATGAGGGTGGCGACCAGCACCAGGGCCAGGGTGGACATGGCCCGGTCCCACAGGCCGAGGGAGTCGACGAGGGCGAACCCGGCGAAGGCGAGGACGCCGCCGGCCAGGCCGCGCAGCCACCAGGCGAGCACCGCGAGGATGCCGGCGAGCAGCAGGGGCTCGGGGGCGGTGAGGACGGTGTCGAGGCCGTCGTACATGCCCTCCACCACGGCCCGGACCGCGTCGAAGAGCCAGGAGAGATGGGCGAGGAGCCAGTCGACGCCGGAGTCGACCCAGTCGCCGAGGTGCAGCCTAGGCACGGGCGCTCACCTCCTTGGCGGCGTCGCCCGGCCGGTCGCAGGGGCGGGGGCCGCCCGTCTCGTCGCCGAGGAAGCCCACCAGCCGCTGCCGGGGCACCACCCCCAGCAGCCGGTCGCCGTCCCCGACGACCGCGACGGGGTGGGACAGCCGGGCGCTGATCGCGCACAGCTCGGCGAAGGGCGTCTCCGGGCGGGCGGTCTCGCAGCCGCAGCCGGGCCCGTCGCCGGTGACCGAGGTGTCCATGACGGCGCCGGCCGTCAGCACCCGGGAGCGGTCCACGTCCTGGATGAAGGAGGCGACGTAGTCGTCGGCCGGGCGCAGCAGGATGTCCTCGGCGGTGCCGGTCTGCACGATGCGGCCGTCGCGCATGACGGCGATGCGGTCGCCCAGGCGCATGGCCTCGTTCAGGTCGTGGGTGATGAAGACGATGGTCTTCCGCAGGGTCTGCTGCAGCTGGAGCAGCTGGTCCTGCATGTCCCGGCGGATCAGCGGGTCCAGGGCGCTGAAGGACTCGTCCATCAGCAGCAGGTCGGCGTCGGTGGCCAGGGCACGGGCGAGGCCCACGCGCTGCTGCATGCCGCCGGAGAGCTCGTCGGGCCAGGACTTCTCCCAGCCGGCCAGGCCGCACAGGGCGAGCGCCTCGTCGGCGCGGCGTTCGCGCTCGGCGCGGGGCACGCCCTGCACTTCCAGGCCGTAGGCGGCGTTCTCCCGGACGCTGCGGTGCGGGAAGAGCGCGAAGTGCTGGAAGACCATGCTGATCCTGCGCGCGCGGACCTCGCGCAGTTCGCGGCCGGTGAGCGCGGTCAGGTCCTGGCCGTCGAAGCGGACCCGGCCCGCGGTGGGCTCCAGCAGCCCGTTGAGCATCCGCAGCAGGGTGGACTTGCCGGAGCCGGACAGCCCCATGACGACGAAGATGCGGCCCCGTTCCACGGTGAGACAGGCGTCGATCACGGCGGCGGTGGCGCCGTCGGCGCGCAGTTCCTCGCGGCCGGCGCCCTGCCGGAGTCTGTCCACCGCTTCGTCCGGGCGTCTGCCGAACACCTTGTACAGGTGCTCGGCCTCGAGCATGGCTGACACACGTACCTCTCTCCGTCGGGGGCATGGCGGCGGCCCGAGGGGAAAACCAGCAGCTGAACGACGCGGTCACCTACGGGCCGAGCGGCCCCTGCCCACCTTTGCACGGGGCAAACGGACACGTGGGACGGCTCACCCGGGGCGCGCAGACCGCAACTCGTTGCGCGCGGGACCACTGTCGGTGGGGTACGGCATGATGCGAGGCGTGACCGGACGACTGATGCTGCTCGACACCGCCTCCCTGTACTTCCGTGCCTACTTCGGCGTCCCGGAGTCGGTCAGGGCCCCGGACGGCACCCCGGTGAACGCGGTGCGCGGGCTGCTCGACTTCATCGACCGGCTGGTCCGCGACCACCGCCCCGACCACCTGGTGGCCTGCATGGACGCGGACTGGCGGCCGAAGTGGCGGGTGGAGCTGATCCCGTCCTACAAGGCGCACCGCGTGGCCGAGGAGCACGAGGCGGGTCCGGACGAGGAGGAGGTGCCGGACACCCTGTCCCCGCAGGTGCCGGTCATCGAGGCGGTCCTCGACGCGGTCGGCATCGCGCGCGTGGGCGTGGCGGGCTACGAGGCGGACGACGTGATCGGCGCCTTCACCGCCCGCGCGGCCGGCCCGGTCGACATCGTCACCGGGGACCGGGACCTGTACCAGCTGGTGGACGACGCGCGCGGGGTGCGGGTGCTGTACCCGGTCAAGGGCGTGGGCACGCTGCAGACCACCGACGAGGCGGTGCTGCGGGAGAAGTATGGGGTCGACGGCAGCGGGTACGCGGACCTGGCGCTGCTGCGCGGCGACCCGAGCGACGGACTGCCGGGGGTGCCGGGCATCGGGGAGAAGACGGCGGCCAGGCTGCTCGCCGCGTTCGGCGACCTGGCGGGGATCCTGGCGGCGGTCGACGACCCGAAGTCCAAGCTGACGCCGGCGCAGCGCAGGCGGCTGGCGGAGGCGCGGCCGTATCTCGCGGTGGCGCCGAAGGTCGTCCGGGTGGCCGCGGACGTCCCGCTGCCCCCGGTCGACACCGCGCTGCCGCGCGCCCCGCGCGATCCGGCGGCGCTGGAGGAGCTGGCCGGGCGCTGGGGCCTGGGCGGCTCCCTGCGGCGGCTGCTCACCACGCTGGCGGAGTGACCGGGCCCCTCGCCGCGCCACCCGGGGCATGCCCCGGAGGGAGGCCGGCCGGGGAGTCGCCGACCGGACGGAGATGCTAGGTTAGGTAACCCTAAGCATGGGGATGAGGGAGGCCGCCATGGCAGAACGTCCGGCGCGCAAGCCGCGGAGGGTGCACTCCGCGCGGGTCGTCCGCACCGAGCGGCTGACCCCGCACATGCAGCGCGTGGTGCTCGGCGGCGAGGGGCTGGCCGGCTTCTCGGCCGACACCTGCACGGACCACTACGTCAAGCTGCTCTTCCCGGCCGAGGGGGTCGCCTACCCCGAGCCCTTCGACCTGGACCGCGTCCGCCAGGAGTTCCCGCGCGAGCAGTGGCCGGTGACGCGGACCTACACCGTGCGCGCCTGGGACCCCGAGCACCGCGAGCTGACCCTGGACTTCGTGGTGCACGGCGACGAGGGTCTGGCCGGCCCCTGGTCGCTGCTGGCCGAGCCCGGCGAGACGGTGCGGTTCTTCGGCCCCGGCGGCGCCTACGCCCCGGACCCGGGCGCCGACTGGCATCTGCTGGCGGGCGACGAGAGCGCGCTGCCCGCGATCGCCCGCTCCCTCGAGGCGCTGCCCGAGGGCGCCAGGGCGCATGTCTTCGTCGAGGTGTCCGGCCCCGAGGAGGAGCAGAAGATCGACTCCCCGGTGCCGGTGGTCTGGCTGCACCGCGGCGGGCGGCCGGTCGGCCAGGCGCTGGTGGAGGCCGTGCGGGCGCTGGAGTTCCCCGAGGGCCGGGTGCACGCGTTCGTGCACGGCGAGGCCGGTTTCGTGAAGGAGCTGCGCCGGCTGCTGCGGGTCGAGCGGGGGATCCCGCGCGAGGACCTGTCGATCTCCGGCTACTGGCGGCTGGGGCACGACGAGGACGGCTGGCAGGCCTCCAAGCGGGAGTGGAACGCACGCATCGAGGCGGAGCAGGAGGGCTCGGCCCCGGCCGCGTGAGACAGGCACGGAGGAGCGGCGGCACCCGTCGGGGCGCCGCCGGTCCGGCGTACCGGGCGGCGCCGGTCGCTGCCGCGCCGCCCGAACCCCGCCCGGACACCCGCCCGCGCCAGGGCCGGCCGGCGCCGCACAACGGCAGCCACCCGGACCAGACCCCGCCCGGGCCGGCCGCCACCGACACCGACACCGACACCGACACCGACACCGACACCGCGCAACGGCCGCCGCCCCCACCGGTGTCACTGGACACAGCCGCCGCCACACCCCTGTCACCGGACGGCGGCCGCCCGCGGGGCGTATCCCGCGGGCGGCCGCCGGCCGGATGGCGCGGGCGGCCGCCGTGCGCCGGTGGTCAGACGGATCGCTGGTAGGCGCGGAAAGTTCTGATCGACAGCCACACCGCGGCCACCGCCAGGGCCAGCAGCGCGCCGCCGCGGCCGGCCACGACGCCCCAGTCGGGGTGCGCGGACATCGCCGAACGGCCCGCCAGCATGGCCCAGTCGACCGGGTTGAAGTCGGCGATGTGCCGCATCCAGGACGGCATCTGCGCCGGTGCCATGAAGGCGGAGGACAGGAAGGTGAGCGGCAGCAGCAGGAAGGTGTTGATCCCGATGATCGACTCCCGCTCCCGCACCAGCATCCCGAGCGCGTTGGACAGCGCCCCGAACACCGTGCCGAGCAGCACGGAGGCGAGCACGAGGACCGCGACGCCCCCGGCGCCGCCGGGGTAGTCGGCGCCGCCCAGCAGGCCGAGCAGCACGATGACCACCGACTGCAGGGCGGTGACCAGGCCGTTGTTGACCACGTTGCCGTTCATCAGGGCGGCGCGGCTGGCCGGGGTGGTCAGGAACCGGTTGAGGGTGCCGCGCTGGATCTCCTCCAGCGTGCCCATGCCGGCCCACAGGTTGGCGCTGAGCGCGCTCATCACCACCACGCCCGGGACCAGGTAGTCGAGGTAGGAGGTGGTGCCGAAGCCGCCCAGCTCGACGACCTTCCGGAACAGGCTGCCGAACAGGAACAGCCAGATCACCGGCTGGATGAGGGTGATGACCGCGTACGCGGGCTGGCGGGCGAACACCATGAGGTGCCGCTGCGTCATGTACCAGGTCTGGGTGATCGCCGCGCTCATCGGGCACCCCCCGCCAAAGCGAGGTCACCGGTGGCGCCGGCCGCGTCCGCCGCGGCGGCGGCCTCGGCCTCCGCGTAACGGCGTCCGGCGTAGCGGAGGTAGACGTCGTCGAGGGAGGGGCGGGCCACGGTCGCGGCGGACACGGCGACTCCGGCGCGTTCGAGGGCCGCGAGCAGCGCGGGCACGGCGGCGGCGCCGTCGTCGGCGCGGGCGCTGATCCGTCGCCCGTCGACCAGTGCCTCGTGCACTCCGGGCAGCGCGCCCAGGGCCCCGGTCAGCGGCGTACGGCCGGACTCGCCCACGGGTTCGCGCAGCTCCAGGTGGACCGCGTCGCCGCGCAGCTCGCCCTTGAGGGCGTCCGGGGTGCCCTCGACGACGACCCGGCCGCGGTCGACGATCGCGACGCGCCCGGCGAGCCGGTCGGCCTCCTCGAGGTAGTGCGTGGTGAGCAGGATCGTCAGGCCCTCCTCGCCGGCCAGCCTGCCGATCTCGTCCCACATCGCGCCGCGGGCCTCCGGATCGAGCCCGGTGGTGGGCTCGTCGAGGAAGAGCACCTCGGGCCGGTGCACCAGCCCGAGGGCCACGTCCAGGCGCCGGCGCATACCGCCGGAGTAGCCCTTGACCGGGCGCCGGGCGGCGTCGGACAGACGGAACCGCTCCAGCAGTTCGTCGACCCGGCGGTCCAGCGCGGCGCCCCTCACCCCGTAGAGCCGGCCCTGCAGCCGCAGGTTCTCCCGGCCGGTGGCCACGGGGTCGGCGCCGGAGTTCTGCGCGACCACGCCGATCGCGCGGCGCACCCGGTCCGGGTGGCGCAGCACGTCGTGGCCGGCCACCGTCGCCGAGCCGGAGTCGGGGCGGGCGAGGGTGGTGAGGATCTTGACGGTGGTGGACTTGCCGGCGCCGTTCGGGCCGAGCAGCCCGAACACGGTGCCCGGCTCGACGGTGATGTCCATGCCGCTGAGCGCGGTGACTCCGCCGGGATAGGTCTTGACCAACTGACGCGCCTCGACCGCGGGCGCACGGGTACCGCTCGTACCGCGCGTACTGCTCGTACTGCTCGTACTGCTCGTACTGCTCGTACCGCTCGTCATGGAGCTCTCCTGCTGCATGTCCGACGAATGATCGACACGGATCACGGGTGATCCGCGACGGATCCACGCGGGGAGCCCCGGGCTATTCTGGGTGTGCCGCACCTCGATGTGCCCGGAGGAAGCCTCACGGTGGATTCCGGTTCGGGGTTCGAGACCCTGGCGGGACTGCTGCAACAGTCCTGCCGGGGTCTTCTTTCACCGGGATGTCGCTCCCGGCTTCACTGGGATGTCACGTGCGGAAGTGGCGCTGCTCGATCTCCTTCAGCTCCGGGGGGAACTCCCCCGTCTCGTGGAACCGCCGCCAGCCCTCGACCTCGGGCAGGGAGCCGTCGCGGATGTCCCGGACGAAGCCGCGGACCCACTCCGCCTGGGCCGCGAGCATGTGCAACTGGTACTCGACCTCGACCAGGAACAGCCGCGGCAGCGTCTCGTAGCACTTCTCCAGCACCGCCCGCCCGCCCGCCAGCTGGACCTCCAGGGCGGCCAGCCGGTCCTCCAGCAGCCGCACCACGTCGTCCGGGGGCAGGGCGCCCAGCAGCGACAGCGCGGTCTCGAAGATCGGGTACTCCTTGGCCGGGACGGCGACGAGGTCCGACAGCCACCGCGTCATCTCCTCCCGTCCGGCCTCGGTGAGGGCGTAGATCGTGCGCTCGGGACGGTTGCCCCGCCGCTCCACGTCGACGACCTCGACGAAGCCGTACTTCTCGAGGTTCTGCACCACGGTGTAGAGCGAGCCGTAATTGACCTTCGTGCTGGCGTCCTTGCCCTGCCGGCGCAGGGTCTGGGCGATCTCGTAGGGGTGCATCGGCTTCTGCCACAGCGTGGTCATGACCGTCAGCGCGAGCGGATTGCCCGGCCTGCGGCGCCTGGCCGCCATCGTCGCCCCCCTACGTCCCCTGCACGACTTCGACTCCGAATACTCGCGGCCGAACATATCGCGACTCCGACGCACCGTCAACCCTCGCGATGTATCGTGTCGCGCGGTGGACGGCGAGCCGTAGGCTGTGCCCGATGAGACGCAGGACCCCCGCCCCGCCCTCCCCCCTGCCGCAGCGGCACGGGGTGGATCCCGTGCGGGTGCGGCTGCCCGCCGCCGGACCGTGGGCCACCGTGGGCGAGCACCTGGTGGAGCGGCTGTCGGGGGCGGGTCCCGGAGTGGTCGAGGCCATGCTGGCGCAGGGGCGGATCGTCGGGGCCGACGGCCGCGCGGTGGCGGCCGGGACGGCGTACGAGCCGGGGATGTACCTCTGGTTCCACCGGGAGCTGCCCGAGGAGGTGCCGGTGCCGTTCCCGCTCGAAGTCGTGCACCGCGACGAGCACCTGGTCGTCGCGGACAAGCCGCACTTCCTCGCCACGACCCCGCGCGGCGCGCACATCGCCGAGACGGCGCTCGCGCGGCTACGGCGGGAGCTGCGCCTGCCGGCCCTCTCCGCGGCGCACCGGCTGGACCGCCTCACCGCGGGGCTGGTGCTGTTCACGGTGCGGCCCGAGGAGCGCGGCGCGTACCAGACGCTGTTCCGCGACCGGCGGGTGCGCAAGGAATACGAGGCTGTCGCGCCGTACGACCCCGCGCTCGCCGCGGAGCGCACCGTGCGCAGCCGGATCGTGAAGGAGCGCGGGGTCCTGGCCGCCCGCGAGGTGCCGGGCGAGCCGAACGCCGTCACCCGCGTCCGGGTGGCCGAGCACCGCGCGGACGGCCTCGCCCGGTACCGGCTGGTGCCCGAGACCGGGCAGACCCACCAGCTGCGGGTGCACATGAACGCCCTGGGCGTGCCGATCCTGGGCGACCCGCTCTACCCGGTGGTGGCCGGCCCGGAGCCGGCCGGTGAGTTCCGGCGTCCGCTGCAACTGCTGGCGCGCACGCTGGAGTTCACCGATCCGGTCACCGGGGCCGAGCACCGCTTCCGCAGTGGCCGGGTGCTCGGGGCCTGGGCGTCGTATCCGGACTGGGCCGGTCGGTAGCCGGTGCGGCCGGTAGCCGGGGCCGGACGGCCACCGGGCCGGCCGTAGCCAGGCCGGCAGGTAGCCAGGCCGGTCAGTGGCCGCGCCACCACCGCAGCAGGCGCTGCCAGGCCCCCCGCGGGCGGCCCGTCCCGGCGGCCCGCCCGGCCCGCGGGGCGCGCGCCGCGACATCCGCGTCCGCGGCCCCGGCCCCGGCCCCGGCCTGCGGCGGCTCGGACGCGGCGCCGTCCCACCGCCGCGGTGCCTCGGCGGGCTCATCGACCGGTACGGTGCGCGGCGGTACGGGGCCGACGTCGAAGGAGATGCGCTGCCGCGGCATCGGCACCGGCGTGTGGCTGGGCGCCGCCGTCTCGTCCTGCTGCGGCCGCGGGGTGAACCGCACCGGAAGCTCCATCAGATGCCGTGAGGCGATCGACTCCGTGCGGCGCAGCATCTGTTCGTCGCAGTCGAGCCGGATGTCGGGCAACCGCATCAGCAGCGCGTCGACGCCGACGTCGGCGATGGCCCGCCCGATGTCCTGGCCGGGGCACTCGTGCGGTCCGCCGCCGAAGGCGAGGTGGGAACGGTTGCCCTGCATGTCGGCCTTCGGGTCGGGCCGCACCCGCGGGTCCACGTTGCCCGGCGCGACGCCGAACAGCAGCCCGTCGCCCCGCCGGATGCGCTGGCCGCCGAGTTCGGTGTCCTGTTTGGCGAAGTAGCCGAGCACGGTGCTGAACGGGGGCTCGTCCCACAGGGACTGCTCGACCGCCTCCGGCACCGTCATCTGGCCGCCGTTGAGCTGGGCGCGGAAACCGGGCTCGGTGAGCACCCGGCGGATGGTGTTGGCCAGGAGGTTGGCGGTGGCCTCGTAGGCGGCGATGAGCACCACGCGCAGGTGCTGGCCGATCTCGTCGTCGGTCAGCCCGGCCGGGTGGTTGATGAGGTGGCTGGTGAAGTCGTCCTCGGGCCGCTGACGGCGGCGGGCGGCCAGCCGCAGCAGGCAGCCCATGATGTACTCGTTGCTCGCGATGGCCGTCTCGGTGCCCTTCAGCATGTCGCGGGCGGCGTGCACGATCCGGTCGTTGTACTCCTCGGGCATGCCCAGGACGTGGCACATCACCGCCATCGGCAGATGCTCGGCGAACTGGTCCACGAGGTCGGCGCGGCCGCTCTCGCAGAACCGGTTGACCAGGCGCTGGGTGGCCCGGCCGATGTGCCGGCGCAGACCGCGGTGGTCGATGGTGGCCATGGCGCCGGTGACCGCGCCGCGCAGCCGCTTGTGCTCGTCGCCCTCGGCGTGCGAGCAGATCGGCTGCCAGGCGATGTGCGGCATGAGCGGGTGGTCCGGTTTGACCATGCCCTCCCGCAGCGGGGTCCAGATGCGGCTGTCCCGCGTGTACTGCGAGGGAGTGCGCACCATGTGCAGGTTCTCGGCGTGCCCGAGGACCACCCACATCGGCACGTCGTCGTGCAGCAGCACCGGAGCCACCGGGCCGTAGCGCTCGCGGAGGTCCTCGTACAGCGCTTCGAGGTCCCGCGCCTGGTGGAGCCGGTGCAGCCCGCCGGGCCCGGTGCCGTGCGCGGGGCAGCCGGGGGGCGGGTCGAGGGTGAGGTCGTCCGGACCGGTCAGGGGGTGGGATTCAGGCGTCACAGCGGTCGCTTTCGGGACGGATGGACGTTCTTGACGGACGGAGGAGACGGACGGGGAAGACGGACGGACGGAGGAGACGGACGGAGAAGACGGACGGACGGAGGAGGAAGAGGCTGAAGGAGAGCGCGGGCGGGGCGGCGAGGCGCGCGGGCGGCTCGCCGCCGGTCAGCCGCGCGAACCCGCCATGGCGAGGGAGTGCAGGAACCGCATCAGGGTCAGCAGCACGTCCCGGCTGGAGGCCCGGCGGCGCACGTCGCACTCGACCATCGGGATCTCCTCCGCCAGGTCGAGTGCCGTACGCAGCTCCGACATCGGGTAACGGGGCGCGTCCGGGAAGGAGTTGACGGCCACCACGAAGGGCACGCCGCGCTCCTCCAGGCGCCCCATGACGTCGAAGCTGACCTCCAGCCGGCGGGTGTCGACCAGGACGACCGCGCCCAGGGCGCCCTCGAACAGCCCGTTCCACAGGAACCAGAAGCGCTGCTGGCCCGGGGTGCCGAAGAGGTACAGCACGAGCTGGTCGGAGATGCTGATCCGGCCGAAGTCCATGGCCACGGTGGTGGCCGTCTTGGACTCCGAACCGTAGTTGTCGTCGATTCCGATACCGGCCTGCGTCATGGTCTCCTCGGTGGTCAGCGGCCTGATCTCGCTGACCGAGCCGACCATGGTGGTCTTGCCGACCCCGAAGCCGCCGACGATCACGATCTTCGCCGCGGCCTGGGCCGAGTGCGGCAGGTGGTCCCCGGTCCGCGGGCCGGAGAGGGTGTCAGAGCCGTTGAAGTCCATGCATCACCGCTTCGAGGAGGGAACGGTCGGGTACCGCCTGGCGGACGATCGGCGCGCGCGCCTGCACCAGTTCGGCCGTCAGCAGCTCCGTGATCAGGACCGTCATCGCGCTGAACGGCAGGTTGAGGTAGGCCGACAGCTCGGCCACGGACAGGGGGGCGGTGCACAGCCGCAGCAGTGCCGCCTGCTCGGGGGTCGCGGACGGGGGCGGGTCGGCGCGGGCCACGATCAGGGTCACCAGGTCGACGGCGGCACGGGCTCCGTCCTCGGCCGCACCGGCGACCACGTACAGCCGCTCGGGGTTCTTCTCCTCGCCCTCCTTGGCGGGCCTGGGCGGGGGCGTCGGTTCGTGTGCGGGGTAGCGCCTCTGGCGTCGCGGAGGAGTCATACGGTCTGCCCGTTGCGCCGCGGCGGACTGGTCAGATGGGCGCCGATGCGGACCACCAGGTCGCGCATCCGGGCGCTCATCAGTCCGGGCTCGGTCCGGATGTCCGCGAGCACCGCCAGGTAGGCGTTGGCACCGGCGGACATCAGATAGAAGTAGCCACCGTTGATCTCGATGATGACCAGCTTCATCCGGCCGTCGCTGTCCGGGATCTCCACGGCCACGGCGCCGGCCAGGCTCTGCAGTCCGGCGCAGGCCGCGGCGACCCGGTCGGCGGCGTCCGGATCGCCGCCGTAGCGGGCGATGCGCAGGCCGTCGGCCGAGAGGACGACGATCATCTCGATGCCCGGTACGCCGTCGTGGAGCTCCTTGAGCATCCAGTCGAAGTTGGCTCGCTGCTGGATCACTTGACGTCCCCCTCGTCGTCGGCCTCGGCGCGGGCCGGCTTCTCGATCAGGTGGGTGAAAGCGGTCGGGTTCTGGGTGAAGGCGGTCGGATCGGGGCCGGGATTGTCCTTCTTCAGTCCGTCCCAGAAGGCCTCGACCCACAGTCCGGGCTCGGGCTCCTTCTCGGCGGGCGCCGGCTCGGGCTCGGGCGTGCCCCACGGGGAGCGGCCCTCCTGCTCGGCGCGCTCGGCGGCGACCTGTTCGGCGATGCGCTGGCTGAGCGGGGTCTTGACGCGGCTGCGGCGCTGCGGCAGCCCGTTGGCGGTCCACTCGGTGACCTCGGGGACGTCGTCGTCCGCGGGCACCGGGGCGGGGATGCGCGGGCTGGTCGGGCGGCGTCGCTTGGGGGCGCGCTTGGGGCCCTCCACCGCGTCCTCACCGGGCCTGGGGATGGAGGTGGCGCCGATGCCGTGGGCGAGGCCCGGAGCCGGATCGGTGGTCATCATGTTGCTGGGCACCACGAGGACCGCGCGGACCCCGCCGTAGGCCGAGGCCCGCAGCGAGACCTGCATCTTGTACGTCGTGCACAGCCGGCCCACGACCGCGAGACCCAGGCGGGGGCTCTCGCCCAGCTCCTGCATGTCGACGCCGGCCTTGGCCTGCTCCAGCAGGTACTCGATCCGGGCCCGGGCCTCCTCGGTGAGGCTGACGCCGCCGTCCTCGATCTCGATGGCGACGCCGCTCTGCACCTCGACGGCGGTGACGTGCACCTTGGTCTGCGGCGGGGAGTAACGGGCGGCGTTGTCCAGCAGTTCGGCCGCCGCGTGGATGACGGGCTCCACGTCGGTGCCCTTGATGTTGACCTTGGCGATGGAGTGCAGTTCGACGCGGCGGTAGTCGAGGATCCGGGACATCGCGCCGCGCAGCACGCTGTACAGGGTGACCGGGTTGGGCCACTGACGGCCGGGGCGGCCGCCGCCGATGACGGAGATGGAGTCGGCGAGGCGTCCGATCAGCGCGGTGCCGTGGTCGATGCGCAGCAGGTCGTCGAAGACCTCCGGGCTGCGGCCGTGGTCCTCCTCCATCTCCCTGAGTTCCTTGGCCTGCTGGTGCACGATCGCCTGGACCCGCCGGGCGAGGCTGACGAAGGAGCGCTGGGTGGAGTCGCGCAGGACCTCCTCGCGGTCCACGATCTTGAGGATCATCCAGACCACCGAGCGCTGCGACTCGGGGATCCGCCGCCAGTCCGGGTCGGCGTCGATGATGTCGCGCATCACCTCCTGGGGGGTGTTGTTGGCGCGCAGGTACTGCACCGCCGTGGGGATGATCTCCGTTCCTAGACGGGTGATCTCCGCGTCGTGGTCGGCCAGGCGCCGCTCCAGGTACGCGCTGTGACGGGCGTGCTCGGCCCGCTGGTCGCGGAGGAGCCGCCCCCGGCGCACCGCTTCGGCGGCCGTGGCGCACACGAGCAGGGTGGCGACGGCGCCGCAGCAGGCGACGGCGAGGCGTGCCGGTTCCGGCACCAGGGCGACGGCGGCTCCGGCGGCCGCCGCCATCACCGTGGCGGGCAGCAACAGCACGCGTGTGTAGGGAAGTTCACGGCCACTGGGGGGCGGTTGAACACTCACCATGTAAGCCCTCTGAGACGAATCGGCTGGGGGTTCGGGGCAGCTTGCGAGGGGTATGCCAGGGAACTGACGGGATCTACCCGGCTTTTGGGAACAGGCGCACGATCCACCTCAACTCGGTGCGCCGCGGGCGAGCCTAGTCCGGCCGGATCATCGCCATGTCATATTCGGCAAGCACCTGAAACGACCCCTGTGACAGGAGTACGCTCCTGTCGCTTGCACGCTGCGACTCCGTTCGAACACGGAACGTCACGGCGTACGCCTGTACGACCGTGACTGACTGTGACGGGTGACCGCGAGCTCCACGGCCGGTCCGCCCGTGACACGAAGCGGCCCCCGCCCTTGAGCACAGGGTGGGGGCCGCTCTCGGCGTGCCGCCGGCCGGGCGCGCCACCGGCCGGGCGTGCGGTCGGTCTGGCGTGCCGCCGGCCGGGCGTGCGGTCGGTCTGGCGTGCCGTCAGTCGGGCATGCGGTCGGTCTGGCGTGCCGTCAGCCGACGGAGGAGTAGGCGACCACGCCGCGCAGCAGTCCGTCGACGGCCTTGCGGGCGTTCCTGGCGACCGTGGAGCCCTCCGCGGGGGCGGCGGCGCCGATCTGTCCGAGGACGTCGATCACCTGCTTGCACCAGCGCACGAAGTCGCCCGCCGGCATGTCCGCCTCGCGCAGCACCTCGTCCAGTCCCTTGCCCGAGGCCCACATGTAGGCGGCCCAGGCGAAGCCGAGGTCGGGCTCGCGCTGGCCCACGCCCTCGGTCTGGTTGATGCGGAACTCCTCCTCCAGGGCGTCCAGCCGGCCCCAGATGCGCACCATCTCGCCGAGCGCGGCCCTGGCCTTGCCCGAGGGCAGCTTGGGCGCCATGGCGTCGTCGCCCACCCGGGACTCGTAGACCAGCGCCGAGACGCAGGCGGCCAGTTCGGCCGGGGCGAGACCCTCCCAGACCCGCTCGCGCAGGCATTCGCTGGCCAGCAGGTCGAGTTCGCCGTAGAGCCGGGCGAGCCGCTTGCCGTGCTCGGTCACCTCGTTGCCGCGCAGGTAGTCGAGTTCGGTGAGCAGCGCCACGATCCGGTCGAAGGTGCGGGCGATGGTGTTCGTACGGCCCTCGATGCGGTGCTCCAGCTGCCGGGTGTCGCGCAGCAGCCGGTGGTAGCGCTCGGCCCAGCGGGCGTGGTCCTCGCGGTCGTTGCACCCGTGGCACGGGTGGGCGCGCAGCGCGGCGCGCAGCCGGGCGATCTCACGGTCGTCGGCCGCCTGCGAGCGGCGCTTGCGGTGCCGCTCCGGCGGGATGTGCCCGGCCTTGGTGCGCAGCGCGGAGGCCAGGTCCCGGCGGGACTGCGGGGAGCGGGGGTTGAAGGACTTCGGGATGCGCATCCGCTCCAGCGGTTCGACCGGGACCGGGAAGTCGATCGCCGCCAGCCGCTTGACCTGCCGTTCGGCGGTCAGCACCAACGGGCGCGGCCCGTCGTGCTGCTCCAAGCCGCGGTGGCCGTTGGACCGGCCCGCGGGCAGCCCCGGGTCCAGGACCAGTGCCAGGCCGGCGTACTTGCCGGTGGGCACGTGGATGACGTCGCCGGGCTTGAGCCGCTCCAGCGCGACGGCGGCCTCGGCGCGGCGCTGGGCGGCGCCCTGGCGGGCCAGTTCGGTCTCGCGGTCCTTCAGCTCCCGGCGCAGCCGCGCGTACTCCTCGAAGTCGCCGAGGTGGCAGGTCATGGACTGCTTGTAGCCCTCCAGGCCCTCCTCGTTGCGCTGCACCTGCCGGGAGATGCCGACCACCGACTTGTCGGCCTGGAACTGGGCGAAGGAGGTCTCCAGCAGCTCGCGGGAGCGGTGCCGGCCGAACTGCTCGACCAGGTTGACCGCCATGTTGTACGACGGCTTGAAGCTGGAGCGCAGCGGGTAGGTGCGCGTGCCGGCCAGCCCCGCCACCTGCTCGGGGTTCATGCCGCGCTGCCACAGCACCACCGCGTGGCCCTCGACATCGATGCCGCGGCGCCCGGCCCGGCCGGTGAGCTGAGTGTACTCGCCGGGGGTGATGTCGGCGTGCTGCTCGCCGTTCCACTTGACGAGCTTTTCCAGCACCACCGAGCGGGCGGGCATGTTGATGCCGAGCGCGAGGGTCTCGGTGGCGAAGACCGCCTTGACCAGCCCGCGCACGAACAGCTCCTCGACGACCTCCTTGAAGGTCGGCAGCATGCCCGCGTGGTGGGCGGCGATGCCGCGCTCGAGGCCCTCCAGCCACTCGTAGTAGCCCAGTACGTGCAGGTCCTCGGGCGGGATGGCGGCGGTGCGCTCCTCGACCAGCGCGCGGACCCGCTCCCGGGCCTCCTCGTCGTTGAGCCGGAGCCCCGCGTACAGGCACTGCTGGACGGCGGCCTCGCAGGCGGCCCGGCTGAAGATGAAGGTGATCGCGGGCAGCAGGCCCTCGGCGTCGAGCCGCTCGATGACCTCCGGGCGGCCCGGTGTCCAGACCCGGGAGCGCTGTCTGCGCTCGCGCTCGCGGTCGGCCTCGCGCATGGTCCGGCCGCGCCTGCGGTCCAGGTACGAGGGGCGGCTGGCCTCCATGCGGGCCATGCGCACCAGGTCGGGGTTGACGGCCTTGCGGTGGCCCTCGCCCTCCTCGAACAGGTCGTACATCCGCCGCCCGGCCAGCACGTGCTGGAACAGCGGCACCGGCCGGTGCTCGGAGACGATCACCTCGGTGTCGCCGCGGACCGTGTCGAGCCAGTCGCCGAACTCCTCGGCGTTGGACACGGTCGCCGACAGCGACACCAGGGTCACCGACTCCGGCAGGTGGATGATCACTTCCTCCCAGACCGCGCCGCGGAACCGGTCGGAGAGGTAGTGCACCTCGTCCATCACCACATAGCCGAGGCCGAGCAGGGTCTGGGAGCCGGCGTACAGCATGTTGCGCAGCACCTCGGTGGTCATCACGACCACCGGGGCGTCGCTGTTGAGGCTGTTGTCGCCGGTGAGCAGGCCCACCTTGTCGCTGCCGTAGCGGCGGCACAGGTCGGAGTACTTCTGGTTGGACAGCGCCTTGATGGGCGTGGTGTAGAAGCACTTCTTGCCCTGCTGCAGGGCGAGGTGGACGGCGAACTCGCCCACGATGGTCTTGCCGGAGCCGGTGGGCGCGGCGACCAGCACGCCCTTCCCCGCCTCGAGCGCCCGGCAGGCCTCGATCTGGAAGGGGTCGAGGCCGAAGTCGTACATCTCGCGGAAGCCCGCGAGCGCGGTGGCCTGCTCGGCAGCTCGCCTGCGCGCTGCCGCGTACCGCTCGGCCGGTGAGAGGTCCTGAGTCATCGTGCTTTCGAGCGTACCGGGCCGCGCTGACAACAGGACGATCAATATCCGCATCGGGCCCGGCAGGGGTGTTCCTGCCCTGCTCCGGACCCGGGACGGCCGGCCGCTCGCGGGGCGTGCGGCCGGCCGTGGGCCGGGGTGGCTCAGGTCACGTCGTCGTAGCCGTTGACCCGTTCCGGACCCGACTGCTCCGGCAGCGGGCCGGCCGCGCCGACCGGCTCGATCTCGCCGATGGCCTCGGGCGTGAGGTCCAGGTCGGAGGCCTCGTCGTCGGACAGGCCCGTCCCCTCACGCCGGCGCCTGCGGCGGTCGTTGAACAGGGAGAACGCCACGGCGACGAAGAACAGTCCCCAGATCGGCGCCGCCAGTGCCAGCATCGTGCCCGGGTCGGGGCTGGGCGTGGCCACGGCCGCGAAGGCGGCGATGCCGACGACCATGCCGCGCCACCAGCCGAGCATGCGCCGGCCGGACAGGATGCCGGTGAGGTTGAGCATGATCAGCAGCAGCGGCATCTCGAAGGCGAGGCCGAAGACGACGACCATGCGGATGCTCAGGTCGAGCAGGTCGTCCAGGGGCAGCAGGTTCTCGGCGCCGCTGGGCGTCAGGTCGATCATGAACCGCGCCGTCGTCGGCAGCACGTTGTAGGCGAGGTAGCCGCCGGCCAGGAAGAGCGGGAAGCCGAAGCCCACGAAGGCGTAGGCGTACTTCTTCTCGTTGCGGTGCAGGCCGGGGGCCACGAACGCCCACAGCTGGTAGAGCCACACCGGCGACGCCAGGACGACGCCGGTGGTCAGCGCGACCTTCAGGGCCAGCGTGAACGGCGCCAGCAGGCCGTTGACCGTGAGATGCGCGCAGTGGGCGTCCTTGGTCTTGGCGAGCTGACCGAAGGACTGGGGGCACCCGATGGAGTCGAGGACCGGCGCGGTGACGAAGTCGGTGATGTCCTTGTAGTAGAAGGCCGCCACCACTGTCACGACGAGGATCGCCAGGACACCCTTCGCAAGCCGGTTGCGCAGCTCACGCAAGTGGTCCGCGAGCGGCATGCGCCCCTCGGGATCCCTCTCCTTCTTAAGGGCAGGCTTGAGCAACCCACTTCCTCATCTCGTGCAGTGGACCGGCGGGTGCCGGTCCTCGCGTCAGCGCTGGGTCGTCGTGTTCGTCGGCTCGCTGACCGGCCGGGAGCTGGTCACGTCACCGGGGGATGCCTGAATCGTGCGCTGCGCCTGCTGGGGCTGCTCCTGCTCCGGCTGGGCGGAAGCGGACTCCGCCTTGCCGTCGCTCTTCATGGCCTTGGCCTCGCTCTTCAGGATGCGTGCGGACTTGCCGAGCGAGCGCGCCATGTCGGGAAGCTTCTTGGAGCCGAAAACGAGGACGATCACGACAATCAGCAGCACCAGGTGCCACGGCTCGAGTGCGTTGCGGAACATCGGTCTTCACCTTCTCACTGAGGCGGGGCGGCGGTTCCTGCCCGAGGGCACGGGCAGGGGGCTGGCCATCATGCTGACAGCGATCGTATCGCCCGGGGATGAACACGAGACCATCCCCACGTGGACTCGTGCGCGCGGACCGTGCCTCGTGTCCCGGGCCGCGCATAGAGCGTACCCAGCCGCGAGACCACGGGTACAGGCCCGGGCACCCCTGTGGACGACGTCCGGAACCGCCCGGAAGTTCCCGGGCCGGCTCACCGGGTGCCGGCCGCCCTCGTCGCGCTCACCGCCGCCCGTTCCAGGTCCTCCGCCGCCCTGCTGATACGCCGCGCCGAGTCCGACACCTGCCTGCCGAGGCGTTGCGCCTCGAGGAAGACCCGGACCGCCAGCACACCGAGGACCGCAAGTCCCACAAACCCCGCGGCTACCGCGAGCATCGGCCACACCATGGCCCTGAGCCTAGACGGTCCCCGGCCGGGGCCGTGCGGGGCGGGGGCCGGCGGCCGGTCCCGCAGGGCGTGCGAGGCGGGGGCCGGCGGCCCGTATCCGCCGCCGAGAGGGCGGACTTCGCGGTGATGAGCGGTCTTGGTGACGCGTGCCGATCTTCGTTTAAGATCTACGCCGACCACGGGGGATTGAGGGACCACGGACAAGTACGGCTGCCGACCAGCGGCCGGCCACCGCGTGTCCCGGCTCCCCCGACCACTCTCCGTACGCAGGGGGAAACATGAAATCCAGGCACCGCATCGGTCTCGTCGCCGCCGGCTCCGCGGCCCTCCTCGGCCTCGCGGCCGTCACCCCGGCGAGCGCCGCCACCATGTCGGCCGCCTCCGTCCACCGCGGCAGCGTGGGCTGCTTCAACTACTCCTGGGGGGACGGCAGCGCCACCTACACCATCTACTACCACAACACCTGCAATGTGAGGTCCGCCATCGCCGGCACCACCAACGCCCTGTTCAACAACAAGTGGTGTGCCACGGTGGGCGCGGGCGCCAAGGGCCACACGGTGGTGTACAACAAGCCCATGACCTTCTCCTCCGCCAAGGGCGGCCACTGCTGACCCGTCGGCACAGCGCTCGGGGGGCCGGGTCACGGCGACGTGGCCCGGCCTTCCGCTTTTCCGGGCGGGGCGCGCAGGGCGGCCGGGCCCGGGCGGCCGGGCGGGCTCAGACGGCGCAGTGCAGGCGCAGGGTCCTGACCCCGCCGCTGGTGAGCAGCTCGACGATGCGCTCCCCGGCCGGCTTGCGGGCCGAGACACCGCACGCGGGGCAGGTGAACGAGTAGAAGGTGGTACGGCTGGAGGCGCCGACCACCAGCCGCAGCGCGCCGGCGGCCAGCTCGAAACGGGCCCGGCAGTCGGGGCAGCACGCGCGGAACACCGCGGGAGCCACGTTCCGCATCCCCGCGAAGGCCCTTGCGACCGACATGCCACGCTCCCCTGCTGCCGCCGACTCGTTCACAGCGCTCGCTCCCGCCTGTCGTCGTTGCCGACCGGACCGGCCGGTCCACCGCGCACCCCGTGTCCCGCCCGGTCGCCATCGCCGCCCGGGGCTCCGGCGCCGGGTGCCGGGGCCCTGCCGCGGCCGGCCTCCTCCTCGACGCCGTCGTACGCGGCCAGGGCTTCGACGGCCGCCCGCCGGGCGGCCTCGGCCAGCTCGGCCGGCGCCACGATCCGGCCGTCCGGGCCCAGCCGCAGCGCCAGACGCCTGAGCGATGCCGGATCGGGGGTGCGCAGAGTGATACGGAGCCCGCCGTCGGGAAGCTCATCGGCGCTGTCGTGCGGGTAGTACTCGGCGACCCACCGGCCGCCGGGCCCGACCTCCACGACCACCTCCGGGTCCTCGGCCGCGGGCTGCACCAGCGCCTCGGACAGATCGCGCAGCTCCATCTCCGGCGGCGCGGACGGCTCGTCGAGGATCTTGATCTCGGCGACCCGGTCGAGCCGGAAGGTGCGCCGTGCCTCGGAGCGCCGGCACCAGGCCTCCACGTACGTGTGACCGACGCTGACCAGGCGGATCGGGTCGATCTCACGCTCGGTGACCTCGTCCCGCGCGGGCGAGTAGTAGCGGATCCACAGCCGGCGGCGTTCGGAGATCGCCCGGTCCACGTCGGCGAAGACACCGCCCTCGGACTCGAAGGTCACCGACAGCCGGGAGCTGGCGCCGGCTGCCTCGCCGGCCGCGGTCTCCACCTTGGCGGTCGCGCGCAGCAGCGCCTGCCGGTCGCTCTCCCGCAGGCCCGGCAGGGTGGCGACGGCGCGGGCGGCCACCAGCAGCGCGGTCGCCTCGTCGGCGGCCAGCCGCAGCGGCTCGGCCGCCTCCGCGCCGAGCGCCGCGGGGTTGTGCCACCAGATCCGCTCGCCGTCGGTGTCGATGTCCAGCAGATCGCCGCCGCGGAAGCTGGTGCCGCACATGGGCAGCACGTCGAGGTCGGAGACCAGCTCGTCCTCGGTGATGCCGAAGGCGCGCGCGACGTCCGCGACCCGGGCCCCGGGGCGCTCCCTGAGGTACGTCACCAGGGAGAGCATGCGCCGGGTCTGGTCGATGGCGTTCACGGGCCTGACCGGTTTGCCTGCCACAGTCCTGCTCGCTCCCCCTCAGCCCTTGGCCACGGCACGCAGCCGGTCCATCACGTCGGCACGCAGCTCGGCGGGTTCCAGGACCACCACGTCCGGTCCGAACTCCACCAGCCAGGCATCCAGTCCGTGCCCGTACGGAATCTCCAGCTCGTCCCAGCCGTCGCCCAGTTCCCGCACCGCGGTGGCCCTGGCCCGCAGCGGGTAGCCCGCGCCCGTGCGCAGGCGGATCCGCGCGGAGCGGTCGGCGATCTCGCCCGCCCAGCTCGCGACGGTCTCGCGCACGGTGACGACGTCGGGGACGGGAGCGGTGAAGCCGGTGCCGCGGCTGCGCACCCTGCCGGTGATCCGGGAGAGCCGGAAGACCCGCTCGGCGCCCCGGTCGCGGTCGTAGCCGGCGAGGTACCAGTGGCCGCGCCAGCACTCCAGCGCCCAGGGCTCGACGTGCCGGGTCTCCGGGCGGACGGCGCTGGCCTTGCGGTAGTCGAAGACCACCGGCCGGCGGTCGCGGCAGGCGAGCATCAGCGGCTCGAAGGCGGCCTCGTGCACCGGGATGCGCGGCTCCAGGGCGCCGTGCGCCTCGTAGGGGTCGACGTCCTCCGGCAGTCCGGCCGCGCGCAGTTTCTGCAGGGCGCCGCTGGCGGCCCCGGCCAGGCGGGCCTGCTGCCACACCTTGGCGGCCAGGCCCAGCGCGGCGGCCTCCTCGGCGTCGAGGGTGATGGGCGGCAGGCGGTTGCTGTCCCGGCGGGCGAGATAGCCGACCTCGCCGTCCAGGCCCTCCACGGTCTCGATGACCAGGCCCAGCTCGCGCAGGTCGTCCTTGTCGCGCTCGAACATGCGGTTGAAGGAGTCGTCGCTGCCCGCCGCCCGGCCCGGTCCGGAGGCCTCCACGTACGCCTCGATGGAGTCGCGCAGCTCGCGCTTGCTGAGCGGCCGGCGGGTCCCGAGCAGACACAGCGCCAGGTTCATCAGCCGCTCGGCCTTGGCAATGGCCATCGACGCCCTTCACCTTCCCTATGTGCTTACGAGCGTTGACCGTACCGCCCCGTGGTGCGCGGGCAAAAGCCGAGGGCCCATGCCCGGACAGGCATGGGCCCCAGGTGATCGGATCCCGTACGGGATCCGGCACGCCACGATCAGACCGCGACCAGGTCGCAGACGAAGATCAGCGTCTCTCCGGGCTTGATCCGGCCGCCGGCGCCGCGGTCGCCGTAGGCGAGATGCGGCGGGATGATCAGCTGGCGGCGGCCGCCGACCTTCATGCCCTGCACGCCCCGGTCCCAGCCGGCGATGACCTGGCCGACGCCGAGCTGGAAGCGCAGCGGCGTGCCGCGGTTCCAGGACGCGTCGAACTCCTCGCCGCTGGAGAAGGCCACGCCCACGTAGTGCACGGAGACGGTGTCGCCCGCCTTGGCCTCCGGCCCGTCGCCCTCCCAGATGTCCTTGATCTCGAGGTCGGCCGGGGGCTCGCCGCCCGGGAAGTCGATCTCGGGCTTCTCGATGCTCACGTCTTTCGCTCCTGCTCATCTACGACAAGGCAACGCGCACAGTCTCGCATTCCCGCCGCCCGCCCGCGCGCCCGAACCCGCCCCCGCGCGGGTCACATCACGGCCAGGATGTCCAGCGAGAACACCAGGGTGGAGCCCTTCTTGATCTCGCCGCCGGGCGGCGGGTTGTCGCCGTAGGCCAGGTCCGGGGGAACCACGATCAGCACCCGGCTGCCGACCTTCTTGCCGGTCACGCCCTGGGCGAGCCCCTTGACGATCTGTTCCATCTGCGGCAGCGCGAACTGGCTGAGCCGGCCCTGCTGGTACGTCGACTCGAACGTCTTGCCGCTCTCCCAGACCACCCCGGCGAACTGGCACAGCACGGTCTGGCCGGCCTTCACCACGGGTCCGTCGCCCTCCAGGACGTAGGCGGACACCAGCTTCTTCGGCGGGGCCGTCTTCGCCGGGATCTTCACCTCGGGGGCCTTGCCGTCGGTGTTGGTGCCCACGGTGGGCAGGCTCTTGTCCGTCTGCGGGACGGGCTTGCCCTTGGCGGAGCTCCGCGTGTTGAAGCGGTCGATCAGGTCGATGACGAAGACCAGGGTGTCGGTCCCGCTGATGCCGGCCTGGGCGTTGCCCTGGGGGCCGTAGCCCCAGGTCGGCGGCACGGCCATCTGCACCCGGCTGCCCGTCTTCTTGCCCGCGAGACCGTAGCGCCAGCCGTCGATGATGCCGCCCTGCGCCAGCTGGATGAGCAGCGGCGACTTGCGGTCGTAGGAGTTGTCGAAGACCTTCGCCGTGCTCCAGATCTGGCCCAGGTAGTGCGCCTGGATGAAGTCGTTCTCCGCGACGGCGGCGCCACGGCCCGCGATCACCGTCTTGACCGCGAGGTCCTTCGACGGCTCACCGCTGCCCTTGGCCACCGTCGGCTTCTCGCCGAACTTCGTGCCCGCGGTGATCGCCGGCAGCGGCCCGGAGACGATCTTCGGCGGCGGCGCGGCGGACGTGGCCGGGGCGGAGGGGGACGGCGTGGCGCTGTCGCTGGGCTTGCCGGAGTCGGCCTTGCCGTTGTCGCAGGCGGATAGCGTGATCAGTCCCGCGGGGACGGAAAGCAGAAGTGAGCGTCGGCGCACGGTGGGGGCCTCGTAATCGGTCGATCTTGCTGATGGCGTGCGCGCTACCTTACTGATGCGCGGGCGCCCGGACGGGTTTCGGCCCGCTCGGTTCCCGATTTCGGCCACGGCCGGACGACCCCCGGAACGGCGCCTCGGCACCATTCGGGCGCCGTACGCGGAAAACGTACGGCGCCCGGCTCTCGTTCCGGCGACTGTGCCGGCCGGTGTCTCACATTCCGGCGATGAGCTTCTCCACCCGGTCGTCCACCGAACGGAACGGGTCCTTGCACAACACGGTCCGCTGCGCCTGGTCGTTGAGCTTGAGGTGCACCCAGTCGACGGTGAAGTCCCGGCGCTGTTCCTGCGCCCGCCGGATGAAATCGCCGCGCAGCCGCGCCCGAGTGGTCTGCGGCGGGACCGACTTGCCCTCGAAGATCTTCAAGTCGTTGCAGATACGGGCGGCTTGGCCCTTCTTCTCCAGCAGGTAGTACAGGCCACGACGGCGGTGGATGTCGTGGTACGCGAGGTCTATCTGGGCGACCCGCGGATGCGACATGGTCATGTTGTGCTTGGCCCGGTACCGCTCGATGAGCTTGTACTTCATCACCCAGTCGATCTCGGTGCCGATCCGGTCCAGGTCCTCGGTCTCGATGGCGTCCAGCGTGCGGCCCCACAGCTCCAGGACCTGCTCGACCGTGCCGGTGCGGATGCCGCGGCGCTCGCAGAAGTCCACGGCCTTCTCGTAGTACTCCCGCTGCACCTCCAGCGCCGAGGCCTCCCGGCCGCTGGCCAGGCGCACCTTGCGGCGGCCCGTGATGTCGTGGCTGACCTCGCGGATCGCCCGGATCGGGTTCTCCAGGGTGAGGTCCCGCATCACCGTGCCGGCCTCGATCATGCGCAGCACCAGGTCGGTGGCGCCGACCTTCAGCAGCATCGTGGTCTCGGACATGTTCGAGTCGCCCACGATGACGTGCAGCCGGCGGTAGCGCTCGGCGTCCGCGTGCGGCTCGTCGCGCGTGTTGATGATGGGCCGGGAACGCGTCGTCGCCGAGGAGACGCCCTCCCAGATGTGCTCGGCCCGCTGGCTCACGCAGTACACGGCCCCGCGCGGGGTCTGCAGGACCTTACCGGCGCCGCACAGCAGCTGCCGGGTGACCAGGAAGGGAATGAGGATGTCCGCGAGCCGGGAGAACTCCCCGTGCCGTGCCACCAGGTAGTTCTCGTGGCAGCCGTAGGAGTTGCCCGCCGAGTCCGTGTTGTTCTTGAAGAGGTAGACGTCGCCCGCGATTCCCTCCTCGTGCAGGCGTCGTTCCGCGTCTACCAGGAGTCCTTCGAGAATGCGCTCGCCGGCCTTGTCGTGGGTGACCAGTTCGATCACATTGTCACATTCGGGTGTCGCATATTCCGGATGTGACCCCACGTCGAGATAGAGCCGGGCGCCGTTTCGCAGAAAGACATTGCTGCTGCGGCCCCATGACACGACACGGCGGAAGAGGTACCGCGCCACCTCGTCAGGCGACAGGCGGCGCTGTCCCCTGAACGTGCACGTGACGCCGTACTCGTTCTCCAGCCCGAAAATGCGGCGGTCCATGAGGGAACATTACGCCCGATCCCCCGAGCTGAAACGGGGTTCGGCAGCACGATTTGGATCATTTTCCGGTGAAGCCGCAACGACCGCGCCCCCGGCGGGAGCTGCGAGGACCCGTCCGGTGGCCATCAGGACCAGCAACGACACGGCCCCGGCCGCACCCGGCACGGCGAAGCCCCACAGCGCGCCACCCGCCTGGACCACCGGTCCCGCCACCCCCGTTCCGGCGGACGCGCCCACGGTGAAGGTGGTCACGAGCCAGGAGAACGCCTCGGTGACCGTCCCGGCCGGCGCGTGCCGGTCCACGATGACGAACGCGCAGGCGATGCAGGGCGCCAGGAACACCCCCGACAGCATCGTCAGCCCCACCATGGCCACCGCGCCGGGCATCAGCGTGAGCGGCAGGTAACACACCGCCAGAAGGGCCACCAGCACACGCAGTCGCCGCTCGGGCACACCTGTGAACCGGCGCGCGCCGTAGACGCTGCCGCCCGCCAGCGCGCCCAGCCCCAGCGCCGCCATCAGCCATCCGTACACCGCGTCGCCCCCGTGGGCGTCCGCGTAGGGCACGGCGGCGACCGTGATGGACCCCAGCGCGATGCCGACGAACAGGAAGGCCCCGAGCAGGGCCAGCAGGCCGGGCGAGCGCAGCGCGCCCAGCCAGTGCGCCTCCCGGGGCGCCGAGCGCCAGGCCCGCGAGGGCGGCGAGAGGACCACGGACAGGGCGCCCAGGACCCCGATGAGGTTGAGCACCACCAGCGCGGTCCGCGCCGACCACAGCGACACGCACAGGGTCACCAGCAAGGGTCCGGCGGTGAACATGACTTCCTGCGCCACCGCGTCCATGGCGTACGCGGTGTGCACCTGCTCCGGCCGGCGCAGCACCGCGGGCCACAGGGCGCGCAGACCGCCCTCCAGGGGCGGGGTGAACAGGCCGGCGGCCGCCACGGCCGGGTACGCGAGCGCGCGCGGCTCGGTGCCGGCCACGGCGAACACGGTCATCGCCAGCGCCGCGGCGAGGGCGGCGGGCAGCTGGACGCGGGGCTGCCCGTACAGGTCGACGAGCCGGCCCAGCACGGGCTGGCCGGCCGCGTTGGCCACGCCGTACACCGCGGCCAGCGCCCCGGCGAGGCTGTACGTGCCGCCCTCGGCGCGCACGAACAGCACGATCGCGATGGCGGCGGTCGCGTTCGGCAGCCGCCCCACCAGGGTGCCGGTCAGCAGCCGGGCGGCGTGCCGCGCCCGGAGGATCTCCAGGTATCCCGCGAATCCCGCGGTCATCGCTCCCGCCCTTCGTCGCCACCGGCCCGCCGGGGTGCGGGTCCTCCGGTGAAGTTTTACGTATAACGCGCTCGGCCATACGTACCATGTGCGCTGTTCGCCAGTCCAGACGACGTCCGTGAGCCGCGAGGCGCACGACCCCACGAACAGGAGCAGCCGCGCGGTGGCACCAGCTAGCACGCGTCCCACCAGCCGTGACGTCGCCCGGGCCGCCGGGGTGTCCCAGGCCGCCGTCTCGCTGGTGCTGGGCGGCAAGTGGCGCGGCCGGGTCTCGGAGGCCACCGCCGAACGGGTCCGGCGGGCCGCCCTCGATCTCGGCTACCGGCCCAACCTGGCCGCCCGCAATCTTCGCCTGGGCAGCACCCGCACGGTGCTCCTCGTCGTCCCGGCGCTCACCACGGAGTTCTTCGCGGGCGTCTACACGGGTGCGGCCCGGGTCGCCGCCGAGCACGGGTTCGGCGTGGTCCTCTACCCCTCCCCCGAGGGCGTCGGCCCGGCCCGGAACCCCTTCGCCTCCGCGCAGGCCGCCCTGGACGGCGTGATCGCCTCCTCCATGGCCGCCGACGCGCTCACCGCCATCCGCGGCGACCAGCTGCCCCTGGTGATGCTGGACAGCGACCCCGAGGGCAGCCTGGGCGCCGCCACGGTGAACCTGGACATCGCCGACGGCGTGCGCCAGGTCGCCGCGCATCTGCTGGACCTCGGCCACCGGCGTTTCCTGCACCTCGCCGCGGACGTGCCCTCCTGGACCTTCGAGGTACGGGCCCGGGAGCTCGCCGCCCGTGTGGGCGCGGTGCCCGGGACCACCCTGCGCACCGCCCGCGCCCCCATCTCCATCGAGGACGCCGTGGCCGCCACCGAGGCCGCGCTCGGCGCCCCGGGGCCCCGGCCGACCGCCCTGGTCTGCGACGACGACAAACTGGCCGCGGGCGCCTACAAGGCCCTGCGGCGCCTGGGTCTGCGCGTGCCCGACGACATGTCCGTCACCGGGCTGGACGACCTCGCCCTCGCCACGGCCATCGACCCCGAGCTGACCACGGTGCGGCTGGACGCCGAGCTGTTCGGCGAGCGGGGGATGCGGGCCCTGCTGGCGGTCCTGGAGGGCGGCGTCCCGGAGGGCGGGGACATCCCGGTGGAGCTGGTCGTCCGGGGGTCCACGGCCCCGCCCGCCGCCCGCTGAGCACCGCCGGGCGCCGCCCGCCGCCCGCCGAGCCGCGCTGCGCCCCGCCGGAAGTGACTGGCGCCCCGCAACGCCCGGTGCCCCGGCCGGATCACCGGGCGGGGCACCTGAGCGGGACGACCGGGAAGGGCGGGCCGGGCCGGCTACTCCTCCTCGGAGGCGTTCTCGCCGGAGCCCTCCGCCTGCGCGGCCGTGCCGTCGGCCTCCAGCAGCCGGGCGAGCTGCCGGCCGACGATGCGGCGGAACTTGCGCTTCTGCGGACGCGTCCGGTCCAGCACCGCCACCTCCAGGCGCTCGGCGGGGATCTCCCGCTCGCTGCCGTTGGTGTCCCGGGACAGGGCCTGCACCGCCAGCTTCAGCACCTCGGCCAGCGTCATGCCGTCCCGGTGCCGCTGGTCCAGGTAGCCGCTGATCTGCTCGGCGTTGCCGCCGACCGCCACCGAGCCGTGCTCGTCGACGATCGACCCGTCGTGCGGCAGCCGGTAGATCTGGTCGCCCTCCGGGGTCTCCCCCACCTCGGCGACCACCAGCTCCACCTCGTAGGGCTTCTCCGCCGCGCTGGAGAAGATCGTGCCCAGCGTCTGGGCGTAGACGTTGGCCAGCCCGCGGGCGGTGACGTCGTCCCGGTCGTAGGTGTAACCGCGCAGGTCGGCGTAGCGGACGCCGCCGATGCGCAGGTTCTCGTACTCGTTGTACTTGCCGGCGGCGGCGAAGCCGATCCGGTCGTAGATCTCGCTGAACTTGTGCAGCGCGCGGGACGGATTCTCACCGACGAACACGATTCCGTCGGCGTACTGCAGCACGACCAGGCTGCGACCGCGGGCGATGCCCTTGCGGGCGTACTCCGCCCGGTCGGCCATGGCCTGCTGGGGTGACACGTAGAACGGCGTCGACACCGGTTATCCGTCCCTTTCTGTGGCAGTCACTTCGATCACCTTCACACGTCCCGGCCGCCGCTACAGCAGCGCGGCGCGCGGGCCGTCGGGCTGCTCCAGACGCCGCTGGAGCACCGAGCGGGCGATCTCGGAGGACTCGTCCTCGGTGAGCCGGCGGAAACCCCCGTCGGTGATCACGGTGACGATCGGATAGATCCGGCGGGCGACGTCGGGACCGCCGGTCGCCGAGTCGTCGTCTGCCGCGTCGTACAGCGCCTGGACCACCAGCGTGGTCGCCTCTTCCTCGTTCAGGTCCTCGCGGTAGAGCTTCTTCATGGCACCGCGCGCGAAGATCGAGCCGGAGCCGGTCGCCGCGTAGCCGTGCTCCTCGGAACGGCCGCCGGTGACGTCGTAGGAGAAGATGCGCCCCTTGTCGCGGTCCACGTCGTAGCCGGCGAAGAGCGGCACCACGGCCAGGCCCTGCATGGCCATGCCCAGGTTGGAGCGGATCATGGTCGACAGCCGGTTCGCCTTGCCCTCCAGCGACAGCTGCGTCCCCTCGACCTTCTCGAAGTGCTCCAGCTCGAGCTGGAACAGCTTCACCATCTCCACGGCCAGGCCGGCGGTGCCGGCGATGCCGACCGCGGAGTACTCGTCGGCGGGGAACACCTTCTCGATGTCGCGCTGCGCGATGACGTTGCCCATCGTGGCCCGCCGGTCACCGGCCAGCACGACGCCCCCCGGGAACGTCACGGCCACGATGGTCGTGCCGTGCGGCGCCTCCAGGACGCCCTGCGTGGGCGGCAGCTGCCGGTTGCCGGGCAGCAGCTCCGGCTGGTGCTCGGAGAGGAAGTCCATGAACGAGGAGGACCCAGGCGTCAGGAAGGCAGCTGGTAGACGCCCGGTGCTACGAGTGTTGGCTTCCACGCGTTTCCTTCCAGGTAGTCGGCAGCTCGGTGCGCGGCGTCCGGGACCGTCCCGCAACAGGCCGAGGCCGGAATTGCAGTTGAAGCACAGTACGCCACGGACCCTACCCGTCTTGTGGCGGTGATCCACACGAACGGCGGAAGCCTTCGCCGGGCCCGCCGCGAGCCCTCTGCGGCCCCCGGCCGGGGCGGCATGCCGGGAAGCGAGGACTGCGTGCGGCGCGGTCCCACCGCACCGCACGCAGCACCTCGCCGACCTGCTCGTCCGCCGCCGCTCCGCCCGCCCTCCTCCGCAGGGAAGGAGGAAGGGGCCTACTGGCCGCCCTTCTGGACGAAGGACCGCACGAAGTCCTCGGCGTTGGCCTCGAGCACGTCGTCGATCTCGTCGAGGACGTCGTCGACGTCGTCGCTCAGCTTCTCGTGCCGTTCCTTGAGGTCGTCGCTCGCCTGGGCGTCCTGCGCCTGCTCCTCGACCTCCTCGGTGGAGCGCGTGGCCTTCTGCTGGCCGCCGCCGGTGTCCTTCGTTGCCATATCCCTCACCCCGCTCAGTTCGCCCGACATGGTCGGCAGGTCGGCATTCCTGCCGATCGGTGATGATCAGACCCTACAAGCCGGGTCCGACATCGGCCCCGCAGTTTCTCCAACGTACGGGGGCCATCTCGATGATTCCCGGACGCCGGGGTTTCCACCCCGCGCCGGCCGCCCGGCCCGGGTACCCGTTCAGCCGCCGGACAGGACCCTGACCAGGTCCTCGGCCGTGCGGCAGCGGTCCAGCAGCTCCTTGACGTGATTACGCGTTCCGCGAAGCGGTTCCAGGGTTGGGACGCGCTGGAGGGAGTCGCGGCCCGGCAGGTCGAAGATGACCGAGTCCCAGGAGGCCGCGGCCACGTCGTCGGCGTACTGCTCCAGGCAGCGGCCCCGGAAGTAGGCCCGGGTGTCCTCCGGCGGCTTCCTGCGGGCCCGGTCCACCTCGGACTCGTCCAGGAGGCGCTTGACGCGTCCGCGGGCCACCAGACGGTTGTACAGGCCCTTCTCGGGGCGGACGTCGGCGTACTGCAGGTCGACCAGGTGCAGGCGGGCGGCGTCCCAGTCCAGGCCGTCGCGGCGCCGGTAGCCCTCCATGAGCTCCCGCTTGGCGACCCAGTCCAGCTCGCCGGCCAGGCTCATGGGGTCGTTCTCCAGACGGTTGAGGGTGTCCTCCCAGCGGGCCAGGACGTCCTTGGTCTGCTCGTCGGCGTCCGCGCCGAACCGCTCCTCCACGTACTTGCGCGACAGCTCGAAGTACTCCATCTGGAGCTGGACCGCGGTGAGGGTCCGGCCGCTGCGCAGGGTGATCAGGCGCTTGAGGCCGGGATCGTGCGAGACCTGGTGCAGGGTGCGCACGGGCTGGTCCACGGCCAGGTCGACCGCGATGAAGCCGTCCTCGATCATGGAGAGGACCAGGGCGGTCGTGCCCAGCTTGAGGTAGGTGGAGATCTCCGACAGGTTGGCGTCGCCGATGATCACGTGCAGCCGGCGGTACTTCTCGGCGTCGGCGTGCGGCTCGTCGCGGGTGTTGATGATGGGGCGCTTCAGCGTCGTCTCGAGGCCGACCTCCACCTCGAAGTAGTCGGCGCGCTGGCTGAGCTGGAAACCGTGCTCGTGGCCGTCCTGGCCGATGCCGACGCGGCCGGCGCCGGCGAAGACCTGGCGGGAGACGAAGAAGGGCGTCAGGTGGCGCACGATGTCGGAGAAGGCGGTCTCCCGCTTCATCAGGTAGTTCTCGTGCGTGCCGTAGCTGGCGCCCTTGTTGTCGGTGTTGTTCTTGTACAGGTGGATCGGCTGGGCCCCGGGCAGCTGGGCGGCCCGTTCGGCGGCCTCGGCCATGATCCGCTCACCGGCCTTGTCCCACAGCACGGCGTCGCGCGGATTGGTGACCTCCGGCGCGCTGTACTCGGGGTGGGCGTGGTCGACGTAGAGCCGTGCGCCGTTGGTCAGGATGACGTTGGCCAGGCCGATGTCCTCGTCGGTGAGCTGGCTGGCGTCGGCGGCCTCCCGCGCGAGGTCAAAGCCTCGCGCGTCCCGCAGCGGGTTCTCCTCCTCGAAGTCCCACCGGGCCCGGCGGGCCCGGTGCATCGCCGCCGCGTAGGCGTTGACGATCTGGGACGAGGTGAGCATGGCATTGGCATTGGGGTGGCCGGGGACGGAGATCCCGTACTCCGTCTCGATGCCCATTACTCGCCGTACGGTCATGCGGCCCTCCTTGCCCGGCGGCGCCCTCGGTCGTGGGCGGCGCTCAAGTACCGCTGATGCCCGGGTGCCTGTGCGGTGCCCGTCCCCGCACTGCGCGACCCGGCGGTACGAAAGAGCCTAGAACGCCTTTGCGCTGGTGGGGAGATCATTTGCGTCATTGCCTGCTCCAGCCGTGGCCCGGAGAAACAGGTCGGCTGCGGGTACCCGCGAAGGGCACCCGCAGCCGCCCCGCCTTTACAGGTACTGACCGGTGTTCGCCACCGTGTCGATGGAGCGTCCGGTGTCCGCGCCCTGCTTTCCGGTGATGAGGGTGCGGATGTAGACGATCCGCTCGCCCTTCTTTCCGGAGATCCGGGCCCAGTCGTCCGGGTTGGTGGTGTTGGGCAGGTCCTCGTTCTCCTTGAACTCGTCCACGCAGGCCTGGAGCAGGTGGGAGACGCGGAGGCCCTTCTGGTTCTTCTCGAGGAAGTCCTTGATCGCCATCTTCTTGGCGCGGCCCACGATGTTCTCGATCATGGCGCCGGAGTTGAAGTCCTTGAAGTACAGGACTTCCTTGTCGCCGTTGGCGTAGGTGACCTCCAGGAAGCGGTTCTCCTCGGATTCGGCGTACATGTGCTCGACCGCGGTCTGGATCATGCCCTGGACCGTCGCGTCCTTGTCGCCGCCGTGTTCCGCGAGGTCGTCCGCGTGCAGCGGGAGACGCTCGGTGAGGTACTTGCCGAAGATGTCCTTGGCCGCCTCGGCGTCCGGACGCTCGATCTTGATCTTCACGTCCAGCCGGCCGGGCCGCAGGATGGCCGGGTCGATCATGTCCTCGCGGTTGGAGGCGCCGATCACGACCACGTTCTGCAGGCCCTCGACGCCGTCGATCTCGGCGAGCAGCTGCGGGACGATGGTGTTCTCCACGTCCGAGCTGACGCCGGAGCCGCGGGTGCGGAACAGGGACTCCATCTCGTCGAAGAAGACGATCACGGGAGTGCCCTCGCTGGCCTTCTCCCGTGCGCGCTGGAAGACGAGTCGGATCTGCCGCTCGGTCTCGCCGACGTACTTGTTCAGCAGCTCGGGGCCCTTGATGTTGAGGAAGAAGCTCTTGCCCGCGGCCTGCCCCGTCACCTCGGCCACCTTCTTGGCGAGCGAGTTGGCGACGGCCTTGGCGATGAGCGTCTTGCCGCATCCGGGCGGGCCGTAGAGCAGCACACCCTTGGGCGGACGCAGTTCGTGCTCCTTGAACAGGTCCGGGTACAGGTACGGCAGCTCGACGGCGTCGCGGATGGCCTCGATCTGGTTCCCGAGGCCGCCGATCTGCTCGTAGCCGATGTCGGGGACCTCTTCGAGGACGAGTTCCTCGACCTCGCTCTTGGGCACGACCTCGTAGACGTAACCGGAGCGGGGCTCCAGGAGCAGGGCGTCGCCGGGGCGGATGGTGACGTCGAGCAGCGGCTCGGCGAGCCGTACCACCCGCTCCTCGTCGGTGTGCCCGAGCACCAGGGCGCGCTCGCCGTCCTCGAGGATCTCCTTGAGGGTGACGATGTCGCCGACGCGCTCGAACTCCATGGCCTCGACCACGTTCAGCGCCTCGTTGAGCATCAGCTCCTGGCCGCGCCTGAGCTCGTCGAGGTCGACGCTGGGGCTGACGTTCACCCTCAGCTTGCGGCCGCCGGTGAAGATGTCGGCGGTGCCGTCCTCGTTCGCCTGCAGGAAGACACCGAAGCCGGCCGGCGGCTGGGCGAGCCGGTCGACCTCCTCCTTGAGGGCCACGATCTGGTCGCGGGCCTCGCGGAGCGTGTTCGCGAGCCGTTCGTTCTGCGCGGACACGCCGGCCAGGTTGGTCTGCAGCTCGACGATCCGCTCTTCGAGAATCCTCGTGTGTCGCGGAGAGTCGGCGAGCTTGCGTCGCAGGACGGCGATCTCCTGCTCAAGGTAGGCGATCTGCCCGGCCGGGTCTTCGGACCCTCGTCCCGGGCGGATGCCGCGGTTCATGTCGTCGTCGTGGGCTGCCACGGTCCTCACCTCCTCCAAGGGGAGCTGGACGCTTCCAGACCCTACCTGGGTGGGTGTCGATTGAAACCCCTAGATCACAAAGACTGTCGGGGTGTGTCCGATCTTCACCCTTGCGCTCTCCCTCACGCCAGGGGAATACCCACCGAACATGATTGGAAAGCCGTCAAGGGTAGGGTCGAGATGTTCAACACCCGTCGGAGCTGGCCGGATTCCCGTACGGCCCGACGTGACACGGCAGGAGAGACGATCGTGCAGCAGCGGACCTCGGACGGTGGCGAGGCACTGGAGGTCTGGATCGACCAGGATCTGTGCACCGGTGACGGCATCTGCGTGCAGTACGCACCCGAGGTGTTCGAGCTGGACATCGACGGCCTGGCGTACGTGAAGGGCGCGGACGACGAACTGCTGCAGGACAGGGGCGCGGCAACGCCCGTACCGCTGCCGCTGCTCACGGACGTGGCGGCCTCGGCGAAGGACTGCCCGGGCGAGTGCATCCATGTACGCCGGGTTTCGGACGGGGTCGAGGTCCACGGTCCGGACGCTGAGTGATGCACCAGGTGCGCCTGGTGACCTCTGTCTGATTCCTCACACCGTGCGAGGGGAGCCGCTGGGGCACGGGCGGCCCCCGGTCAGACGCTGTGTGCCGCGGAGGGCGCGGAACGGACGAACGCGCCGTTCTTCCACTGCCACTTCACGCTGTCCTTCAGATCGGGACAGCAATTGGGCACCTCGGGCGAGGAGTAGCCGAGCAGCGTGGCGGTGACCACGCCGGCGCGCACGGTGAAGTCCTTGACCGTGTACCGGTCCTTGGTGGCTATGAGGGTGGCGACCACGCGCGCGGTGCGGGCGCCCTCGGCCCGGGTGAGGACGTAGACGGCGTCGGGCGGCGTGCCCATCGAGCCGTCGCAGTGCACGACGGCCACCGTCTCCGGGCGCCCGTCGCCGTCGAGGTCGCCGGACGCCTTCTTGACCACGACCGGCTTCAGCGGCCCGCATTCGATGGGGAACGTCACGCCCGCGGTGTCCGGGGGCGCCGCCGCGGCGGGGGCGGCCCGGTCCCGGGCGCCGGAGGGCTGCGCGGCGGTGGCGGAGCCGGGCTGCAGCAGCGGGGAGACGGCGATGACCCCGGCCACGGCCGTGGCGGTCGCGACCCAGTGGATGGGCCGGGTGTGGGTGTGTGCCAGTTCCGGAGCGGCGGGGTGCTGCACTGGGCGTGTCTCCCGTGAGGGCTGTGCCGGTGGGGGGTGGCCAGCATCGTGCCACACGTCACAGGAGGGGGGAACGGGTGGGTGGGTACCCGGCCGGGTCCGGGCGCCGCGGGCGTGCTGGTGCGGTGTCAACGCGAGGGCGCCGTGGCGGAGTTCCCGTCCTTCCGGGGAACTCCGCCACGGCGCCCGTACGTTGTCCGCGTGCCCTGGGCGGCGGCGGGGGCCGGGTCAGCGGCCGGCGCCTCCGTCGGCGTTGGGGCCCTCGTAGTCCTCGCCGTAGGCGCCCTTGGCGGGGCGGCGGCGGCGCATGGGCGGCTCGACTCCGTCGGCGAGGCGGCGGGCGGTGAGCAGGAAGCCGGTGTGCCCGATCATCCGGTGGTCGGGGCGGACGGCCAGGCCCTCGATGTGCCAGTTGCGGATCATCGTCTCCCAGGCGGTCGGCTCGTTGAAGCAGCCGATCTCCCGGATGGACTCCACGGTCCGGGCGAGCTGGGTGGTGGTCGCGACGTAGCAGCACAGGATGCCGCCCGGCACGAGCGCCTTGGAGACGGCCTCCAGGCACTCCCAGGGCGCGAGCATGTCGAGGATGACGCGGTCGACGTCGGTGTCCGACAGGTTGTCCTGGAGGTCCCCGACGGTCAGCTGCCAGGCGGGGTGCGGACCGCCGAAGTAGCGCTCGACGTTGGCCTGGGCGATCTCGGCGAAGTCCGCGCGGCGCTCGTAGCTGTGCAGCATGCCCTGGTCGCCGATGGCCCGCAGCAGGAAGCTGCTGAGCGAGCCGGAGCCCACGCCGGCCTCCACGACGCGTGCGCCGGGGAAGATGTCGGCGAAGGCGAGGATCTGTCCCGCGTCCTTGGGATAGACGACGGCCGCCCCTCGGGGCATGGACAGGACGTAGTCGGGGAGCAGGGGACGCAGCGCGAGGTAGGCCACGTTGCCGGTGGTGCGGACAACGCTGCCCTCGGGTGCGCCGATCAGTTCGTCGTGCGGGAAGGAACCCTTGTGGGTGTGGAAGTTCTTCCCGGCCTCGAGCGTGAACGTGTAGTGGCGGCCCTTGGGGTCGGTCAGCTGTACCTGGTCCCCGACCTTGAAGGGCCCGCGGCGGCGGGCGGCACCGGTCGGTTCGGACATGTGACCAGCCTACCGGTCCGGCGGGGGGCCGCCGACCACACGGAGGGGGCGCCGGTGGCCGGTGGCGGGTGGCCTGTGGGGGGCGGCGGGTGGCCGGTGGGGGGCGACGGGCTTACGGGCGCCGGGCCTACGGGTGCCGGGCACCGGCGCCGGGATCCGGCTACGAGGGCTGGGGGCGGGCCATGGCCTTGACGAAGGCGCGCTCGACGTCGGCGGCGGACAGCACGCCGTAGATCTCGCCGGTCTCCTCGACCACGAGGTACTCCGTCGCCGGGGTGGCGCGCAGCACGTCCAGCAGCTCCTCACCGGCGAGCTCGGCGGAGACCCGCATCCCCTCGGTGAGGTCCTGGGCGAGTTCGCTGGCGTACACCCAGGGGCGGCGGTGCTCGGGGACGCCCGCGATCGCGGACTCGCGGACCAGGGACAGCGGCTCGCCCTGGCCGTCGACGACGACCAGGGCGCGGGCGCCGGCCGCGTTGGCCCGGCGCAGCGCCTCGGCGAGGGAGGTGTTGGTCTCCACCGGGACGGCACGGCGGGTCAGGGTGCGGGCGCGCAGTTCGGGCAGGTGCTCGCGCAGGCGGGCCATGCGCAGGCTGTTGCCGGCGCCGGTCCAGATGATCGCGGCGAGGATCGCGGCGAGCAGGGCGTCGGTGACCGTGTCCATGCCGACGCTGTCCTCGGCGGGGGAGCCGAGGGTGCCGGACTGGGTGAGCAGCGGCAGTCCGATCAGTACGGAGACGGCGAGGGCGCGGCCCACCCAGGCGGCGGCCACGGTGCCGCTCATCGGCCTGCCGGTGATCTTCCAGACGACGGCGCGCAGCATGCGGCCGCCGTCGAGGGGCAGACCGGGAAGGAGGTTGAAGACGGCGACGATGAGGTTGGAGATCATCAGCCCGGCCAGCAGGACCCCGAGGACCGTGCCCGGCTCGACGGGCTGGAGCGCCAGATAGAAGACACCGGCCAGGACCAGGGAGAGCAGGGGTCCGACGAAGGCGAGGACGAATTCGCGTCCGGGGGTCTCGGCCTCCTTCTCGATCTCGGAGACGCCGCCGAAGAACTGGAGCTGGATGCGGCGCACCGGGAGCTTGAAGCGGAGGGCGGCGACGGTGTGGGCCAGCTCGTGGACGAGGACGGAGGCGTAGAAGGCGACGGCGAAGAACAGGGAGACGAGGTAGCGGGCCGCGCCGAGCTCGGGCAGCACGCGGTCGAGCTGCCCGCCGAACACCCAGGTGATCAGCGCGGCGACCAGGAACCAGCTGGGGGCGACGTACACGGGCACACCGAAGGGGCGGCCCATGAGCAGCCCGCCGCCCGGCTCCCGCGGCCTGCGCGGCGGCGTGCCGCCGCCCCGGCCGGCCGGGGAGTGCGCGTGGGCCCGGTCGGGGTGGGCGTCGGGGCCGTCGCCCGGACGCCCGCCCGCGGCGGGGGCCGGGGCGCCCCAGGGGGCGGGGCGCCGGCCGGCCGGAGCGCCGGCCTGCGCCGGTGCGCCGGCGTCCGGCGGCGTCTGCGCGGGGCCGGCTTCGGGTCCGGGTCCGGCGTCGGGTCCGGGGCCGGGCGGGCGGGAGTCGTCGGCCGCACCGACCGCGGTCGGCTCCTCGCGCTCCTCCCCCGGCGCGCCGCCGGCCGGGCGGCCGTCGGTTCCCCCGCCCTCGCCCGTGCGCTCGCCGGCCGCGGCGCGGTCGGCCGGATCCCGGTGGTCCCCGGCCGGCGCGCGGCCGGCGGCCTGACCCGGACCGGCGGGCTCGACGCGCTCCGCGGGCTGCTCGCGGGTCGCCGCTTCCGTGCTGCCCGCAGCGTCCGCGCTGCCCGCAGCGTCCGCGCTGTCCGCAGCGTCCGCGGTCTCCGCGCGGTCCGCGGGCGTCGCTTCGTCGGCGGGCTCCGGGCCGCGCTCGGCCGGTCCGGTCCCGGGTCGTGCGGCACCGGCGGCCGGGGCCCCGGGACCCGTGGGGCGCTCGGCCGTCTCGTCGTTTCCGGGACGCGGCTGCCCGCTCCCGCCGCTCACGTCCACGGTGTCCCCTCGTTCGAAGCGCGTCTCCCGCGCCTGACGGCCGGAAGGTTACGGGTCGATGGTATGCGGCCGGGGCGGACGGTTCCGCCCGGCACCCCCTCTGTCTTCCCCGTCGGCGCGGGCATCATCACGGCGGCTGGGTCACTGTCGGTGGCCGGCCGTAAGGTCGGTGCCATGGAGACGACCACGGAGGCCGGGGCGGCACACCCCGGGAACGGCGACGCACCCGGACGCCCTGCGGCGCCGGCGCCGGAGGCGGGCACCGGCGCCCCGGCCACCGAGCCTGCCGCGCCCCCGGCCGCGACACCGGAACCGGCCCCCGCACGAGCGGCGGGCGCCCCCGCCCGGGGGGCCGTGCCGGAACCGCCCCCTGGAGGGGGCGCGAGCACATCCGCTGCGGGACCGGCCCGGGAAGCTGACACCGCCCCGGCCACCGCGGGCACCGCGACCGCACCGGCTCGGGAACCGGACGCGGCACCCGCCCCTGTACGGGTCGCCAGCGCACCCGCTCCGGGACCGGCCCCCGAACCGGACACGGCCCCGGCCACCGCGGCCACCGCGACCGCACCGGCTCCGGAACCGGACGCGGCACCCGCCCCTGTACGGGTCGCCAGCGCACCCGCTCCGGGACCGGCCCCCGAACCGGACACGGCCCCAGCCACCGCGGCCACCGCGACCGCACCGGCTCCGGAACCGGACGCGGAACCGGACACGGCACCCGCCCCGGGACCAGCCGCGGGCCCACTCGCCCCGGACCCCGCCCCCGAACCGGACACGGCACCCGCCCCGGGACCAGCCGTGGGCCCACTCGCCCCGGACCCCGCCCCCGAACCGGACACGGCACCGGCACCGGCACCGGCACCGGCACCGGCACCGGCACCCAGCCAAGCCACAGCCGCGCCCGCCCCGGAACCGGCCCCCGCACCCGGCGACGCCCCGGGAACCCCGGCGGCGGGTCCCGGCGCCGCGGCCGGGCCTGTCGCCCGCCCGGCGTCCGGCGCCCCGGCCGAACCCGGCGCTCCCCCGGTCCCCGCCGCCCCTCCCGAGCCCCACGCTTCTCCGGCGGCCGGCGCCGCCGCACCGGGCGCCGGGACGGCGGCGGGTGACGGGGCCGCCGGTGTGGCAGCCGCGGCCGGTGAGGGTCGGGGCGGCCCGGGCGGGGTGCCCTCCTCGTTGTCGCCCTCCCGGGCCGGGGACTTCATGCAGTGCCCGTTGCTGTACCGGTTCCGGGTGATCGACCGGCTGCCGGAGAAGCCGAGCGAGGCGGCGACCCGGGGCACCCTGGTGCACGCCGTGCTCGAGCGGCTCTTCGACGCCCCGGCCGCCGAGCGGACCGCGCCCCGCGCCAAGTCGCTGATCCCCGGCCAGTGGGACCGGCTGCGCGAGAGCAGGCCGGAGCTGATGGAGCTGTTCGCCGGCGACACCGACGGCGAGCGGCTGGCCGGCTGGCTGGCGCAGGCCGAGCAGCTCGTCGAGCGGTGGTTCACCCTGGAGGACCCCACGCGGCTGGAGCCGGCCGAGCGGGAGCTGTTCGTGGAGGCCGAGCTCGACTCGGGGCTGCGGCTGCGCGGCATCATCGACCGGGTGGACGTGGCGCCCACGGGCGAGGTGCGGATCGTCGACTACAAGACCGGCAAGGCCCCCCGCCCCGAGTACGCCGAGGGCGCGCTGTTCCAGATGAAGTTCTACGCCCTGGTGGTCTGGCGGCTGAAGAAGGTCGTGCCCCGCCGGCTCCAGCTGGTGTATCTCGGCAGCGGCGACGTGCTGACGTACGACCCGGTGCTGGCCGATCTGCAGCGGGTGGAGCGCAAGCTGCTCGCCCTGTGGGAGGCGATCCGGCGGGCCACCGAGACCGGTGACTGGCGGCCGCGTCCCACGAAGCTGTGCGGCTGGTGCGACCACCGGGCCCACTGCCCGGAGTTCGGCGGCACTCCCCCGCCCTACCCGCTGCCCGTGAGGGCGGCGGTCACCGGCGGTGACGCGCAGGGCAGAATGGGGCCGGACTAGCGAAGGAGACTCACGTGGCCATCCGCGTCCTACTCGTCGACGACCAGCCCCTGCTGCGCACCGGATTCCGCATGATCCTCGAGGCGGAGCAGGACATCGCGGTCGTGGGCGAGGCCGGAGACGGCCTGCAGGCCCTGGACCAGGTGCGCGCCCTGCAGCCCGACGTGGTGCTGATGGACATCCGCATGCCCCGGATGGACGGCGTGGAGGCGACCCGCCAGATCACCGGCCCCGGCCGGGACGGCCCGGCCAAGGTGCTGGTGCTGACCACGTTCGACCTCGACGAGTACGTGGTGGAGGCGCTGCGGGCCGGCGCGAGCGGCTTCCTGCTCAAGGACGCCCCCGCCAACGAACTGGTGCAGGCGATCCGGGTGGTGGCGGCCGGCGAGGCGATGCTGGCGCCCAGCATCACGCGGCGGCTGCTGGACAAGTACGCCACCCATCTGCCCTCCGGGGACGAGCCGGTGCCCGACACCCTGCACACCCTCACCGAGCGGGAGGTGGAGGTGCTCAAGCTGGTGGCGCGCGGGCTGTCGAACGCGGAGATCGCCGCCGACCTGTTCGTCAGCGAGACGACGGTCAAGACGCATGTCGGGCATGTGCTGACCAAGCTGGGCCTGCGGGACCGCGTGCAGGCCGCGGTGTACGCCTACGAGAGCGGTCTGGTGCGCCCCGGCGCGCAGTGACCGCGGGCGGCGGCAACCTACGCACGAGGGCACGCACGAGGGCGCCCCTCCCGGATTCCGGGAGGGGCGCCCTCGTGTCGTCGGTGGCCGCCGTCAGGCGCCCACGCCCCGGCCGAGCTCCCACAGCTGCAGCGTGGAGGAGGAGTTGAGCGCGTACGAGGCGCCCGTGATGTCGTCCCGGGCGGCGATGTACTGCTTGCCCTGCCACAGCGGCAGCAGCGGCACGTCGTTCGCGACGATGTCCTGCATCTCCGTCAGGCTCGAGGAGGCGGCCAGCCGGTCGGCCTCGCGGCGGGACTCCGGGATGAGCGTCTTGCGGATCTTGCTGTTGGCGTACGGCGTGTTGAGGGTGTTGTCCTTGTCGAGGAACGGCGCCAGGTAGTTGTCCGCGTCCGGGAAGTCGGGGAACCAGCCCATGCCGTAGACGTCGTAGGCGCCCTTCTGCTCCGCCGTGCGGAACTTGGACCACGGTGCGCCCTGGATGCTCACGTCGAACAGGCCGCTGGCGTTGAGCTGCTGCCGCAGGATCTGGAACTCCTTGGCGGTGGCCGGGCCGTAGTGGTCGGTCGTGTAGTGCATCGTCAGCTTGACCGGGGTGGTGATGCCGGCCTGCTGCAGCAGCGACTTGGCCTTGCTGACGCTGGGGTCGCCGTACTTGTTGAAGAACGAGTTGGAGTGCCCGGTGACGCTGGCCGCGACGAGCGAGTACAGCGGCTCGGCCTGGCTGCCGTAGACCTTGGAGACGAGCTCGCTGCGGTTGACGACCTGGGCCATCGCCTGGCGCACGGCCTTGCTCTTCACCGACGAGGCGTCGGTGTTGAAGCCGAGGTAGCGGATCTCCAGACCGGGCATCTCGACCAGGTCGATGTCGCCGCCGGAGGCGTTGGAGAGCTTGCGGATCTGCTCCGGCGACATGGTGCGGGTCATGACGTCGATGTCACCCTTGCTCAGGGCGTCGCCCATCGCGTCCGCGTCCTCGTAGGAACGCATCTCCACCTTGTCGTTGTTGACCTTCAACGTCCCCTTGTAGTTGGGGTTCTTGGTGAAGACGGCGCCGATGAGAACGTTGTCCTGGACCTCGCCCTTCATCGTGTACGGGCCGGAGCCGTCCACGTCGAAGCCGTCGCGCAGCTTGTTCTTCTCGTAGTCCTTGGAGCTGACGATGCCCGCGACGGGCGTCGACAGCTTGTACGGGAAGGTGGCGTCGGCGGTGTTGAGGTGGAAGATGACCTCGCGGTCGCCCTGGGTCTCCACGGTGTCGACGGTGGACAGCAGCGAGGCCACGCCGGAGGGGGCCTTGATGGCGCGGGCACGGTCGATGGAGTACTTCACGTCGGCCGCGGTGACGCGGTCGCCGTCGGCGAACTTCAGGCCCTCGCGCAGGGTGCAGGCGTAGCGCTCGTTGCCGCTGTCGGTGAAGCCGCACTTCTCGGCGGCCTCGGGGACGGGCTCGCCGTCGCCCTTGGGCTGGATCATCAGGGTCTGCACCGTCTGGCGCAGGATGTTCCAGGTGCCGACGTCGTAGGCGGACGCCGGGTCGATCGGCGCGGGGTCCTCCTTCGAGGCGGTGAACCGGTCGGTGGTGCCGACGACGATGGCGTCGCCGCTCTTGCTGCCGCTGTCGGACCCGCCGCAGCCGGCAAGAACCGGGGCGAGCAGGCCGGCTACGGCCGACAGCACCAAAGTCTTGCGGTTCATGCTCGAGTTTCTCCAGAGCTGTGATGTCCGTGTACCCGCCAAGCAGGGGTTGTTGCGACGGTTCACGGGGGTAGGGGCGATGTTCTCGCGACGAGATTAGTCGGCGCCCGCAGCAGGGTTCGCAGCCACCGGAGTTGAGTTCCCATCACGCAGCGGAACCGGGTGCGGACGGTCCGAAAACCCGCCACCGGAAGGATTAGTGCAGCGTTCCATCAATCGGGACACAAGGGCGTGCGGGCGCCGCACCAAAGGGGGTGAACAGCACACCTCGGGCCCCTTGTCGACCCCCGGCGGAGTGGCGAAACTCACACCTTCGTCCCGGTGGACGCGCACCCGAATTCGGCCATCCGGCCATGTTCGAATTCCTTCGGTGGCCCTGCGCCGGGCATTTCCTGTTCGCTTTTGCACGCTCGGTGAACAGCTAGGGCATTTCTGTCATCAGGCTGTGCAGAAAGGGCAGGTCCACCTCTTCGAGGGAGGTGACCACGGTGCGGCGCGGCGCCGGGGAGATGGGCGCGACGGACGGCACCGCGACGACCCGGCACCCGGCGGCCTCGGCCGCGGCGACTCCGGTGGCGGTGTCCTCGACGACCGCGCACCTGGCCGGGTCCACGCCCAGGCCGGAGGCGGCCAGCAGATAGGGGTCGGGGTGCGGCTTGGTGCGGGACACCTCGTCGCCGGCCACCGACAGGCGGAAGTGGTGGGCGCCGAGCGAGGTCAGCACCCGGTCGATGATGCGCCGGTGGGAGGCGGAGACCAGGGCGGTGGGGATCCGGTGGGCGGACAGCTCGGCCAGCAGCCGCTTGGCGCCCGGCATCAGCGGCAGCGCGTGCCGGATACGGCTCTCGAAGCCGTCGTTCAGCAGGACCATGACCTCGGCGAGGGTGACGGCGGCGCCGGTGGCCTCGATCAGGAAGCCGGCGCTGCGGGCCATCGGGCCGCCGACCACCACATGTCTCCAGGACTCGTCGAGCACGTGGCCCAGGGCGGCGAAGACCTCGACCTCCACCTCCCACCAGAAGCCCTCGGTGTCCACCAGGGTGCCGTCCATGTCGAGGAGCACGGCCTGCAGGGCCGACCCCTCGGCCGTACGGGTGCCGAGGGCGGGGACCGTACTGGTCATCCGGCATACCTCCTTGAGGGACGATCAGGCCGGTTCCCGCGCGGGAACCGGCCTGCAGTGGACCGACCAGTGTACGACGCGAACCGGGCGAACGCCTCGTTTGAACCGCTCCGGTCCGGGCACCCCCTGTACACGCCCCGTCAAGGGCCGGGGGTCACTTCGGCGCGCGTCGACGTACGTCTCAGCGTGCGTTGAAGTACTTCGCCTCCGGGTGGTGGATCACGATGGCGTCGGTGGACTGCTCGGGGTGGAGCTGGAACTCCTCCGAGAGACGGACGCCGATGCGCTCCGGCCGGAGCAGCTCCGCGATCTTGGCGCGGTCCTCCAGCTCGGGACAGGCGCCGTAGCCCAGCGAGAAGCGGGCGCCGCGGTACTTCAGGGCGAACATGTCCTCGATGCCGGCGGGGTCCTCACCGGCGAAGCCGAGTTCGGCGCGCACCCGCGCGTGCCAGTACTCCGCGAGGGCCTCGGCCAGCTGCACCGACAGCCCGTGCAGCTCCAGGTAGTCGCGGTAGGCGTCGGCGGCGAACAGCCGGGCGGTCTCCTCGCCGATGCGGGAGCCGACGGTGACCACCTGGAAGCCGACCACGTCCGTCTCCCCCGACTCCTCCGGGCGGAAGAAGTCGGCCAGGCACAGCCGGCGCCCGCGGCGCTGGCGGGGGAAGGTGAAGCGGGTGCGCTCGTTGCCCCGCTCGTCCAGCACGATCAGGTCGTCGTCCTTGGAGACGCAGGGGAAGTAGCCGTAGACGACCGCGGCCTCGAGCAGGTTCTCGGTCTGCAGGCGGTCCAGCAGGCCGCGCAGCCGGGGCCGGCCCTCGGTCTCCACCAGCTCCTCGTAGCTGGGGCCGTCGCCGGTGCGGGCCTGCCGCAGCCCCCACTGGCCCTTGAACAGGGCGCCCTCGTCCAGCCAGGAGGCGTACTCCTTGAGCTGTACGCCCTTGACCACGCGGGTGCCCCAGAAGGGCGGGGTGGGGACCGGGTTGTCGGTGGCGACGTCGGAGCGGACGTGGCCCTCCTCGGGGCGCTCCTCGATCTCGACCGTGGCCGCCCTGACCCGGCGCGGCCTCAGTTCGGGCAGCGTGGCCCCGGGCACGCCCCGCTTGACGCCGACCAGGGCGTCCATCAGGCGCAGGCCCTCGAAGGCGTCCCGGGCGTAGCGGACCTCGCCCTCGTACAGCTCGTGCAGGTCCTGCTCGACGTACGCCCTGGTCAGCGCGGCGCCGCCGAGGATGACCGGGTAGCTGGCGGCGAGGCCGCGGGCGTTGAGCTCCTCCAGGTTCTCCTTCATGATCACCGTTGACTTCACCAGCAGCCCGGACATGCCGATGACGTCGGCCCGGTGCTCCTCGGCGGCCTCCAGGATCGCGGAGACGGGCTGCTTGATGCCGAGGTTGACGACGTTGTAGCCGTTGTTGGACAGGATGATGTCGACGAGGTTCTTGCCGATGTCGTGCACGTCGCCGCGGACGGTGGCCAGCACGATGGTGCCCTTGCCTGCCTCGTCGCTCTTGTCCATGTGCGGTTCGAGGTGGGCGACGGCGGCCTTCATGACCTCGGCGGACTGCAGCACGAACGGCAGCTGCATCTGCCCCGAGCCGAACAGCTCGCCGACGACCTTCATGCCGTCCAGCAGGGTCTCGTTGACGATGTCCAGGGCCTTGCGGGTGGTGAGCGCCTCGTCGAGGTCGGCCTCCAGGCCGTTGCGCTCGCCGTCGATGATCCGCCGCTTCAGGCGCTCCTCCAGCGGCAGCGCGGCCAGTTCCTCGGCCCGTCCCGCCTTGAGCGACTTGGCGGTGGCGCCCTCGAACAGCTGCATGAGCTTCTGCAGCGGGTCGTAGCCCTCGCGGCGGCGGTCGTGGATCAGGTCCAGGGCAGTGGTGACCTGCTCCTCGTCGAAGCGCGCGATCGGCAGGATCTTGGAGGCGTGCACGATCGCCGAGTCCAGGCCGGCCTTGACGCACTCGTCCAGGAAGACGGAGTTCAGCAGGATCCGGGCGGCCGGGTTCAGGCCGAAGGAGATGTTGGACAGGCCCAGGGTGGTCTGCACCCTCGGGTGGCGCCGCTTGAGCTCGCGGATGCCCTCGATGGTGGCCAGGCCGTCCTTGCGGGACTCCTCCTGGCCGGTGCAGATGGTGAAGGTCAGGCAGTCGACGAGGATGTCCTCCTCGCGGATGCCCCAGTTGCCGGTCAGGTCGGCGATCAGCCGCTCGGCGATCTCCACCTTCTTCTCGGCGGTACGGGCCTGGCCCTCCTCGTCGATGGTGAGCGCGATCAGGGCGGCGCCGTGCTCCCGGGCGAGCGCGGTGACCTTGGCGAACCGGGACTCGGGGCCGTCGCCGTCCTCGTAGTTCACGGAGTTGATCACCGCGCGGCCGCCGAGCTTCTCCAGGCCGGCGCGCAACACGTCGACCTCGGTGGAGTCCAGCACGATCGGCAGGGTGGAGGCGGTGGCGAACCGGCCGGCCAGCTCCGTCATGTCGGCCACGCCGTCGCGGCCCACGTAGTCCACGCACAGGTCGAGCATGTGCGCGCCCTCGCGGATCTGCTCGCGTGCCATCTCCACGCAGTCGTCCCAGCGGCCCTCGAGCATGGCCTCGCGGAACTTCTTGGACCCGTTGGCGTTGGTCCGCTCGCCGATCGCCAGGTAGGAGGTGTCCTGCCGGAACGGGACGCTTTGGTAGAGGGAGGCGGCGCCCGGCTCCGGGCGCGGGTCGCGCTCGGGCGGGGTCACGCCCCGGACCCGCTCCACCACCTGGCGCAGGTGCTCGGGCGTGGTGCCGCAGCAGCCGCCGACCAGGGAGAGTCCGTAGTCGCGGACGAAGTGGGAGTGCGCCTCGGCCAGCTCCGGGGCGGTCAGCGGATAGTGCGCGCCGTCCTTGGTGAGCACCGGCAGGCCGGCGTTGGGCATGCACGACAGCGGGATCCGGGCGTGCCGGGACAGATAGCGCAGGTGCTCGCTCATCTCGGCGGGGCCGGTGGCGCAGTTCAGGCCGATCATGTCGACGCCGAGCGGTTCCAGCGCGGTCAGCGCGGCGCCGATCTCCGAGCCGAGCAGCATGGTGCCGGTGGTCTCCACGGTCACCGACACGATCAGCGGCACCTCGAGCCCGGCCACCTCCATCGCCCGGCGGGCGGCGATGACGGAGGCCTTGGTCTGCAGCAGGTCCTGGGTGGTCTCCACGATCAGCGCGTCCGCGCCGCCGGCGAGCAGGCCCTCGGCGTTCGCCTGGTAGGCGTCGCGGATGGCGGTGAAAGTGGTGTGCCCGAGGGTGGGCAGCTTGGTGCCCGGGCCCATGGAGCCCAGCACCCAGCGGGGGCGGCCGTCCCCGGCGGCGTACTCGTCGGCCGTCTCGCGGGCGATGCGGGCGCCCGCCTCGGACAGCTCGGCGACCCGGCCGGCGATGTCGTACTCGCCGAGCGCGGTGAGGTTCGCGCCGAAGGTGTTGGTCTCCACGCAGTCCACTCCGGCGTCGAAGTAGGCGGAGTGGACCGAACGGACGATGTCGGGGCGGGTCACGTTCAGGACCTCGTTGCAGCCCTCCAGCTGCTGGAAGTCGTCCAGCGAGGGCTCCTGGGCCTGGAGCATGGTGCCCATCGCTCCGTCGGCGACCACCACACGGGTGGCGAGCGCCTCGCGGAGCGCGGACACACGGGTCCGGCTGTCGGCGGAAGGGGACGGCGGCGACGAGGCCATGAAGGGGCTCCCTTGAATGCGACGGCTGTCGGCTTTGCGTCCTCACGAGAAGCCCGCGGGGAGCTTCCCAACGAGGGCGCACGCCGCCAGGGTATCCGGGACCGGCGCAGGGCGACCGGGGCGTCCACCACCCGGACGACGGCGACCCGCGCGCCACGCCGGGGAGCCGGGCGGCGTAACAGGTGACGACCGACCATTGGCGGACAGTCGCCATGGACCGGTAGTGTTCGACATTGCCGAACGGCGGCGCGGCCTGCTCGCCGGCGGCCGAACGGGACGGAGGCAGGACGGCGATGGCACGGAACATCCAGTCGCTCGAACGGGCGGCCGCGATGCTGCGGCTGCTTGCGGGCGGCGAGCGGCGGCTGGGCCTGTCGGACATCGCCTCGTCACTGGGCCTCGCCAAAGGCACGGCCCACGGCATCCTGCGCACCCTCCAGCAGGAGGGCTTCGTGGAGCAGGACGACGCCTCCGGGCGGTACCAGCTGGGCGCGGAGCTGCTGCGCCTGGGCACCACCTACCTCGACGTGCACGAACTGCGCGCGCGGGCCCTGGTGTGGACCGACGACCTGGCCCGCTCCAGCGGGGAGAGCGTGTACCTGGGCGTACTGCACCAGCAGGGCGTGCTGATCGTGCACCACGTGTTCCGCCCGGACGACAGCCGGCAGGTGCTGGAGATCGGGGCGATGCAGCCGCTGCACTCCACGGCCCTGGGCAAGGTGCTGGCGGCCTGGGACCCCGTGGCGCACAGCGAGGTGACCGAGGCCGACCGCAAGGCGTACACCGACCGGACCGTGTGCGACCTGGAGGACTTCGAGCACATCCTCGACCTCTCCCGCGCCCGCGGCTACGCGGCCGACGTGGAGGAGACCTGGGAGGGCGTGGCCTCCATCGCCGCGCCCATCCACGACCGCCGGCGCATGCCCGTCGGCGCGGTCGGCATCACGGGGGCCGTGGAACGGGTGTGCCGGGAGGGCGAGCTGCGCCAGGAGCTGATCGCGGCGGTGCGGGACTGCGCCCGCGCGGTCTCACGGGACCTGGGCGCCGGACGGTTCTGAGCACCGCCCCGGCTCCGGGCGCCGCCTGGCGTTTCGCATCGTCGGAGCCCTCGTACGGCACGCGCGCTCGCGCTCGCCGTACGAGGGCTCCGTCCGTGCGCCGCCGGGTGCCGAGCGCCGCCCTGTCCCCCCGTCACCAGGCAGCTGCGCCACAGCCCCGCCGCCGCGTCACCAGGCCGCTGAACGCCACAACCCCTCCCCCACGTCACCAGGCCGCCGCACGTCACAGCCCCTCCGCGTGCGCCCCTCCGCGCGCCACCAGCCGCTGAGCGGGGTGCCCCCGGTGCCCCGCCGCCGCCCGCCGCCGCGGCCCGCGCCCGGCCGGTCTCCGGTTTCCGCCTCCGTACCCCGGCCGGCGGTCCCCGCCCAGGCCTCACCCGGTGACGCGATCAGTAACGATCGGGCTTCCGGCGGCAGAACTCTTGACGCCCGTGTGACAGCGAGGTGAGACTCCCGTCCATCGGTCGGCATTGTCGAACACCTTGCGGCAAATACGCGTTAGAGTGTGACAACGCCAAGGGCCAGCACATCGCTCTCACCCCCGAGGGCGCCAGACCCCCGGTGGGACCCGGGGTGTGGCTACCCCTGGACGAAGGACAAAGGAGTCGCGGGTGTCCAGCTCCGACATCTTCATCGGCGAGACCATCGGTACCGCCATACTCATCCTGCTCGGCGGAGGCGTCTGCGCCGCCGTGACGCTCAAGGCCTCCAAGGCCCGTAACGCCGGTTGGCTTGCCATCACCTTCGGGTGGGGCTTCGCCGTACTGACGGCGGTCTACACTTCGGCGCCGCTGTCCGGCGCCCACCTCAACCCGGCGGTGACCGTCGCACTCGCGATCAAGGACAACGACTGGAGCAACGTTCCGACCTATCTGGCCGGACAGCTGCTCGGCGCCATGATCGGTGCGGCCCTGGTCTGGGTCGCCTACTACGGCCAGTTCCACGCCCACCTGACCGACAAGGAGATCGTCGGCGGTCCGGGCGCGCAGGCCACGGCGGCCAAGGCCGTCGAGGCCCAGGAGCAGGGCGCCGGCCCGGTCCTGGGCGTCTTCTCCACCGGTCCGGAGATCCGGAACGTGGTGCAGAACCTCCTGACGGAGATCATCGGCACGATCGTGCTGGTGCTCGCCGTCCTCACGCAGGGCCTGAACGACAAGGGCAACGGCCTGGGCAACCTGGGCGCGCTGATCACGGCGCTCGTGGTGGTCTCCATCGGTCTGTCCCTCGGCGGCCCGACCGGCTACGCGATCAACCCGGCCCGTGACCTCGGTCCGCGCATCGTCCACGCCCTGCTGCCCCTGCCCAACAAGGGCGGCTCCGACTGGGGCTACGCCTGGATCCCGGTGGTCGGCCCGGTCATCGGCGGCGCCATCGCCGCAGGCATCTACAACGTCGCCTTCGCCTAGCCGGGCGTCCCGGTGCCGCGGCCCTCGCGCCCGGCACCGGGGCCCCACCGCACGCGCCGTACGGACAGCCCCCTCAACCACGGAACCTCCAGGAGCACACAGTGACCGACGCCCACACCGCCGGCCCCTTCATCGCCGCCATCGACCAGGGCACCACCTCCAGCCGCTGCATCGTCTTCGACCGGGACGGCCGGATCGTCGCCGTCGACCAGAAGGAGCACGAGCAGATCTTCCCCAAGCCGGGCTGGGTCGAGCACGACGCCACCGAGATCTGGACCAACGTCCAGGAGGTCGTCGCCGGAGCGGTCGAGAAGGCCGGCATCACCCGCGACGACATCAAGGCCATCGGCATCACCAACCAGCGCGAGACCACCGTGCTGTGGGACAGGAACACCGGTGAGCCCGTCCACAACGCCATCGTCTGGCAGGACACCCGCACCGACGCCCTGTGCAAGGAGCTGGGCCGCAACGTCGGCCAGGACCGCTTCCGCCGGGAGACCGGCCTGCCCCTGGCGTCCTACTTCGCCGGCCCCAAGGCCCGCTGGCTGATCGACAACGTCGAGGGCCTGCGCGAGCGCGCCGAGGCGGGCGACATCCTCTTCGGCACCATGGACACCTGGGTCATCTGGAACCTGACCGGCGGCGTCGACGGCGGCAAGCACGTCACCGACGTCACCAACGCCTCGCGCACCCTCCTGATGAACCTGCACACCATGGAGTGGGACGAGAAGATCGCCGAGTCGATCGGCGTCCCGACGCAGATCCTGCCCGAGATCCGCTCCTCCGCCGAGGTCTACGGCGAGATCAAGGGCGGCAAGCTCGGCGAGCTGCTCGGCGGCATCCCGGTCGCCTCCGCGCTCGGCGACCAGCAGGCCGCCCTGTTCGGCCAGACCTGTTTCGCCGAGGGCGAGACCAAGTCGACGTACGGCACCGGCACCTTCATGGTGATGAACACCGGCGACAAGATCATCAACTCCTACAGCGGTCTGCTGACCACGGTCGGCTACCAGATCGGCGACCAGAAGCCGGTCTACGCCCTGGAGGGCTCGATCGCCGTCACCGGCTCCCTGGTGCAGTGGATGCGCGACCAGATGGGCCTGATCTCCACCGCCGCCGAGATCGAGACGCTCGCGCTCTCGGTCGAGGACAACGGCGGCGCCTACTTCGTGCCGGCCTTCTCCGGCCTGTTCGCCCCGTACTGGCGCTCCGACGCCCGCGGTGTGATCGCCGGCCTGACCCGGTACGTCACCAAGGCGCACCTCGCGCGCGCCGTGCTGGAGGCCACCGCCTGGCAGACGCGGGAGATCGCCGACGCCATGACCAAGGACTCCGGCGTGGAGCTCGCCGCCCTCAAGGTCGACGGCGGCATGACCTCCAACAACCTGCTGATGCAGACGCTCTCGGACTTCCTCGACGCCCCCGTGGTGCGCCCGATGGTCGCCGAGACCACCTGCCTCGGCGCCGCCTACGCCGCCGGCCTCGCCGTCGGCTTCTGGAACAGCACCGACGACCTGCGCCAGAACTGGCGCCGGGCCGCCGAGTGGACCCCCCGCATGGACGCGGACACCCGCGACCGTGAGTACAAGAACTGGCTCAAGGCCGTCGAGCGGACCATGGGCTGGCTCGAGGACGAGGAGTAAGAAACCGCAATGACCAGTCAGTCCACCCTGCAGTCCGTGCCTGCCCTGGGAACGCGCCCGGCCTACGGCGTAGGCCCGAGCCGAGCCGAGACCCGGGAGCAGCTCTCGAAGGCGACGTACGACCTCCTCGTGATCGGCGGCGGCATCCTGGGCATCTCCACCGCCTGGCACGCCGCGCAGTCCGGCCTCAGGGTGGCTCTGGTCGACGCCGGCGACTTCGCCGGCGCCACCTCCTCCGCCTCCTCCAAGCTTCTCCACGGCGGTCTGCGCTACCTGCAGACCGGCGCGGTGAAGCTGGTGGCGGAGAACCACTTCGAGCGCCGTGCGGTCTCCCGGCAGGTGGCCCCCCACCTGTCGAACCCGCTGACCTTCTACCTCCCCGTGTACAAGGGCGGGCCGCACGGCGCGGCGAAGCTCGGCGCGGGCGTCTTCGCCTACTCCGCGCTGTCCGCCTTCGGCGACGGCGTGGGCCACCTGCTCAGCCCCTCCAAGGCCGCGCAGGACGTGCCCGAGCTGCGCACCGAGAACCTCAAGGCCGTGGCCGTCTACGGCGACGACCAGATGAACGACGCGCGCATGGCGCTGATGACGGTCCGCGCGGCCGTGGAGGCCGGGGCCGTCGTACTCAACCACGCGGAGGTCACCGGCCTGCGCTTCACCAAGGGCCGGGTCACGGGCGCGGAGCTGAAGGACCGGCTCTCCGGCGACGAGTTCGGCGTGAACGCCCGCCTGGTGCTCAACGCGACCGGCCCCTGGGTCGACCACCTGCGCAGGATGGAGGACCCCGATGCCGCACCGTCCATCCGGCTGTCGAAGGGCGCGCATCTGGTCCTGAAGCGCACCGCCCCGTGGAAGGCCGCGCTCGCCACCCCGATCGACAAGTACCGCATCACCTTCGCCCTCCCCTGGGAGGACATGCTGCTGCTCGGCACCACCGACGAGGAGTACGAGGGCGACCCGGCCGATGTCGCGGTCAATGACAAGGACATCGCCCAGATACTCGACGAGGCCGCGTTCTCCATCCGCGACCAGCAGCTCGACCGTGACCTGATCACCTACGCGTTCGCCGGTCTGCGCGTGCTGCCGGGCGGCCCCGGCGACACCGCCAAGGCCAAGCGCGAGACGGTGGTGACCGAGGGCAGGGGCGGCATGCTGTCCGTGGCCGGCGGCAAGTGGACCACCTTCCGGCACATCGGCCGCACGGTGATGGCCAAGCTCCAGTCGCTGCCCGGCGCGCCGCTCGGCGACGACTTCGAGCCGGTCTCGGCGCTGCCGAAGAAGCTGCCGCTGCCGGGCATCGCCAACCCGCGCGCGGTGGCGCACCGGCTGCTGGTGGACCGTCCCGCGCCCGGCCCCCGCATGGCCGCGGACACCGCCCGGCACCTGGCCACGCACTACGGCTCGCTCGCCTTCGACATCGCGCGGCTGGCGAACGAGGACCCGGAGCTGGGCGAGCGGGTCCACCCCGACGCCCCGGAGATCTGGGCGCAGGTCGTGTGGGCCCGGGACCACGAGTGGGCCGAGACCGCGGACGACGTGCTGCGCCGGCGCACCACGCTGACCATCCGCGGCCTGGCCACGGACGAGGTCCGTGCGAAGGTGCAGGACCTGCTCGACCGGAAGTGACCGTCGGGCGGAAACGGGCGGCCAGCTCCCACCGCACTGGGGGCCGGCCGCTTTTCCGATCATGGGTGTCCCGTCCCGGGGAACGGGGCAGTCATCCGTTCACTCCCCCGTGCAAGGGGGCTGCGGGCGCACCCGCCGGACGCCGTAAGGTTGGTGGGTCAGGCGAGGGCACGTCGGAAGGAGGCGCTGGGTGATCGAGCTCGAGGGGGTTCCCGAGCTGATCGACCCGGTCATGGTGGCCGCGTTCGAGGGCTGGAACGATGCCGGTGACGCCGCCTCCACCGCGGTCGCGCATCTGGACAAGGAGTGGAAGGGCGAGGTGTTCGCGGCGCTGGACGCCGAGGACTACTACGACTTCCAGGTGAACCGTCCCACGGTGTTCATGGACGCCGGAGTGCGCAAGATCACGTGGCCCACGACAAGGTTGTCGGTGGTCCGGGTCGGCGGCGAGAAGCCGCGCGACCTGGTGCTGGTGCGCGGCATCGAGCCGTCCATGCGCTGGCGCTCGTTCTGCAACGAGCTGCTCGGCTTCGCGCACGAGCTGGGCGTGGAGCTGGTGGTCATCCTCGGCGCGCTGCTCGGGGACACCCCGCACACGCGGCCGGTGCCGATCAGCGGGACCACGTCCGACGCGGGCCTGGCCCGCCGGATGGACCTGGAGGAGACCAAGTACGAGGGCCCGACCGGCATCGTCGGCGTCCTGCAGGAGGCGTGCACGCACGCCGGGGTGCCCGCCGTGTCGCTGTGGGCGGCCGTCCCGCACTACGTCTCCCAGCCGCCGAACCCCAAGGCGACGCTGGCGCTGCTGAACCGCCTGGAGGACCTGCTCGACCTGCGGATACCGCTGGGCGAGCTGCCGGAGGACGCGCGCGCCTGGCAGGTGGGCGTGGACCAGCTGGCCGCCGAGGACAGCGAGGTCGCCGAGTACGTGCAGACGCTGGAGGAGGCGCGGGACACCGCCGAGCTCCCGGAGGCGTCGGGCGAGGCGATCGCGCGCGAGTTCGAGCGGTATCTGCGGCGCCGCGACGGCGGCGGCCCGCCCTCCCCCGGCGGGCACGCCACGGCGGAGGGCACCGAGGGCGGCTCCTATCTGCGGGAGGGCCCGGGCACGGGCCGCACCCGTCCCCCGAAGCCCTCCCGTCCGGATCCGGACGAACCGGACGGCGCGGACGGCGCGGACGACGAGTCGTCGGACGACTGACCCTCCGGGCACTGCCCGGCACACGCGCGGTGGTTCCCGGCATGCCCCCTGCCGAAGTCCGGCCGACCCGCCGGGTCCCGGCCGGGCCGCCGGACCCCCGCCGGCCCGCCGGACGGCGCCGGGTCACCATGCGGGCCGGTGAATCCGGCACGCGGACGCGCGTCCCCCTGACGACACAGGTACGCGGGACGCGCCTGCCCCGGTGAATCCGGCGCGCGGACGCGCGTCCCCCGGCGACGCGAGTACGCGGGACGCGCCTGCCCCGGTGAGTCCCGCACGTGGGCGTGCGTTCGCTGGCGACGCAGATACGCGGCACGCACGTGCCCACGCGGGCGCGCGTCCCCTGGCGACGCGGGTGCGCGGGGCGCGCGTGCACTGGTGTCGCGGGTGCCCGCGCCGCGGTTCGGTGGCCACGGGACGGCGCCGGGGCCCGCTCGTCCGTGTGCGGCTGTCGGCGCGTCTGTGCGCCCCGGCGGCCGTACCCCCCCGTTCCGGTCGATGTGCCGCCGCCCGCCCGCCGTGGGGTCCGGCCCGGGTGGGACGGTGGCGGGGCGGCCGGCGGTCGCAGGGGCCGGTCCGGCGGGGGCCGGAGCGTCAGGGGTGCGGGAGCGGCCAGCCGGCCGCTCGCGCGCCCGGTGCCGTGCGGCTCAGAGGGCCACGCCCAGGAGGGCGTCCACGGCGCGGGAGACCAGGCCGGGGGCGCCGGGGTCGGTGCCGCCCTCCCGCTCCTGGAGGGCCGCCCAGCGGTCGACCGCGGCGAGCGCGGCCGGGGCGTCGAGGTCCTCGGCGAGGGCGTCGCGGATCTCCTCGACCAGCGCGCCCGCCGGCGGGCCGTCGGGCCGGGAGACGGCCGCGCGCCAGCGGTCGAAGCGGGCGACGGCGTCCCGCAGCACCTGGTCGGTCCACTCCCAGTCGGAGCGGTAGTGGTGGGCGAGCAGCGCCAGCCGTATCGCGCCGGGGTGCACGCCGTCGCGGCGCAGCCGGGAGACGAAGACCAGGTTGCCCTTGGACTTGGACATCTTCTCGCCGTCGAGGGCGACCATGCCGGCGTGGACGTACGCCTTGGCCATGGGGAACTCGCCGGTGAGCACCTGGGCGTGCGAGGCGCCCATCTCGTGGTGCGGGAAGGCCAGGTCCGAGCCGCCGCCCTGGACGTCGAAGCCCATCCCGAGGTGGTCCAGGGCGATGGCCACGCACTCGATGTGCCAGCCGGGCCGCCCGCGGCCGAGCGAGCCGCCGTCCCAGCTGGGCTCGCCGTCGCGGGCGGCCAGCCACAGGACCGGGTCGAGCGGGTTCTTCTTGCCGGGCCGGTCGGGGTCGCCGCCGCGCTCGGCGGACAGCAGCCGCATGGCGGCGGCGTCCAGGTGGGACACCTCGCCGAAGTGCGGGTCGGACTCCACGGAGAAGTACACGTCCCCGTCGAGTTCGTACGCCGCGCCGAGGTCGCGCAGCCGTTCCACCAGCGGGACGATGCCGGGTATCGCCTCCACCGCGCCGATGTAGTGCCGGGGCGGCAGCATCCGCAGCGCGGTCATGTCCTCCCGGAACAGGGCCGTCTCACGCTCGGCCAGCGCCACCCAGTCGACGTCGTCGCGCTGCGCCCGCTCCAGCAGCGGATCGTCGACGTCGGTGACGTTCTGGACGTAGTGCACCTGGCGCTTGGTGTCGAGCCACACGCGCTGCACGAGGTCGAACGCGTTGTACGTCGCCGCGTGCCCCATGTGGGTGGCGTCGTACGGGGTGATGCCGCAGACGTAGATGCGGGCGACGGGACCGGGAGTGAGGGTGACCAGGCCCCCGGTCGCGGTGTCGTGGATCCTCAGGTCGCGGCCCTGACCGGGCAGGGCGGGGACCTCGGAAGCGGGCCAGGCATGCATGTCATGAGCGTAACCGGACCGTGGTCCCGTCCACGAACCGGACCGGACCACATGGCCGGGAAGGCGCTCTTGCGCGACTCCCGCCGGTGTGCGGGGCCGCCCGCCGCCCCGCACCGCACCGCCGGCCGGGCGCGGCTACACCGGTGGCCAGGGGATGGCAGGCCACTTGCCGCCGGGCTCGGGGTGGGTGCCGGAGGCGAGCAGGGCGTCCACCCGCGCGCGGGTGGCCTCGATCTCGGCCGGGGTGATCAGGCCCGCCAGGCGGGCGGCCAGGGTGCCGCGCTCGCCCAGGGAGTCCCGCAGGCCCTTGAGGACGCCCGTGGCCTCCGGCGGCAGCGGCTCGCCCGCCCAGCCCCACAGGAGTGTGCGCAGCTTGTTCTCGACGTTGAAGGTGACGCCGTGGTCGATGCCGTAGAGCCGCCCGTCCGGGGCGGGCAGCAGATGGCCGCCCTTGCGGTCGGCGTTGTTGATCACCGCGTCGAGCACGGCCATGCGGCGCAGCCGCTCGTCGTCGGCGTGCACGAGCAGGGCGGTGCGCCCCTGGCCGACCTCGGCGAAGCCGACGGCCTTCCAGCCGGGCTCCGGTTCCTCGGCGTCGACGAGCGCGAGCAGTCCGGGCGCCGTGTCCTCGCCGGTGGCCTCGATCCACAGCTGGACCATGCCCTCGCCGTAGGGGCCGTCGCGCAGCACGGTGGGCGGCACCAGGCCCCAGCCGGTCGCCTCCGAGACCGCGTAGGCGGCCACCTCGCGCCCGGCCAGGGTGCCGTCGGGGAAGTCCCACAGCGGGCGCTCCCCGGCGACCGGCTTGTAGACGCAGGCGGCCTGCCGCCCCTCGTGCTCGACGGTGCAGAACAGCGCCGCGTTGGAGGCGTCACGGATACGGCCGCGCACGGTGAGCCCGCCGCGGGTGAGCAGCAGCTCGTCGGCCGCCGCGCCGGGCCTCACGCCCCGCGGCGGTATCCGTTCTGGCGCGGACATACGTGTCCTTCCGGGTCGAGCGGGAGGCTGCACAGCGGGCACGGCGGCCGCCCCGCGTTGACGACGTCCAGGGCACGCTTGGCGAACGCTCTCGCCTGGGCGCCGGTGAGGCGGACCCGCAGCATCGGGGGACCGTTCTCCTCGTCCTGGAGCAGCCGCTCCTCGGCCTCGGCGAGGTCCTCCTCGGACTCGGCGTCGAGCTCGACGAGGGCCTGTGCCTCGACGATCATCCGCTGGTCCTCGCCGTCCCAGGCGAGGGCCATGGTGCCGACGCGGAACTCCTCCTCGATGGGGGTGTCCAGCGGACCGGTGTCGGTGATCTCGGCGGGGGCCATCGCGGGCACGGCGGCATTGCCCCCGCTGCGGCGCACCACCTCGTCGAGCAGTTCGTCCATGCGCTCGGCGAGCGCGGCGACCTGGGTCTTCTCCAGGGCCACGCTGGTCACCCGGGAGCCGGCGGTGGCCTGGAGGAAGAACGTACGGCGTCCGGGCAGTCCGACCGTGCCGGCCACGAAGCGGTCCGGGGGGTCGTAGAGGAACACCTGACGGGACACGTCCTGTCTCCTGGGGGGATCGGATCGGGAAAACGAACGGCGGATGGGCGGGCGGCGGGTCGGGGGCGACGCTTCACCCTACTGCGGCCGACGATCACGGTGCGCCCGCGCCGCCTCCGACCGGTGCGTCCTCGCCCGCCGTCTCCTCGCGGGGCACCAGGGACGCGAAGTCGCCGGTGTCCCCGAGCCGTACGAGGAACGGCCGCAGACGGGTGTAGCGGATCGCGGTGACGGAGCAGGGTTCCACGGAGATCCGCTGGAAGAGGTCCAGATGGAGCCCGAGCGCCTCGGCGACCAGGGACTTGATGATGTCGCCGTGCGAGCACATCAGGTAGACGGCGTCGGCTCCGTGGTCGCGTTCCACGCGCGCGTTCCACTCGCGCACCGCCTCGGCGGCCCGGGTCTGCATGGCGCGCATGGACTCGCCGCCGGGGAACGCCGCCGCCGAGGGGTGCGCCTGCACGACCTCCATCAGCGGTTCGTCCTTGAGCTCGGCCAGCTTGCGGCCGGACCAGTCGCCGTAGTCGCACTCCCCGATCCGCTCGTCGGTGTGGACGGTCAGCTCTGGCCGTGCGTCCAGCAGGGGCCGTACCGTTTCCTGGCAGCGTTGCAGGGGACTGGTGACGACCTCGGCGATCGGCAGCCCGTCGAGCCGCCCGGGCAGCGCCGCGGCCTGTTCGGTCCCGCGTTCGTCGAGTGCGACGCCGGGGGTCCGTCCGGCGAGCAGCCCGGAGGTGTTGGCGGTGGAACGTCCGTGCCTGACGAGGATCAGCGTGGGCATGCGGCCCAGAGTAGGCGTACGGACAACTCCGGCGACGGCCGGGCGAAGGGAGACAGCACCCCGTGATCGTCGACTGTGCCATCTACTGTGAGGGACACCGCGCGGACGGACCGAAGGACTTCTCGGACGCCCTGGCCGAGGCACGTGCGGTCGGCGGCTTTGTGTGGGTGGGGCTGCACGAGCCGAGCGAGGAGGAGTTCGAGCTGGTCAGCGAGGAGTTCGCGCTGCATCCGCTGGCGGTGGAGGACGCGCTGAAGGCGCACCAGCGGCCCAAGCTGGAGGTCTACGACGACTCGCTGTTCGTGGTGCTGAAGCCGGTGATGTACGAGCCGCGCAGCGACGCGGTCTCCACCGGGGAGATCATGATCTTTCTGGGTGATTCCTTCGTGGTGACGGTCCGGCACGGCGAGAGCGACGGTCTGGCGGCCGTACGGCGCCGGCTGGAGCAGGAGCCGGAGACGCTGGGCCAGGGTCCGACGGCCGTGCTGTACGCGATCGCCGACACCACCGTCGACCACTACCTGGACGTGGCGACCGAGCTGCAGACGGACCTGGAGGAGCTGGAGACGGAGGTCTTCACCCCGGAGCGGGGCGGCTCGCGCAACACCGCCTCGCGGATCTACACCTTCAAGCGGCAGATCACGGAGTTCCGGCGGGCGACCGGCCCGCTGGCGCTGCCCATGTCCCGCCTCGCCGGGACCGGCACGGCCTCCTCGCTGTCGGCCGTGCCCTTCGTGGACGACAAGGCGCGGCCGTTCTTCCGGGACGTCAGCGACCACCTGACCCGGGTGAACGAGTCCGTGGAGGGCCTGGACCGCCTGGTGTCGGACGTCCTGTCGGCGCATCTGGCGCAGATCAGCGTGCAGCAGAACGACGACATGCGGAAGATCTCGGCGTGGGCGGCCATGGCCGCGGTGCCGACGATGATCGCGGGCATCTACGGCATGAACTTCGAGCACATGCCGGAGCTGCACTGGCTGTGGTCGTATCCGGCGGTGATCGCGGCGATGGCACTGCTGGAGGTGCTGCTGTACCGGCTGCTGAAGCGGCGCGAGTGGCTGTGAGGCGGCGCGGGTGGCTGTGAGGCGGCGCGGCCTGGCTGTGAGGCGGCGCGGGTGGCTGTGAGGCGGCGCGGGTGGCTGTGAGGCCGCGCCGGTCCGCTTCCGGTTCAGGCCATCTCGGGCGCCGGGGCGGGCGGGCCGCCGAGCGCGTCGCGCCGCTCGGGCGTCCGCAGGGTCACCATCCTGCGCCGGCCGGCCAGGCGCTCGTAGGCGTAGGCCGCGTGGATGCCGGCGGCGAGCAGCGCAGACCTTGCGCGGGACCAGCCGAGGATGCGGCCCATCCGGGCCATGACGGCGAGGCTGACGTCGCGGTGGACGCGGATCTCGGCGAGCGCGTACTCGCGCAGCGTCCGCCGGACGGTCCGGCCGTAGCCGGCGGCGGCCAGGCGCAGCAGTTCCTCGTGGCAGTAGGCGAGGTGGTTGGCCTCGTCGTCGGCGATCATCCGCACCGCGCGACCCAGGTCGGGGTGGTCGCCGAAGTACCGGCGCAGCAGGGCCATCTGTTCGGCGGCGCGCTGCTCGGTCACCCGGCTGTGCGCCAGGTAGACGACGATGTCCCGTTCGGTGAGCGGCTCGTCGGAGCGCAGCCGCTCGTGGGCGAGGCCGATGCCGCGCCGCTCCAGGAGCATGGTGTAGTCGGTCTCCGGGGGCACCGGGACGGGTTCCAGGCCGCGCTTGCGGAGCAGCGCGCGGAAGATCCGCCCGTGCTTGTCCTCGTCCGCGCCGTGCCGGGCGATCTTCGGGGCGAGGGCGCGCCGGCTCGCCGGCACCAGGGCGGCGATCCGCCCGTTCTCCCAGCCGCCCTGGGCCTCCCCGCCGGCCGCGATGGAGCAGAACAGCCGGAAGGACTCGTCGTGGTCGAGGATCTCCCGGAACAGGCTCCTGGGGGAAAGCATGCGGGCCACCTCCCTGCGCGACCGCCGGACCGTCGGACCTTCGCGGAGGTCGAGTCAAGTGCGGCGGCGGGGGTGCCGCAACCGGGCGGCCGGACGGCTGCGCCGAACGGGGCACGGCGTCCCGGCGCCCGGGCGTAACCACCGGGGGGCCGGGCGCGTTGTTGTCCGTGACGGCCGTGGCGGGGAAGACCCCCGAGCCCCCACCACGGCCGCGGAAGAACCCGGTGCGGTACGGCCGTGGAAGACCCGGTTGCGGTCCCCCGGCCGGGCGGCGTCAGGCCAGCCCGGCGCGCTCCAGGGCCTCGGTGCCGGCGCGCAGCGAGGCGAGCCGCTCGTCCAGGGTGAAGCCCGCGGGGGCCAGGGTCAGCGTGGTGACGCCGGCCGCGGCGTAGGCCTTCATCCGGTCGGCGATCCGGTCCACGGAACCGAGCAGCGTGGTCTGGTCGATGAGCTCGTGCGGTACGGCCGCGGCGGCGCCTTCCTTGTCCCCGGACAGGTACTTGTCCTGGATCTCGGCCGCCTGCTTCTCGTAGCCCATGCGGCGGGCGAGCTGGTTGTAGAAGTTCTGCTTGCGGCTGCCCATGCCGCCCACGTACAGCGCGGTGTAGGGCCGGAAGGTGTCGGCCAGGCGGGTCACGTCCTTGTCGTCGCCGACGGCGAGCGGCACGGTCGGGCAGACGTCGAAGCCCTCCATGGTCAGTCCCGCCTTCTCCCGCCCGGCGCGCAGATGCCGCAGGGCGGTCTCCTCGAGGTGGTCGGCGGAGGGGAAGATCAGCAGTGCGCCGTCGGCGATCTCGCCGGTCTGCTCCAGGTTCTTGGGGCCGATGGCGGCGATGTAGAGCGGGATGTGCTCGCGCTGCGGGTGCACGGTCAGCTTGATCGGCTTGCCGGGGCCGCCGGGCAGCGGCAGCTTCCAGTGCTCCCCGTCGTAGGAGAGGCGCTCGCGGGTCATGGCCTTGCGGACGATCTCGACGTACTCGCGGGTGCGGGCCAGCGGCTTGTCGAACTTGACGCCGTACCAGCCCTCGGAGACCTGGGGGCCGGAGACGCCGAGGCCGAGGCGGAAGCGGCCGCCGGACAGCGAGTCGAGGGTCGCGGCGGTCATCGCCGTCATCGCGGGCTGCCGGGCCGGGATCTGGAAGATGGCCGAGCCGACGTCGATGCGTTCGGTCTGGGCGGCGACCCAGGTGAGCACGGTGGCCGCGTCCGAGCCGTAGGCCTCGGCCGCCCAGCAGACGGCGTAGCCGAGCCGGTCCGCCTCCTGGGCGACGGCCAGATTGTCCGCGTCCATCCCGGCACCCCAGTAGCCGAGGTTGATCCCGAGCTGCATGCCGTTCCCCTTACCGATCAGTAACGTCCCTTGTGCGGGAGACACTAGCGCGGGGGCGCGCTGCGTGGCAGGTCGCGGCGGTGTGACGGCCGGAACTCGGGTTGTCCACAGGCGGCCCGCGCCTGATCCGTGGCCAGTAATCTCGGCGTTCATGGAGCAGAGGCATCTCGGCCGTACGGGCCTGCGCGTGTCCCGCATCGGCCTCGGCACCCTCACCTGGGGCCGCGACACCGACGAGCACGACGCCGCGGACATGCTGAAGGCGTTCTGGGAGGCGGGCGGCACCCTCGTGGACACGGCCGACGTGTACGGGGACGGGGAGGCCGAGTACCTGCTGGGGCGGCTCATGGACGGGCTCGTGCCCCGGCGCGACCTGGTGATCTCGACCAAGGCGGGCAGCGTCCCGGACCCGGAACGGCGCTTCGACGGCTCCCGGGGCCATCTGCTCGCGGCGCTGGACGCCTCGCTGTCCCGGCTGGGCACGGACCACGTCGACGTGTGGCACGTCCACGCCTACGACCCGTTCACGCCGCTGGAGGAGACGCTGCAGACGCTGGACCTGGCCGTCGCCAGCGGCCGGGTGTGCTACGCCGGGGTGTCCAACTTCTGCGGCTGGCAGCTCGCCAAGGCGGCGACCTGGCAGCTGGCGGCGCCCGGCTCCCGGACCCGTTTGGCGAGCACGCAGATGGAGTACTCGCTGCTGCAGCGCGGGGTGGAGCGCGAGGTGCTGCCGGCCGCGCTCGACCTGGGCATCGGGATGCTGCCCTCCTCCCCGCTGGGGCGGGGCGTGCTGACGGGCAAGTACCGCAACGCGACCCCGCCGGACTCGCGGGGCGCCTCCGAGCAGCTCGCGCCGTTCGTCGAGCCGTATCTCGACGACACCGCGAGCCGCATCGTGGACGCGGTGACGACGGCGGCGGACGGGCTGGCGGTGACCCCGCTCCAGGTCGCCCTCGCCTGGGTCCGGGACCGGCCCGGGGTGGCCGCCCCGATCGTCGGCGCACGCAACGCGCAGCAGCTCACGGCGGCGTTGTCAGTGGAGGAGCTTAGTCTTCCTGACGAGATCTGCCGGGCGCTCGACGACGTGTCGGCGCCGGTGCACCGCTACCCCGATCACGACTGGAGCACGCTGTGAGCACGGAGCCGGAGACCACGCACGAGGCCGGCCCGCAGACCCCGTCCGGGACCGCCGGGGCGGTCCCGGACGGCCCGGACGAACCGGACGACGCGGCCACCCGCGCCGCCGGGCGGGGTGACGCCGGGCCCGGCGACGACGTGCGGTCGCCGGCCCCGGCGCCGGGCGGCGGCGCGGGCGGTTCCGGCGGCGCGGATTCGGCCGGCCCGGCCGGCGAGGACACGGGCAGCCCGACGGGCGGGGACACGGGCAGCCCGGCCGGCGGGGATGCGGACGAGGGCGGTTCCGACGCCGGGGCGGAGGGCGCCGCCGGTGCCGAGGGGACCGGTGCCGAGGGGACCTCCGGGCCGGAGGGCGACGCCGAGGGCTCAGGTGCCGTGGAGACCGCCGGGCCGGAGGGCGACGCCGGTGCCGACGGGGCCGCCGGTCCCGAGGGGGCCGCGGGTCCCGAGGGGGCCGCGGGTGGCGAGGGGGCCGCGGGTGGCGAGGGGGCCGCGGGTGGCGAGGTGTCGGAGGCCGAGGCCGAGCTCGCGGCCCAGCGGATCGAACGGGAGCGGATCGAGCGGCGGAAGGCCGGGAAGAAGGGGCCGATCGAGAGCGGGGGCAAACTCAAGGGCACGGCGGCCGACCTGCTCGCCGCGGTGCGGGCCGTGGAGAGCGGCGAGAAGCCCGTGGCCACGGTGTTCGCCGAGCCCGGGCCCGCGCGGCGCCAGGCCGCACCCGAGCCGGTACGGCGGCCGGGGCCCGTGCCCGCCGAGGCGCCCGCCGTGCCCGCCGCGCCCGCGCCGCGGACGGTCGAGGCCCTGAGCCGGCTGCTCGCCGAGGGCGGCGCCCCGGAGTCCCTCGCCCCGCAGGTGGCGGCGGCCCTCGGCGAGGACGCCCCGGAGAGGCTGCGGGCCGACCCCTGGCTGCTGCTGCGGGTCGCCGGGGTGCGGCCGGAGCAGGCCGACGGATTCGCCCGCGGTCTGCTCGGCGCGGACTGCGGCCCGGGCGACGACCGCCGCGGCCGGGCCTTCACGGTCTGGCTGCTGGAGCAGGCCGCCCTGGCCGGGCACACGGCGCTGGAGGCGCCCGCGCTCACCGCGGCCCTGGACCGGCGGGGCGTGCCGGACCCCGACGCGGCCCTGCGGAGCACGCTCGCGGAGGGCGAGGCCCTGGTCTTCCAGGACGCGCTGGAGGAGCCCGGAGCCCCGGCCGCCCCGGTGTCCACCCCCGCCGCCCGGGCCCCGGAGGCGGAGGACGGCGCGGACCCGGGGGACGACGGCGAGCAGCGTCCGGTACGGGTCCTCGTCGGGCTCGAGCGGTACGCGCTCGCCGAGGAGAGCCTGGCCGACGCGGTGGCCCGGCTGCTCAACTCCACGCCCAAGGACGGCGGCGGCTCACCGGCCGGTGACTGGGAGCGGGCGGCGGCCTCCGCGCGGGGCTCCACCGCCGAGCTGATCCGCGCGGTGGCGGCGCACAGTCTGGTGCTGCACACGGGCGGCGAGGCCTCCCGCGTGGAGCCGGCGCGGCTGCTGCACGCGGCCCACGCGCTCGGGCTGCGCGGCTGGGCCGCCGCGCACAGCCCGCTCGGCCGGGACGCCTTCGCCGGGCTGCTGCGCGAGGTGCGGCAGGCGTACGGGCCGTCCGGCGGCCCGTCGGAGGGGCCGGCCGGGGAGGCGGGGCGGACCGGGCCCGCGGTCACCACGGTCGCCGCCCTGCTGTCGGGCGCCGAGGGGCCGGGCCGGGACGTCGAGGGGGCGCTGGACCTGGATCTGCTCGTCGTGCTCGACGCACCGCAGCTGGACGTGGAGGCGGCGGCGTTGCTCGTGGAGTCGCTGCCGGAGGGTGCCCGCCTGGTGTGGGCGGGCGACCCCGGGGTGCTGGGGTCGGTGGGACCGGGCCGGGTCTTCGAGGACCTGCTGGCGGCGCGGGTGTGCCCCCATGTGGCCTCGCGGGTGCCGGACCCCGGGCCGCTCGGCGAGCTGGTCTCCGGCATCGGCGTCGGCGAGCTGAACCAGGTGGAGGCGCCGGGCAAGGAGGTCGTGATCGTCCCGGTGCGGGACGCCGGTGAGGCGGTGCACCGGACCGTGCAGCTCGTCGCGGACTCGGTGCCGCGGGCGATCGGCGTTCCGGCCGAGCAGACCGTGGTGATCACCCCGGGCCATGGCGGCGCGGTGGGCACCCGGGCGCTGAACGCGGCGCTCAAGGAGCGGCTCAACCCTGGTCCGGGCCGGTTCGGCGGCTTCGACCCGGGCGACCGGGTCGCCTACTCCCCCGCGCCCGGCCGGGTGCTGCCCGGCCAGGTGGTGGGAGCCGACGCCGAAGGACTGCGGCTGTCCTGTGCGGGCGCCTCCGTGGTGGTGCCCAGGGAGCGGGTGGACGGCTGTGTGCGGCACGGGTGGGCGCTGACCGCGCACCAGGCCGTGGGCGCCCGGTGGCCCGCGGTGGTGGTGGTACTGCCCGGCGACGCGGCCCAGGCGCTCAGCAGGCCGTGGGTCTACACGGCGTTCGGCCGTGCCGTCCGCCATCTGTCCGTGGTCCACGGCGTGGAGCAGGCGCTGGCCAGGGCCGTGGCCGAGGTCCCGGCCAAACAGCGCACAACCCGCCTGCCGACCCTGCTGCGGGCGCAGGCCCGGGCCCAGTCCACGAACTGAGCCCGGGGCCCCGGAGACCCCGGGCGCCCTCCCGGCCGGGGCGATCACCGGCGCCGCGGAAGCCGAGGCAACCCCCCACGCCACGGAAGCCCGGGCGCCCTCCGGGACGGGGCACCCGACGGGGGCGGAGGCCGGGGCGATCACCGGCGCCGCGGAAGCCGAGGCAACCCCCCACGCCGCGGAGGCCCGGGCGCCCTCCGGGACGGGGCACCCGACGGGGGCGGAGGCCGGGGCGATCACCGGCGCCGCGGAAGCCGAGGCAACCCCCCACGCCGCGGAAGCCCGGGCGCCCTCCGGGACGCGGGCGCCGGAACGCCCCACGGCCCGGTGCCGAAATACCCCGGACCCGTGGGCGCCACGAAAGCCGGGACGACCCCGCCGGGGCGGGCGCCCTCAAAAACGGGGCCGCGGGAGCCGGGGCCATCTCCGGGCCGTGGGGGCCGAAGCACCCCACGGGCCGGTGCCCGAACGTCCACGGGCCTGTGGGCGCTTCGGGAGCCCGGGGGCGCTCGTGTCGCTGTTCAGCGGTCGGAGATGTCCAGCGGTTCCAGATCCCCGTCCTCGTCGAGGTCGTCCTCGTCCAGAGGGGCGTCCTCGTCGTCGGTGTCCGCAGTCTCCTCCGCATCCTCGTCTTCGTCCTCGTCGTCCTCGTCGTCGAAGACCGCGCTGACGTCGAAGCGGCAGATCACCCGTTCGTCGTCGACGTGCTCGAAGGGGGCGTCCAGCCATTCGCCGGGGGCGGCCGGATCGTCCGTGGCCGTGACCCAGAGCGTCGAGTCGCCCTCGTCCAGGCCGAACTCCTTGTGCCGGGAGGCGATCTCGTCCGGTTCGAACTCGCCGAACAGGACGCCCAGCGCACCGGGCACCGTGCCGGCGACGCCCTCGCCGACGCCCACTCCGGTCTCGGAGTCGGCGGCCTCCACCCGCTGCGCCTGTGCCAGCAGCCGCTGCGGCTCCGCCACGGCGTAGTCGCGGCGGATCAGCACGCTGATCGCGTGGGGCTCCTCGGGACCCCGGTACGGCGGCAGCGACTCCTCACCGGGGATCTCGAAGGGCGTGACCTCGTCGTACCGGTCGTAGAGCAGCTCGTCGTAGGCCTCCGCGGCGGCGGCCAGCTGGTTGAACGCCTCGTAGACGGCCGGGTCGTCCTCGCCCGACCTGCGTTCGACCGCGGCCAGGTGGCGGTCGAGCGCGGTCTTGACCGCCTCGGCGGCGGCGCGTACCTCGGCAGCGGTGGGCTGCGCAGCATCAGACATAGTGCAGACGCTATCCGCACCGGGCCCCAGCCCGCACAATGGATGCGATGGCGGAATACGAATTTGTCGACGTGTACGTACCGCGCGGGGTCTCCCGCAAGGAGACGGCACGACTGCTGACGGACCACGCTGAGTACGGACACTGGGAGTTGTACCGTCTGAGCCTGCTGCGCGACGGCAGCCGCAGGGTGCGGTTGCGCCGGCGGATCATCCGCCAGGTGCGCGCCACGTGGTGAGCTGAGACGGCCCGGACCGATGCGGGCCCCGCCGACGCGGGGCCCGCATCGTCGTGCGCGCGCCTACACGGAGGCGCGGGCCCTGCGGTACAGCACGGCGCCCGCGAGCAGCGCGCCCGCGCCCACCGGGACGACGGCGCCCATCGGCAGCTCGCTGCCGGTGTGGGCGAGCTGTGCCCCGCCGCCGGTGGCGGACCGCCCGCCCGGCTGGTCCACGTGCACCGCCGAGCCGCCGCCCGGCGTGGTGCCCCCCTTCGAGGGCGGCGTCGCCGGGGTGCCGGGGTTCCCGGGAGTCCCCGGGTTGCCAGGGGTGCCGGGGTTCCCGGGCGTGCCCGGGTTGCCGGGAGTCCCCGGGTTGCCAGGGGTGCCGGGGTTCCCGGGCGTGCCCGGGTTGCCGGGAGTCCCAGGATTGCCGGGGGTGCCGGGGTTGCCCGGCGTACCGGGGTTCCCGGGCGTGCCCGGGTTGCCGGGCGGGTTCTCGTGGCCGCCTCCCGGCGGCGTCCCGTGACCGCCGCCGGTGTTGGCGCAGTCGTTGCCGCGCGCCGCGTTGCCCGCGCCGATCAGGTTGACGCTGTTGCCGCAGACGTTGACCGGCACGTGCACCGGTGCCTGCACCACGTTGCCGGACGCGATGCCCGAGGAGCGGCTCGTGTGCCCGGCGGCGTGCGCGCCGCCGTGGCCCCGGTGGCCGTGCCCCGAGTCGCCGTACCCGCCGGACGGGCCGCCGCCGTCGCGGTTGGCGCACGTGTTGCCCGCGGCCGGGTTGAGCAGCCCGATCACGTTCACGGTGTTGCCGCAGACGTTCACCGGCACGTGCACCGGTGCCTGCACCACGTTGCCGGACAGCACGCCGGACGAGCCGGACGCGGCGCCGGCCGCCCCCGCGTCGGCGTGGGCGGCGCCGCTCGCGGCGGCGATCACGCCCGTTGCCGCGGCCACGGTCATCAGGCCCTTGCGGGTGACCTGTCGCATAGTGATGAATCCCTGCCTTCGACTTCGAGTTCGACTTCTCGGAACCTTGCGGAACGCGATATGCGATCGGCCGGAAAAGGCGGAAGAACCGTCCGGAAAAACCGTTCGCGTTCGCGTGCGAAAACCGGCCGGCCCCCGCGCGCACCCGGGGCGCTCCCGGGGCCCCCGGGTTGGGCCCCCCCCCCCCCGCGCCCGGCGCGGCCGACCCAAAAGGGGGGGGGCCCCACCGCACGAGTGGTCGGCGGGGT
>NZ_JBJDQT010000019.1:0-5770 GCF_044903565.1 Streptomyces sp. NPDC004065 | reverse complement strand
GGCGTTAGGCTTTTTGCTTTGGGCGGTAAATGGGGTAACACCGTTCGTTAAAACCGTTTGGGTTTGGGGTGATAAAACGGCCGGGCCCGGGGGCGCCCGGGGGGGGGGGGGGGGCCGACGGGTTCGGACCCCCCCCCCACGGAGCCGGCGGAGTCAGACCCTTACGGGGTGGGGCACAACGTCACTTGTTGACGCAGCTGTTGCCGAAGGCGGGGTTCAGCAGACCGATCACCGAGATCGTGTTGCCGCAGACGTTCACCGGCACGTGGACCGGCGCCTGCACGACGTTGCCCGAGGCGATGCCGTGGTTGTGCACCGCGGCACCGTGGGCACCGGAATCGGCGGCGGCCACGCCGGCGCCCGCGAGAACCATTCCACCGGTGGCAACCGCGGCAGCGACGACCTTCTTGATCATTATTCCTCCTAGTTGGCAAACGCGATCCCGTCATGCTGATCGCATCACCTGTAACGAGGAGGTAGTACTGGAGTGACGAGCTTATCGTCGCATTCACCCTTCAGGTGAATTCCGTACGCGCTGTCGAATTCCGAGGTCAATCGGCCGATGACTGTCAGGAAGCGTCGATGAACCGGTCGAGCACACGCACGCCGAACTTCAGGCCGTCCACCGGCACCCGCTCGTCCACTCCGTGGAACATGCCCGCGAAGTCCAGCTCCGGCGGCAGCTTCAGCGGCGCGAAGCCGAAGCCCCGGATGCCGAGGTCGTCGAAGGACTTGGCGTCGGTGCCGCCGGAGAGCATGTAGGGGACGGCCTTGGCGGCCGGGTCCTCGGCGACCAGCGCGGACTGCATCGCCTCCACCAGCGCCCCGTCGAAGGAGGTCTCGACGGCCTTGTCGGAGTGCACGTCCTCGCGCCTGACCCGGGGGCCGAGGATCCGGTCGAGGTCGGCCAGGAACTCCTCCTCGTAGCCGGGCAGGAAACGCCCGTCGACGTGCGCGGTGGCCTCGCCGGGGATGACGTTGACCTTGTAGCCGGCGCCGAGCTGGGTGGGGTTGGCGGTGTTGCTCAGGGTGGCGCCGATGAGCTTGGCGATGCCGCCCAGCCTGGCGAGGGTGCCGTCCATGTTCTCCGGGTCGAGCTCGGTGCCGAGCGCGTCGCCGAGCTCGTCGAGGAAGGCCCGCGTGGTCTTGGTCACCCGCACCGGGAACCGGTGCCGTCCGAGGCGCGCGACGGCGTCGGACAGCTCGGTGATCGCGTTGTCCCGGTGGATCATCGAGCCGTGCCCGGCGGTGCCGGCCACCGTGAGCTTCATCCAGTGCATGCCCTTCTCGGCCGTCTGGATGAGGTAGAGCCGCCGCTGCTCGCTGACCGTGAAGGAGAAGCCGCCGACCTCGCTGATCGCCTCGGTGACGCCCTCGAACAGGTCCGGATGGTGGTCGACGAGGTAACGGGCGCCGTAGGTGCCGCCCGCCTCCTCGTCGGCGAGGAAGGCCAGCACGATGTCGCGCGGGGGCCTGCGGCCGCTGCGCAGCCGGTCGCGCACCACCGCCAGCGTCATCGCGTCCATGTCCTTCATGTCGACCGCGCCGCGCCCCCACACGCAGCCGTCCGCGAGCTCGCCGGAGAAGGGGTGGTGGGTCCAGTCTTCGGCGTTGGCGGGTACGACGTCGGTGTGGCCGTGGATGAGCAGCGCGGGCCGGGAGGGATCCTCGCCCTCGATGCGGGCCACGGTCGAGGCCCGTCCGGGGTGCGACTCGAAGATCCTCGGCTCCAGGCCGACCTCGGCGAGCTTCTCCGCGACGTACTCGGCGGCCCGGCGCTCACCCGGTCCCGAGTGGTCGCCGTAGTTGCTGGTGTCGATCTGGACCAGTTCGCGGCAGAGGTCCACGACCTCGTCCTCGCCGGTGACGCCCCTGGCCGTGTCCGTCTCGCTCACGCTGCTTCCTCCCGCTGTGCGCTGGTGGTCCACCTCGGGTGCCGGTGGTCCCCTCATCCTCTCTCCCGCACCCCTCGCGCCCAAGGGAGCCGCCGGTCCCGTCACACCCGGTCAACACAGGAACGGGGGGTGATCGAGGGCGGCCGAAAGCCTGGTAAAGTTTCCTGTGTCGCCGCGGGGGGAAACCCGCGTGGCACACACCCCGTCCGGGTGGCGGAATGGCAGACGCGCTAGCTTGAGGTGCTAGTGCCCTTTATCGGGCGTGGGGGTTCAAGTCCCCCCTCGGACACAACAGCGCGAAGGCGCCGGCCTCCAAGGCCGGCGCCTTCGTCGTCGTACGCCCCCTGGAACCGCCTCCCAGGCCGCAGGGCCGGCTCACCGCCCCTGGAGCCCTGGAGCCCCTACACGTGCGCCGCCGCCATGTGGTCCGTGAACCAGTCGCGTGCCAGGGCGGTCACCGTGTCCAGGGCGCCGGGCTCCTCGAAGAGGTGGGTGGCGCCGGGCACCACCTCGAGCCGGTTCTCGCACCGCAGCTCGGCCTGGGCCCGCCGGTTGAGGTCCAGTACGACCGGGTCGGCGCCGCCGACGATCAGCAGCGTGGGGGCGGTGACGGCGGCGAGCCTCGGTCCGGCGAGGTCGGGCCGGCCGCCGCGGGAGACGACGGCGGCGATCCGCGCGTCCGGTTCCGCGGCGGCCCACAGCGCGGCGGCGGCACCGGTGCTCGCGCCGAAGTAGCCGACGGCCAGGGAGCCGGTCCCGGGCTGCTCGCGCAGCCAGTCGGTGGCGCCGGTCAGCCGCGCGGCCAGCAGCACGGTGTCGAAGACGTTGGACCGGTCGCGTGCCTCGTCCTCGGTGAGCAGGTCGAACAGCAGGGTGCCGAGTCCGGCCCGGTTCAGCCCGGCGGCGACGCGGCGGTTGCGCGGGCTGTGCCGTCCGCTGCCGCTGCCGTGGGCGAAGACCACGATCCCGGCGGCCCCCGCGGGGACCGTGAGCCGGCCGTCGAGCGGCACGGGCCCCGCCGCGACCCGGACCTCGCGGTCCACCGCCCCGCCGCCGGGCGCCCCGTCCCCGTGTGCCCCTTCCCGCGCGGCCTGTTCCCGCGCGGCCTGTTCCCGCGCGGCCTGTTCCCGCGCGGCCTGTTCCAGGCAGGCGACCACGTCGGCGTCGTCGAGCTGGGCGAAGTCGTCGTAGAACTGGCCGACCGCGAAGAAGTCGCGAGGGGTGTGCAGGCACACCAGTTCGTCGGCCTCGCCGCCGAGCCGGCGGGTCCAGTCCGCGGGGGCGACCGGCACCGCCAGTACGATCCGGGCGGCGCCGCGGGCGCGTACCGTGCGGCAGGCCGCCCGTGCGGTGGAGCCGGTGGCCACCCCGTCGTCGACGATCACGACGGTACGTCCGGCGACGGGCACGGGGGGCCGCCGGCCGCGGTAGCGGTCCGCGCGCCGCCGCAGCTCGCGCCGTTCGCGCTCCTCGACCCGTGCCAGCTCCTCGGGCGGTACGCGCGCCTCGCGCAGTACGTCCTCGCCGAGGACGCGGACGCCGTCCTCGCCGATCGCGCCCATGGCCAGCTCCGGCTGGGAAGGCACTCCCAGCTTGCGCACCAGGCAGACGTCCAGGGGCGCGCCGAGTGCGCGGGCGACCTCCGCGGCGACGGGTATGCCGCCGCGGGGCAGCCCGAGCACCACCACGTCCCGGCCCGAGAGGTGTGCGAGGCGGGCGCCGAGCCGTCGTCCCGCTTCGCGGCGATCCGTGAAGTACACGGTGCGGCTCCCTCACTCCCGGGGCGACCACAGGGGGGCGGGCGGGGTCGCCTCGGACGCTCCCACGGCCTTCATGTCGCCCGCGGCGGCGCGCAGCAGGTTCTGGCCCAGGGCGATCAGGGCGCGGCCCGCCGCCAGCTCGTCGCCGATCTCGGGCACGTCCGGGTCGTACGGGTTGCGGCGGGCCTCGGCGCAGGTCTCCAGGACGTTGTCACCGGTGTCCAGGACGATGCGGGCGGTGGTGTCCGGGTCGTGTTCGGACAGGTACAGGTTCAGCCGCCACTCCTTGGCGGTGGGCGGCCGGTTGGCGACGGGTCGTGTCATCGTCCGTCTCCCCTCAGCTCGGGTGCGCGGCACCCTCCTTCACCTCTTCCACTGTGCCTCGGACCGGTGCGGGCCGCGCGGGGGCGGCGGGGCGGCGGGGCGGCTGACGGGGCGGGGGCACAATGAGGGCCATGACCACGCGTTCCTGCCCGTGCGGGCTGTCCGCCCCGTACGAGAGCTGCTGCGGCCGCTTCCACTCCGGCGCCGCCGCCGCGCCGACCGCCGAGGCGCTGATGCGCTCGCGGTACTGCGCCTTCGTGCGCCGGGACGCGGGGTATCTGCTGCGCACCTGGCATCCGCGCACCCGGCCCGCGCGGCTGGACCTGGACCCGGGGATGCGCTGGACGGGCCTGGAGATCCTGGACACACAGGACGGTTCCGCCTTCCACACCAGGGGGACCGTGACCTTCCGCGCCTCCTACCGGGGAGGCGAGCTGTGCGAGCACAGCCGGTTCGAGCGCGTCGACGGCGCCTGGGTGTACGTGGACGGCGACTTCCCCGTGCAGTGAGCCGCCGGCCGAGCGCGGCGGCAGGGGCGTCTCATGCCGGTCCGGCGGGGCAGAAGAGGCCGACGGGCCCCGCAGGACGGCAGCCGCAGGACGGCAGAGACGCGACAAGGCGGAGGAGACCCAGCGGGCCGGAGGAAGCCCCGCGCGGCGGAGAAACCCGGCGGTCCGGGGGAAGCCCGGCAGGCCGGGGGAGACAAGGCGGGCCGGGGGACGGGCCCGGCCCGGACGCGCGCCGCTAGGGCCTGTCCGGCGGATCATGTGACTGTCTGACCGGTTGCTCGTTGGTTGGGTCATGGGGCGGGGGGATCTGACGAATCGCGAGTGGTCGTTGCTGGAGCCACATCTGCCGCGTTCAGGGGGCCGGGGCGGCCGGTGGAATGACCACCGCATGGTGCTCAACGGCATCCTCTTCCGGATCCGGACCGGTGTCCGTGGCGTGACCTGCCGGAGCGCTACGGCTCGTGGAAGACCGTCTACGAGCGGCATCGCCGCTGGTCGGCGGACGGGACCTGGGACCGGATCCTGCAGTCGGTCCAGGCCGACGCCGACCTCGCGGGCCGGATCGACTGGTCGATGGTCGGGGTCGACTCGACGTCCTGCCGGGCCCATCAGCACGCGGCCGGCGCCCGCAAGACCCGGCCGCGGGTCCCGAAAAAAGGACGACGCCTTGGCACCACCGCCCCGACGAGGGACTCGGACGGTCCCGGGGCGGTCTGACCTGCAAGATCCACCTCGCCGGCGAAGGCGGCTGCCGCCCCATGGCCCTCCTGCTCACACCCGGTCAGCGGGGCGACGCCCCGCAACTGGTCGAGGTCCTGGACCGGATCCGGGTGCCCCGGCCGCTGGGCGGAAGACCCCGAACCCGGCCCGACCACGTCAGCGGCGACAAGGCGTACAGCTCCCGCCGAAACCGCCGCTACCTGCGAAGACGTCGCATCCGGCACACAATCCCGGAACCGAAGGACCAGCGGAGCAACCGGAAACGCAGAGGCAGTGCAGGCGGCAGGCCAGTCGGCTTCGACCGGGACCGTTACCGGCGCCGCAACGAGGTCGAGCGGACCATCAACCGGCTCAAGAACTCTCGCGCGGTCGCGACTCGATACGACAAGCGGGCCTACGTCTTCCACGGCACCGTCACCGCCGCAGCGATCCGGCTCTGGCTCCGTGAATGATCCGCCGGACAGAACCTAGTGTCCTGCGCCGGAGATCCGTCGGCAGAATCGTGCGAGGGATTCGAGGATCTCCTCGGCGGTCTTGGTCCAGATGAACGGCTTGGGGTCTG
>NZ_JBJDQT010000018.1:0-158908 GCF_044903565.1 Streptomyces sp. NPDC004065 | reverse complement strand
ACCAACGTCGAGGCCTCCATGTCCTCGCCCTCCTCGCTGCTGCACTGGACCCGCCGCATGATCGAGATCCGCAAGCAGAACCCCGCCTTCGGACTGGGGTCCTACACCGAGCTGCCGTCGTCGAACCCGGCGGTCATCGCGTTCCTGCGGGAGTACGAGGACGACCTCGTGCTGTGCGTCAACAACTTCTCGCGGTTCGCCCAGCCCACCGAACTCGACCTGCGCGCCTTCCACGGGCGGCATCCGGTCGAGCTGTTCGGCGGGGTGCGTTTTCCGGCCATCGGGGACCTGCCGTACCTGCTGACCCTGGCGGGTCACGGCTTCTACTGGTTCCGTCTGCGCAAGGAAGCGGCTGTCTAGTGCCGCGGGTGGGGCGGTTTCTCCCGCCCCACCCGTGGGCACGCGTCAGTCACACCCGACCAGCGATTGGACGCGACGCCATGTCGGAAGCCGTCATACGCCCCGTCACCGCCGGCAACCCCGGCCTGCTTGCGTCCCTGGACCCGCTGCTGCGCGAGTGGCTGCCCAGGCAGCGCTGGTTCGCGGGGAAGGGACGGCCGGTCACGGGGTTCTCGCTGGTCGCGGCCACGGAGCTGCTGCCCTCCCCCGGGATGTCCGGGTCCGCCGAGCCGGGCGGCGCGTCCTCGGGCAAACTGGGTCTGTACCACCTGCTGGTGCGCGCCCACCAGCCGCGCGAGGCCGGCCACGGCGCCGTCTCGCACCCCGGCGACTGCTACCAGCTGCTCATAGGCGTGCGCCAGGCGCTGCCCCCGCGGCTGGCGCCGGCGCTGATCGGCCATGTGCAGGAGGGCCCGCTCGCCGGGCGCACGGTCTACGAGGCCCTGTACGACCCCCGGCCCGCCGAGGTGATCCTGGAGGCGCTGCGCACCCGGGCCCGCATCGGGGTGCTGCGGTTCGAGCGGCGGGAGGAGATACGCCCGGACCTGGTGCCGCGCGTGGTGACCGCGGAGCAGTCCAACTCCTCCGTGGTGTACGGCGATACGTTCATCCTCAAGCTGCTGCGCCGGGTGCTGCCCGGCATCAACCCCGACCTGGAGCTGCCGCTGGCGCTGGCCCGTGAGGGCTGCCCGCGGGTGCCCCCGCCGACCGCGTGGATCACCGCGGACCCCGACTCGGGCGCCGAGGAGAGCTACGTCCTGGGCGTGCTCCAGCCCTATGTGCAGGGCGCCTCGGACGGCTGGGAGCTGGCCCTGCGCGAGCTGGCCAAGGGCGAGGACTTCAGCGCCGAGGCCCGGGCGCTGGGCCGTGCCACGGCCGAGGTGCACACCGCGCTGGCCCGGGCGCTGCCCACCGTCACCCTCGGTCACCTCCAGCTCGAGTCCCTGGTGGCCGCCATGAGGGAGCGCCTGGAGGCGGCGGCGCAGGCGGTGCCCTCGCTGCAGCCGTACGCCCCGGGGCTGCGCTCCGCGTTCGACGCGCTCGCCGGCCTGGCCCGCGAGGGCCACACCTGGACCGCCCAGCGCATCCACGGCGACCTGCACCTCGGGCAGTGCCTGCGCTCCCCCGCCGGGGAGTGGTGGCTGATCGACTTCGAGGGAGAGCCCACGAAACCACTGGCCGAGCGGCGGATGGCCCAGCCCGCGGTGCGGGACGTCGCGGGGATGCTGCGCTCCTTCGACTACGCCGCCCACTCGGCCGGGGGCCCGCCCGCCGAGGACTGGGCCGCCGCCTGCCGGGCCGCCTACTGCACCGGGTACGCCGAGGTCAGCGGGCGTGACCCGCGCACCGAGCCCGTGCTGCTGCGGGCGTACGAGACCGACAAGGCGATCTACGAGGTCCTCTACGAGGCCCGGCACCGACCCGACTGGCTGGCGGTGCCGCTGTCCGCGATACGCCGTCTGGCCACCGAGGACGTCACCACCTGACCGCACCCGACCGACCGGACGACCCCACCGACACCTGCCCTGACCTGCGCCGAGGAGGCTCCGCCCGTGACCCCGCGCCCCCCGTCCAGCGGTTCGAACCCGAGGAAGACGGCCGAGGCGGCCGGTGGCGAGCAGCCACCGGCCGCGAAGAAGTCCGCCGCGGCGAAGACGGCGAAGACGGCCGAGACGGCCAAGACGGCGGCGAAGAAGACCGCGACGAAGGCCGCGGCGAAGGCCGTGCAAGCCGCGAAGAGCGTGAAGAAGGCGGCGGAGAAGCAGGTGCCGCCGCAGAAGGCGGCCACGAAGAGCACCGCCGCGAAGAAGTCCGCCGCCGGCCCCGCCCCCGCGAAGAAGACCACGGCCCGGAAGGCGGCGGCGAAGAAGACCGTGGCGAAGAAGGCGGCCACGAAGACGGCGGACGCGACGAAGGCCCCGGCCACGAAGGCCGCGGCGAGCAGGACCACGACGGCCAAGGCCACGGCGAGCAAGGCTGCCGCGAGCAAGGCAGCGGCGAAGAGGACGACCGCGGGGACGGCCACCGCCACCAAGGCCGCCGCCGGGAAGACGCCCGCGAGCAAGGCCGCCACCACCAAGGCGGCAGCGACGAAGGCGGCGACCACGAAGGCGGCCGCGGCCAAGTCCGTGGCGACGAAGGCTGCCGCCGCCGGGACCACGGCGGCGCAGGCGCCCGCCAGGAAGACCGCGGGCAGGAAGACCGCGGCCAGGACGGCACCCGCGAAGAAGGCTCCCGCACTCGCGGACGCGACGCCCGCGGCGCCGCGGGCGTCCGCGCCGGACGCCGCCGTGCCGGAGACGGCCGCGGCCGCGGCCACCGTGCCGGAGAAGGCCGTACCGGCGGCCGGCGTGCCGGAGGCGACCGCTCCCCCGGCCCCGCGGCCGGAAACGGCCGGGTCCGCGACGGCCGCACCGGAGGCGGGAGCGGGGGCGGAGGCGTCCGGGACGGCCGCACCGCCCACGCCGCCCCCGCTCTCGGTGGTCGTGGCCGACGCCGTGGACCGCGACCGGCTGCTCGACGGGACGCACCACGATCCGCACGCGGTGCTGGGCGCCCACCAGGTGCCCGGCGGTGTGGTCTTCCGCGCGTTCCGGCCGTACGCGCTGGGCGTCACCGTGGTCGCCGGGGAGCACCGGGTCGATCTGCACCACGACGGGCACGGCTTCTTCTCGGGCTGGCTGCCGCTGCCGGAGGTGCCGGCCTACCGGCTGGAGGTGGCCTACGAGGGGACCGTGCAGGACACCGCGGACGCGTACTCCTTCCTGCCCACGCTCGGCGACCTCGATCTGCACCTGATCGGCGAGGGGCGGCACGAGCAGCTGTGGCAGGCGCTCGGGGCGCATCCGATGACCGTGCAGGGCGTGGCGGGGACCCGGTTCGCGGTCTGGGCGCCCAACGCGCGGGGCGTGCGGGTGGCCGGCACCTTCAACTTCTGGGACGGCACCGGGTACCCGATGCGCTCCCTGGGCTCCACAGGCGTGTGGGAGCTGTTCGTGCCGGGCATCGGCGAGGGCGAGCTCTACAAGTTCGAGATCACCCGCCCGGACGGCTCCCGGACGCTGCGCGCCGATCCGCTGGCCCGCCGTACCGAGGTCCCGCCGGCCACGTCGTCCGTCGTCACCGCCTCGCACCACGAGTGGGGCGACCAGGAGTGGCTGGAACGCCGTGCGCTGCGGCCGGCCCACGAGGCGCCGTTCTCGGTGTACGAGGTGCACCTGCCGTCCTGGCGGCCCGGGCTGACGTACCGTGAGCTGGCCGAACAGCTCCCGGCGTACGTCAAGGACCTGGGGTTCACCCATGTGGAGCTGATGCCGGTCGCGGAGCATCCCTTCGGCGGCTCCTGGGGCTACCAGGTCACCGGGTTCTACGCGCCGACCGCGCGGCTGGGCACCCCCGACGACTTCAAGTACCTGATCGACGCCCTGCACCGGGCGGGCATCGGCGTGCTGATGGACTGGGTGCCGGCCCACTTCCCGCGCGACGCGTGGGCGCTGGCGGAGTTCGACGGGCGCCCGCTGTACGAGCACTCCGATCCACTGCGGGCCGCCCACCCCGACTGGGGCACCCTGGAGTTCGACTTCGGCCGCCGCGAGGTCCGCAACTTCCTGGTCGCCAACGCCCTGTACTGGTGCGAGGAGTTCCACATCGACGGACTGCGCGTGGACGCGGTGGCGTCGATGCTGTACCTCGACTACTCGCGCGAGCCGGGGCAGTGGACGCCGAACGAGCACGGCGGCCGGGAGAACCTGGACGCGGTGGCGTTCCTCCAGGAGATGAACGCCACCCTGTACCGGCGGGTGCCGGGCGTGGTGACCGTGGCGGAGGAGTCGACGGCCTGGGACGGCGTGACCCGGGCGACCCACCACCGGGGGCCGAGCGGCTTCGGCGGCCTCGGCTTCGGGCTGAAGTGGAACATGGGCTGGATGCACGACTCGCTCCAGTACATGAGCCACGATCCCGTCCACCGCAAATACCACCACGGCGAGATGACGTTCTCGATGGTGTACGCCTACAGCGAGAACTACGTGCTGCCGATCTCCCACGACGAGGTGGTGCACGGCAAGGGCTCGCTGGTGTCGAAGATGCCCGGGGACTGGTGGCAGCAGCGCGCCAACCTGCGCGCCTACCTCGGCTTCATGTGGTCCCACCCGGGCAAGCAACTGCTGTTCATGGGACAGGAGTTCGCCCAGGGCGCCGAGTGGTCCGAGACGCGCGGCCCGGACTGGTGGCTGCTCGACCCGTCCTATGGCGCGGCGGCCGACCACCGGGGCGTCCTCGACCTGGTCCGCGACCTCAACGCCGTCTACCGCGTCACGCCCGCGCTGTGGGCCCGGGACGTGCACCCGGACGGGTTCCAGTGGATCACCGGGGACGCGGCGGAGGACAACCTGTTCGCGTTCCTGCGGTACGACGCCGGGGGGACGCCGCTGCTCGCGGTGTCCCACTTCGCCCCGGTCGTGCGCCCCGACTACCGCCTGGGCGTCCCCGACGACGTGCCCGCCTGGGTGGAGGTGCTCAACACCGACGCGGGCCGGTACGGCGGCAGCGACGTCGTCCACCCCGACCCGCTCAAGCCGGAGCCGCAGCACCGGCACGGCCGCCCGGCCAGCATCCGCCTGACCCTGCCCCCGCTGGCCACGGTCTGGCTCCGCCCGGCCTGAGACGCCACCCGGCCGGGCCGGCCGCGCCGGCGGCCGCCCGGGCCGGGAACCCGTCCGCCGTCCGCCGGCCGCCGCGTGGACGTCGCGGCCCGGCGGGCGGGACCGGCGGCCGGCCCTGTCTCAGGGCGCCGCCGGTTCCCGTGCCAGCGCCTGCGCCAGGGCGGCGGGCAGTTCGCCGGTGTGCACCACGCCCAGGCGCTGGGTGGCCCGGGTCAGGGCGACGTACAGGTCGCTGGTGCCGTAGCGGCCGGGCTCCACCACGAGGACGGAGTCGAACTCCAGGCCCTTGGCCTGGCGCGGGTCGAGGAGGACCACCCGCCGGGTGAGGTCCGGCTCGGCGCCCGCCGTCACGCCGTCCAGCCTGGCGGCCAGCGCGCGGTGCAGCTCGCGCGGGGCGATCACGGCGAGCCGGCCCTCCGCCGGGGTGAGGTCGGCGACGGCCTCGGCCACCTCCGCGGGCAGGTCGCGGGCGGCCCGCGCCCAGGGCCGTACGCCGGTGGAGCGGACCGAGCTAGGCGGCCGGAAGCCGGGGTTCCCGGCGCGCACCACCGCGGCCGCGACGTCCATGATCTCGGCGGGCGTACGGTAGTTGACGCCCAGCCGGGTGTGCTCCCAGCGGTCCTCGACGTACGGCTCGAGGATGTCCGCCCAGGAGCCGACGCCGGCCGCCTCCGCGGTCTGCGCCGGGTCGCCGACCAGGGTCATCGAGCGGGTCGGGCTGCGCCGCATCAGCAGCCGCCAGGCCATCGGGGACAGCTCCTGCGCCTCGTCGACGACGATGTGCCCGAAGGCCCAGGTCCGGTCGGCCGCCGCGCGCTCGGCGGCGCTGCGGTGGTCGTCCTCCTCCTGCCGTTCGGCGAACCGCTCCGCGTCGATGATGTCGTGCGCGGACAGCACCTCGGAGGCGTCCGGGTCGCTGTCCTCCTTGTCCTCGAACTCGTAGGTCCGCGACGCGTAGGACACGTCGAGCACGCCCTGCGCGTACGCCACCTGCGCCTCGCGCTCGCGCTCGGCGCGGGCCCGGGCCAGGCGGTCGTCCTCGCCGAGCAGTTCCGCCGCCTCGTCCAGCAGCGGGACGTCGGCGACGGTCCACGCCCGGGTCACCGGGCGGCGCACGGCGTCCGCGTCCTCCTCGCTCAGGTGGGCCTCGGGTTCCGCCAGGAAGTCCGCGACCAGCCGCTGCGGGGTCAGCCGCGGCCACAGCCGGTCGATGGCGGACCACACCTCGGGGTTCTCGGCGAGTTCGTCGCGGATCTGGGTGAGGTCGCTCGGGTCGAGCAGGTTGGATCCGTCGTAGGGGTCGGTGCCGATGCGCTCGGCGACCATGTCGGTGAGCGCGTTCAGGATGTGTCCCTCGAAGTGCTCGCGGGCCACGTTGTGCGGCAGCCCGGTGGCGCGGGTGCGCTCGCGGGCGACGTTCACCAGGCCGTCGTCGAGCATCAGGACCTCGCGGTCGTGCTCGATGGTGATCACCGGGTCGGGCAGCGCCTGCCGGTCCCGTACGACGGCGGCGAGCACGTCGGCCATGGCGGCGCGGCCCTTCACGGCGGCCGCCCGCGGGGTGTCGGCGGCCGTCGCCCGTACCCCGGGGAACAGTTCGCCGACGGTGGCCAGCAGGACGCCGGTCTCGCCGAGCGAAGGGAGCACCTCGCCGATGTAGCCGAGGAAGGCCGGGTTGGGCCCGACGATCAGCACGGCGCGCCGGGCGAGCAGCTCCCGGTGCTCGTAGAGCAGGTACGCCGCCCGGTGCAGGGCGACCGCGGTCTTGCCGGTGCCCGGGCCGCCCTCGACCACCAGCACGCCGCGGTGCGGGGCGCGGATGATGCGGTCCTGGTCGGCCTGGATGGTCCGCACGATGTCGCTCATCCGGCCGGTGCGGGCCGAGTCGAGCGCGGCGAGCAGCACCGCGTCGCCGGTGGGGTCCTCGTGGCCGGTGCGGGTGGTGTCGCCCAGGTCGAGGATCTCGTCGTGCAGGGCGGTGACGCGGCGGCCCTCGGTGGCGATGTGGCGGCGCCGGCGCAGCCCCATCGGGGTGTGGCCGGTGGCCAGGTAGAAGGGACGGGCCACCTCGGCCCGCCAGTCGATGAGCACGGGCGTGCGCTCGGCGTCGTCGGCGCGCAGGCCGATGCGGCCGATGTGGTGGGCGGTGCCCGAGGCGAGGTCGATCCGGCCGAAGCAGAGGGAGCCGTCCACGGCGTTCAGCGCGGCGAGCAGCCCCGAGCGCTCGGCGACCAGGATGTCGCGCTCGAGCCGGGCCTGCATGGGCTTGTCCCCCTGGGCGAGCGCGTCCGCGACGGACGACTCGGTCCGGCCGCGCAGCGCGTCCACCCGTGCGTACAGGTCGTCGACGAATTCCTGTTCCTGTCGCAATTCACCGTCAGAAAAATCGGTGTTTGACAATTCCACTCCCGGCCGCATATACTGTCGTCAGTGAACTTCTCCGCGACTCATTCCCAGTGAAGTCGCGAACCACCGAATATACGCAGAGAAATCCCCCGGGCGCAATTGCCCGGGGGATTTCTTTTCTGTGCGGCCGGTCCGCTCAACGCCGCTCGGGGAGCACGTCCGCCAGTTCCTGGAGCAGCCGCCGCCTGGGCCGGGCCCCCACCATCGACCGCACGGGTTCGCCGGCGCGGAACACCATGAAGGTCGGCATCGACAGCACCTTGTACGCGTTCGTGGTCTCCGGATTGGTGTCCACGTCGAGCTGCACGACCTTCAGGCGGTCGCCCTCCTCCCCGGCGAGCGCGGCGAGCACGGGGCCCATCTGCCGGCACGGCGGGCACCAGTCGGCCGTGAACTCCACGAGGACCGGCAGGTCCGAGCCGAGCACCTCCGCCGCGAAGTCCGCGTCCGTCACCTCTGCCACACCCGCTGCCCCGATCATCGCTGCCGCCCTCCCAGTTCGCACAGGGGTTCCGGACCTCCCGGGACCCGCGCATCGGCGGCCAGCTCGTCGCGTGTCCGCTCGGCCCTCGCCAGCTGTGCGCCGACCTTGGCGCGCACCGCCCGCAGTTCGCCGATCAGCGCGTCGAGCTCGTCCAGCTTGCGCCGGTAGACCGCGAGCGAGGCCGGGCAGGAGTCCCCCTCGGGGTGCCCGGCCCGCAGGCACTCCACGAAGGGCCGGGTCTCCTCCAGCTCGAACCCGAAGTCCCGCAGCGTCCTGATCTGCCGGAGCAGCAGCAGGTCGCGCTCGTCGTACGTGCGGTGCCCGTGGGCGTCCCGCCGCGCGGGCAGCAGGCCCCGCGCCTCGTAGTACCGCAGCGTCCGCGTCGTGGTCCCGGCCCGCTCGGCCAGCTCGCCGATTCGCATGCGTACGAACGTAAGGCCTGACGCCGACGTCAAGGCAACGCCCGCTCAGACCAGCACGCCCGCCGACTCCTCCACCTCCAGCAGGGAGGCGCTGCGGCGTTCCTCGTCGAAGGCCCTGCGCCCGCCGCGCAGGCCGAACAGCCGCTTGGTGACGGCGATGTAGAGGACGGCGACGACGTTGAGCACCAGCGTGGTGATCTTCACGGGGCTGACGTGCTCGGTGAGCTCGTAGATCTCCAGTGGCAGGAAGGCCGCGGTGGCCACGACGGTGAGGTACTCCGCCCAGCGCCTGGCGTACCACAGGCCGACCGCCTCGATCAGTTCGACCAGGGCGTAGACCAGCAGCAGGCCCGCCACCAGGAGCAGCGTGGAGTGCCGGTAGCCGAACGTCTTCTGGATGGTACCGACGACCGGCGAGTGGTCGAGGTCGTAGTGGAAGTGCCGGAAGACCGGGCGGAAGACGTCCAGGTACTCGTTGAACAGCCGGCGCACCGCGTCCTGGCTGTTGCTGAACCGCCACACCGCCACCGCGACCAGCACGATGAACACCCCGCGCAGGGCGCGCTCGGCCGCGAGGAAGCGCAGGACGAACAGATCCCGCAGCACCTTGCCGCGCGGCACCAGCGGGGCGTCGCCGGCCGGCCCCGAGCCGTGCGGCTCGCCCAGCGTGAAGTCCCCGCAGCGCAGGCACCGCCACACCGGGCCCAGGGCGGTGTCGGCGCGCAGCCGGATCCGCAGCCGGGGGTCGTCGGGGGCGTAGGTCACATGCCCCTTGCGCGCGCAGGTGCGCCGGTCCCAGTCGATCGCCATCCCCCGTACCTCCGTACGTGCCTGTGCCTGTGCCTGTGCCGGGCCGGTGGCCCGGACGGCACGGCACCGTAGTGCATCGGGGGAGGAGACGACGACCGGGCGCTTTCAGTTCACGTACTTCGCTGCACACCGGTGCGCAACCGTCCGGGCGTGCAGAATGGCACCCATGCCCACGGGTCACACCAGTCGCGCCGACGCGAACCGGCGCCGCATCCTCGACGTCGCCCTCGCCGAGCTGCTGCGCGACCCCGACGCCTCCATGGACCGGATCGCGCGCGCCGCGGGTGTCGTACGGCGCACGGTGTACGGGCACTTCCCCAGCCGCGAGGCGCTGGTCGGCGCACTCGTCGACGAGGCGGTGCGGGCGCTGACCGCCGCGCACGCGGCGGGCCGCGCGCGGGCGGAGGACCCGGCGGAGGCGGTGGCGCGCTCGGTGCTGGCGCTCTGGCCCAGCGGCGACCGGTACCGGCTGCTGGTGGCGCTGGCCCGGCGCGCGGTCACCGCGCAGGGCGTGCGCGAGCGTCTGGCCCCGGTCCGCGAGAGCGCCGCCGAGCTGCTCCAGCAGGGGCTGGACCAGCACGTCTTCAGCTCCCCGCTGCCCGCGCGGGCCCTGGTCCGCGTCCACGAGCAGATCGTGTCCGCCCTGCTGGACGCCGTGGCGGACGGCCTGCTCGCACCCGCCGAGGCGGCCCGCGCGGCGGCGGTCACCGCGCTGACGGCGGCGGGGGTGCCCGCCTCCCTGGGCGGCGCCCTGGTGTCGCGGCTGGACGACTGAGACCGAGCGGGAGAGCGGCCTGGCCTCAGGCGGGCCTCCGACCGCTCGGCGGGACCGCTCGGCCCGGCCGCCCGGCGCGGGTGAGTGACCGGGCGCCCGGCCCGGGTTCAGGCGGGGCGGGACGCCCGGAGCGGAACGGCCGGCACACACCCGGCGGCCGGCACGGGCCGGGCGGGACCCGGTGGCCCCGCCCGGCCCCGTCGGCCTACGCCCTGGCCGGCCTACGCCTTGGCCAGCTCCTTCTCGTCGTCCCCCCGCTGCTCGGGCAGGGCGCCCGGGGCGGCGGTGCCGTCCGTGTCGTCGAGCAGGGTCCGCTCGTCGAAGGGCAGCTCCCCGGCGAGCACCCGGCCCACGCGCTCCTTGTCGACCTCGCCGGTCCAGGTGCCGATCAGCAGGGTGGCGACGGCGTTGCCGGCGAAGTTGGTCAGGGCGCGGGCCTCGCTCATGAAGCGGTCGATGCCGATGATCAGGCCGACGCCGTCCACCAGCGCCGGCTTGTGCGACTGCAGTCCGCTGGCCAGCACCGCGATGCCCGAGCCGGAGACACCGGCCGCGCCCTTGGAGGCGACCATCATGAACAGCAGCAGGCCGATCTGCTGGCCGATGCCCATCGGCTGGTCCAGGGCGTCCGCGATGAACAGCGACGCCATGGTCAGGTAGATCATCGTGCCGTCGAGGTTGAAGGAGTAGCCGGTCGGCACGGTGATGCCGACGACCGGCCGGCTCACGCCCAGGTGCTCCATCTTCGCGATCAGCCGCGGCAGCGCGGACTCCGACGAGGAGGTGGACAGGATCAGCAGGAACTCCCGGCCCAGGTACCTCAGCAGCTGGAACACGTTGACCTTGGCGACCAGCCGGGTCAGCGCCCCCAGCACGATCACCACGAACAGCACGCAGGTGACGTAGAAGCCGAGCATGATCGTGCCGAGCGCCTTCAGCGCGTCCGTGCCGGTCTCGCCCACCACCGCGGCCATCGCGCCGAACGCGCCGACCGGCGCGGCCCACATGATCATGGCCAGCACGCGGAAGACGAGCCGCTGGATGTGCTCGACACCGCGCAGGACGGGCTCACCGGTGCGGCCCATGGCCTGCAGCGCGAAGCCCACGAGCAGCGCCACCAGCAGGGTCTGCAGCACCTCGCCCTCGGTGAAGGCGGAGACGAAGGTGGTGGGGACGATGCCGAGCACGAAGTCGACCGGGCCTTCCGCCGCGGCCTTCGCCTGGTCGTGGCCGACGCTCTTGACCGCGTCGGTGAGGTGCATGCCGCTGCCCGGGTGGATGATGTTGCCCACGACCAGGCCGATGGCCAGGGCGACGCACGACATCACGATGAAGTAGCCGAGGGCGAGCCCGCCGACCCTGCCGACCTTGGCGGCCTTGCGCACCGACCCCACGCCGAGCACGATCGTGCAGAAGATGATCGGCGAGATCATCATCTTGATCAGGCTCACGAAGCCGGTGCCCAGCGGCTTCAGCTCCTTGGCGAAATCCGGTGCGGCGAACCCGACGGCGATGCCGAGGGCGACCGCGGCGATCACGGCCAGGTAGAGGTAGTGGGTGCGGTCCCGCTTGGCGGGGGGTGCGGCAGGTGCCGTATCGGCTGCGCTGGTCACTGCGGCCCTCCTTGACGACGGCGTCGGCATCACCGGCGTGCGGCTCACGTCCGGGGGTTTCGGGGAATGCCGTGACTATCTCCCGCCGTGTGAGGGCGGTCACCCTTCCGTTCATTTAGTTCACGCCAGAACCGGGGGGCAGACTGGCGGCATGCGTCTCCCCGCCCTGCCCAGACCCCGCAGCCTGGCCGGGCAGCTGTTCGCCATGCAGGCCGTGCTGCTCGCGCTCGTGGTGGCCGGGTACGCGCTGTTCACCTACGTCAGCGACCGCGGCCAGGCCGAGGAGGCGGCCGGCCGGCAGGCCACGGCGGTGGCGCGTTCGATCGCCGACGCCCCCTCGGTGCGCGCGGCGATCCGCACGGCCGACCCCTCGGCCGAGCTCCAGCCGTACGCGACGCGGGTGCAGCGGGACACCGGGGTCGACTTCGTCACGATCATGACCCCGCGGGGCATCCGCTGGACCCACCCGGACCCCGGCCAGATCGGCCGGCGCTTCCTCGGCAACATCGCCCGTGCCCAGCGCGGGGAGACCTTCACCGAGACGTACACCGGTACGCTCGGCCCGTCCGTCCGCGCGGTCACGCCGGTGGTGGACGACGGCCGCATCGTCGGCCTGGTCAGCGCCGGCATCAAGGTGGAGGCGATAACCCATCGGGTGCAGGACCAGGTCACGGCGCTGTTCGGGGTGGCGGCCGGCATCCTCGCGCTGGGCGCGGTCGGGACGTACGTCATCAACGCCCGGCTGCGCCGGCACACCCACGGGATGAACGCGGCCGAGCTCAGCCGTATGCACGACTACCATCAGGCCGCCCTGCACGCCGTGCGCGAGGGGCTGCTCATGCTGGACGCCCGGTACCGGGTGGCGTTGATCAACGACGGCGGCCGGGAGCTGCTGGGTGTGGGGAGCGAGGAGGAGGTCGTGGGAACGTCGGTGGCCGAGCTGGGGCTGCCCGCGCCGCTCACCGGCGCGCTGCTGGCGTCGGAGCCGAGGGTGGACGAGGTGCACCTGACCGACACGCGCGTCCTGGTGGTGAACACCTCCCCCGTCTCCGGCGGTGAGCGCCGGGGCACGGTGGTGACCCTGCGCGACGTGACCGAGCTGCAGTTCCTGACGGGCGAGCTGGACTCCGAGCGCGGTTTCACCCAGGCGCTGCGCTCGCAGGCGCACGAGGCGGCGAACCGGCTGCACACGGTGGTGTCCCTGATCGAGCTGGGCCGCGCGCAGGAGGCGGTCGACTTCGCCACCGCGGAGCTGGAGCTGGCCCAGGCGCTGACCGACCAGGTGGTCGCCGCGGTGGGCGAACCGGTGCTGGCCGCGCTGCTGCTGGGCAAGACGGCCCAGGCCAACGAGCGGGGCGTGGAACTCGTGGTCTCCGAGGACAGCGCCCTGGACGACGGCGTGCTCCCGCCGACGCTCCCGGCCCGCGACCTGGTGACCATCCTCGGCAACCTCGTCGACAACGCGGTCGACGCGGCCCAGGGGCGGGTGCCGGCCCGGGTCACGGTCACGGCCCGCGCGCAGGCCGCGGAACTGGTCCTGCGGGTCGCCGACACGGGCCCCGGCGTGGACCCGGCGCACGCGGACCTCGTCTTCCAGCGCGGCTTCTCCACCAAGCCCACCGGCCCCGCGGGCCGCGGGCTGGGCCTGGCCCTCGCCCGCCAGGCGGTCCACCGCCACGAGGGCACGCTCACGGTGGCGGAGTCCGCCGAGGGCGGCGCCCTCTTCGAGGCGCGGCTGCCGCTCGGGGACGGCGCGCGGGAGCGGACCCCGGCGGACGCGTCCGCCGGGGCGCCCGTCCCCACGACGCCCGGAGCCGGGCGGAAGGGCCCGGCGAGCGACGCGGTGGAAGCCCCGGAGAGTGACGCGGTGCGCGGAGGCGGGCTGTGACGGACGGTACGGCGGACAGACCGCCCATTCGCGTGCTGGTGGTCGAGGACGACCCGGTCGCGGCGGACGCGCACGTCATGTACGTGGGCCGGGTGCCCGGGTTCGTCGCGGTCGGCAAGGCGCGTACGGGGGCGGAGGCGCGCCGCGTGCTGGAGCGCACCGAGGTGGACCTGCTGCTGCTCGACCTGCACCTGCCGGACGTGCACGGACTGAAGCTGGCCCGGTCCCTGCGGGCCGCCGGTCACCACGCGGACGTCATCGCGGTGACGTCGGCGCGGGACCTCGCGGTGGTGCGGGAGGGGGTCTCGCTGGGGGTGGTGCAGTACGTGCTGAAGCCGTTCACCTTCGCGACCCTGCGGGACCGTCTGGTCCGGTACGCGGAGTTCCACGCGGCGGTGGGCGAGGCCAGCGGGCAGGAGGAGGTGGACCGGGCGCTGGCCACCCTGCGCGCCCCGGGCCCGGCCGCGCTGCCCAAGGGCCTGAGCGCGCCGACCCTGGAGCGGGTGACGGGCGCGCTGCGCGAGGCCGGCGAGGGGCTGACGGCGGCCGGCGTCGCCGAGGCCGTGGGCATCTCCCGCATCACGGCCCGCCGCTACCTGGAACACCTGGTCCAGACGGGCCGGGCCGCCCGCAGCCCGCAGTACGGCCAGGTGGGCCGCCCGGAACTGGTGTACCGCTGGGTCCCGGGCAGAAGAACGGGACCGGCGGACCCGGGACCGGCCACCCGGCACCCCCGCTGACACACCGCACGGCGAGCGCGGGGCGGCGGGACCCGGTCCGGCCCGGCAAAGGACGGCGGACCCGGCCCGGCCGGCGGGCGGAACCGGCGCGCGACGCGCCGGCGCAAGGCCCGCGCGGGGCGCGCCGTCCCGGATGCCGGCAGGCCCGCCCCGGCCGGGGCCAGAGCGCGGGACGCCCGTCAGGGGCCCGAGCACAGGCCACCCCGTCCGGAGCCGGGACGCGGGACGTCCGTCCGAGTCCCGGGCGGGGCACGCCCAGCCGATTTGGGTGGCGCGGGCGCGCGCCCCGCGCCGCGCAGGCGGCCGCACCCGGCGCGACGCGGGGCACGCCGACGCGGGTCCCGCACGGGGCGCGCCGACGCGGGTCCCGGGAGGATCGCCCGGCCAGGCCTGAGCGCAGGACGCCCGTCAGGGGCCGAGCGCACAGGGCTCCACCAGCCGATCCCGGAGCGGCGCAGGGCCCACCCGGCCGATCCCGACGCGCAGGGCCTGCCCCGCCAGGGCCTGAGCGCAGGGCCAGAGCGCAGGACGCCCGTCAGGGGCCCAAGCGCGCGGGGCACGCCCAGCCGATTCCGCGGGGCGGGCGCGTGCCCCGCGCCGCGCGGACGCCACCCGCGGGCGGTCGCGCTCGGCGCCGCGCAGGCGCCGTGGCCTAGAAGACCGACTCCGCCTCGTCCATCCGGTCCGTCGGGACCGTCTTCAGTTCGGTGACCGCCTCCGCCAGCGGCACCATCACGATGTCCGTGCCGCGCAGCGCCGTCATCTGGCCGAACGCGCCCCGGTGCGCGCCCTCCACCGCGTGCCAGCCGAAGCGGGTGGCGAGGACGCGGTCGTAGGCGGTGGGGACGCCGCCGCGCTGGACGTGGCCCAGGATGACCGGCTTGGCCTCCTTGCCGAGCCGGCGCTCCAGCTCGTACGCCAGCGCCGTGCCGATGCCCTGGAAGCGCTCGTGGCCGAACTTGTCGATCTCGCCCTTGCCGTAGTCCATGGTGCCGTCGGCCGGATGGGCACCCTCGGCGACGCAGATGACGGCGAACTTCTTGCCGCGGGCGAACCGCTCCTCGACCATCTTGACCAGGTCGGCGGGGTCGAAGGCCCGCTCGGGCAGGCAGATGCCGTGGGCGCCGGCCGCCATGCCGGACTCCAGGGCGATCCAGCCCGCGTGACGGCCCATCACCTCGACGACCATCACGCGCTGGTGGGACTCGGCCGTGGTCTTCAGGCGGTCCATGGCCTCGGTCGCCACGCCGACGGCCGTGTCGAAGCCGAAGGTGCGGTCGGTGGAGGAGATGTCGTTGTCGATGGTCTTCGGCACGCCCACCACCGGCAGACCCGCGTCCGACAGCATGCGGGCCGCCGTCAGGGTGCCCTCGCCGCCGATCGGGATGAGGGCGTCGATGCCGAACTCGTGGATCATGTCGGAGGCGTTCTCGCAGGCCTCCCTCAGCCGGTCGCGCTCCAGGCGCGAGGAGCCGAGGATGGTGCCGCCGCGCGCGAGGATGCCGCTGACAGCGTTGAGGTCCAGGGTCCGGTAGCGCCCGTCGAGCAGGCCCGCGTAACCGTCCTCGAAGCCGATGACCTCGTCGCCGTACGTCGTCACCGCCCGGTGCACCACCGACCGGATCACCGCGTTCAGTCCCGGACAGTCGCCGCCTGCCGTGAGAACTCCGATACGCATCGTCCCTGTGTCTCCTGCCCACTGTTGACCGGTGATCCTGTCCGATTGTTTCACGTCCGGGGCAAGGCCGGGGCTGCGCGGGCGTCTTAGCTACCGGCGGGGGTATTGTCAAGTAGGTTCGCTCACCCCAGCGGGCGATTTTTTTGCAGACGGCAGAGGTCAGTGTCCCCGTGGGACCGCCCGACGGAACGGAGAGTCCGCGTGACCCGCAGTGTGTACGTGACCGGCATCGACCGCGGCGACGGCCGGCAGGTCGTCGAGCTGGGAGTCATGGAGCTCCTGACCCGGCAGGTCGACCGGGTGGGCGTCTTCCGGCCCCTCGTGCACGAGGGGCCGGACCGCCTCTTCGAGCTGCTGCGCGCCCGCTACCGGCTGTCCCAGGACCCGGCCACCGTCTACGGCATGGACTACCGCGAGGCGTCCGCCCTCCAGGCCGAGCAGGGCACGGACGAACTGGTCTCGGCCCTCGTCGACCGTTTCCACCTGGTCGCCCGGGACTACGACGTGGTCCTGGTCCTCGGCACCGACTTCGCCGCCACCCAGCTGCCCGACGAGCTGTCCCTCAACGCGCGCCTGGCCAACGAGTTCGGCGCCTCGGTGCTGCCGGTCGTCGGCGGCCGCAAGCAGTCCGCGGAGTCCGTGCTCGCCGAGACCCGCAACGCCTACCGCGCCTACGACGGGCTCGGCTGCGACGTACTGGCCATGATCACCAACCGGGTGGCCCGGGACGACCGGGACGCGATCGCCGGGCGGCTGGCGGGCCGGCTGCCGGTGCCCTGCTACGTACTGCCCGACGAGCCCGCCCTGTCCGCGCCGACGGTCGCGCAGATCGCCCAGGCGCTGGACGGCAAGGTCCTCCTCGGCGACGACTCCGGGCTGGCCCGCGACGTCCTGGACTTCGTGTTCGGCGGCGCGATGCTGCCGAACCTCCTCAAGGCGCTGACCCCGGGCTGCCTGGTCGTCACCCCCGGCGACCGCGCCGACCTGGTCGTCGGCTCGCTCGCCGCGCACAGCGCCGGCGAGCCGCCGATCGCCGGGGTGCTGCTCACCCTGGACGAGGCGCCCGGCAAGGAGATCCTCGCCCTCGCCGCCCGGCTCGCCCCCGGGACCCCGGTCGTGTCGGTGGCCGGCAACAGCTTCCCCACCGCCGAGCGGCTGTTCTCCCTGGAGGGCAAGCTGAACGCGGCCACCCCGCGCAAGGCGGAGACCGCCCTCGGCCTGTTCGAGCGTCACGTCGACACCGCCGACCTCAGCAAGCGCGTCTCCGCGCCCAGCAGCGACCGCGTCACGCCGATGATGTTCGAGCACCAACTGCTGGAGCAGGCCCGCTCCGACCGGCGGCGGGTGGTCCTGCCCGAGGGCACCGAGGAGCGCGTGCTGCACGCGGCCGAGGTGCTGCTGCGCCGCGGCGTGTGCGACCTGACCCTGCTCGGGCCGGTGGAGGCCATTCGCCGGAAGGCCGCCGACCTCGGCATCGACCTCGCCGGCACCCAGCTGATCGACCCGGCCGTCTCCGAACTGCGCGACTCCTTCGCCGAGCGGTACGCCCGGCTGCGCGCCCACCGCGGCGTCACCGCCGAGCTGGCCTACGACGTGGTCTCCGACGTCAACTACTTCGGCACCCTGATGGTCCAGGAGGGTCTGGCGGACGGCATGGTGTCGGGGTCGGTGCACTCCACGGCCGCGACCATCCGGCCCGCGTTCGAGGTCATCAAGACCCGGCCGGACTCCTCCATCGTCTCGTCCGTCTTCTTCATGTGCCTGGCCGACAAGGTGCTCGTCTACGGCGACTGCGCGGTCAACCCGGACCCGGACGCCGAGCAGCTCGCCGACATCGCCGTGCAGTCGGCGGCCACCGCCGCCCGGTTCGGCGTCGAGCCGCGGATCGCGATGCTGTCGTACTCGACGGGCACCTCCGGCGCGGGCGCCGACGTGGACAAGGTGCGCGAGGCCACCGAGCTGGTGCGGCTGCGCCGGCCGGACCTGATGATCGAGGGCCCGATCCAGTACGACGCCGCCGTGGAGCCGTCGGTCGCCGCGACCAAGCTGCCGGACTCCGAGGTCGCCGGACAGGCCACCGTGCTGATCTTCCCCGACCTGAACACCGGCAACAACACCTACAAGGCCGTGCAGCGCTCGGCCGGCGCGATCGCGGTCGGCCCGGTGCTGCAGGGTCTGCGCAAGCCGGTCAACGACCTGTCCCGCGGGGCCCTGGTGCAGGACATCGTCAACACCGTCGCCATCACGGCGATCCAGGCCCAGACGCCCGACACGCCCGCCCAGTGACCTCCCACTGACCTCCCACAGGAAGCTGCCGACCACCGTGAACGCGACCCGCGTCCTCGTTCTCAACTCCGGCTCCTCGTCGGTGAAGTACCAGCTGATCGACATGCGCGACGCGAGCCGGCTCGCCGTGGGACTGGTCGAGCGCATCGGCGAGCAGACCTCCCGGCTCGGGCACACCTGCGTCGCCTCCGGGAAGACCCGCGAGCAGCACGGCCCCGTCGCCGACCACGACGCCGCGCTGAAGGCCGTCGCCGAGGAGCTGGCCAAGGACGGGCTGGGCCTGGACTCCCCCGAACTGGCCGCGATCGGGCACCGGGTGGTGCACGGCGGGATGTTCTTCACCGAGCCGACCGTCATCGACGAGAGCGTGCTCACCGAGATCGAGCGGCTGATCCCGGTGGCGCCGCTGCACAACCCGGCCAACCTCACCGGCATCCGCACGGCGACGGCGCTGCGCCCCGACCTGCCCCAGGTCGCCGTCTTCGACACGGCGTTCCACACGACGATGCCGGAGTCCGCGGCCCGGTACGCGATCGAGACGAAGCTGGCCGACCGGTTCCGGGTGCGGCGCTACGGCTTCCACGGCACCTCGCACGCCTACGTCTCGCGGGCGACCGCGAAGCTGCTGGGCAGGCGCCCGGAGGACGTCAACGTCATCGTGCTGCACCTGGGCAACGGGGCGTCGGCCTCGGCCGTGCGGGGCGGCAGATGCGTGGACACCTCCATGGGGCTCACCCCGCTGGAGGGGCTGGTGATGGGGACGCGTTCCGGCGACCTCGACCCGGCCGTCGTCTTCCATTTGCAGCGGGTTGCCGGAATGTCCATGGACGAGATCGACACTCTGCTGAACAAGAGGAGCGGTCTGTACGGTCTGTGCGGCGACAACGACATGCGGGAGATCCGGCGCCGGATGGACGAGGGCGACGAGCAGGCGCGGCTCGCCTTCGAGATCTATGTGCACCGGCTGAAGAAGTACATCGGCGCGTATTACGCGGTACTCGGCAGGGTGGACGCGGTCGCCTTCACGGCCGGCGTCGGCGAGAACGCGGACTTCGTGCGCGAGGCCGCCCTGGCCGGCCTGGAGGGGCTGGGCCTGGCGGTGGACACGGCGCGGAACGCGGTGCGCGGCGGCGGAGCCCGGCTGATCTCGCCCGAGGGCGCGCGGGTGGCCGTGGCCGTGGTGCCCACCGACGAGGAAATGGAGATCGCCAGCCAGACCTACGCACTGGTCGGAAAGGACGACGGCGACGACGTCTGAGGAATTCCGGCCGGCACTCGCCTGAGCGGCAAGCCGCCCATGTGTATTTTCCGCCAGACGGAATATTCCGCAGCGAAACAAACCGATAGGATCGCCCCATGCGCCGTTCGAAAATCGTCTGTACTCTCGGCCCCGCGGTCGACTCCCACGAGATGCTCGTCTCGCTGATCGAGGCCGGCATGAATGTGGCTCGGTTCAACTTCAGCCACGGCACCCACTCCGAGCACCAGGGGCGGTACGACCGCGTCCGTGCCGCCGCCAAGGAGACCGGCCGCGCCATCGGCGTCCTCGCCGACCTGCAGGGCCCCAAGATCCGGCTGGAGACCTTCGCCGAGGGCCCGGTCGAGCTGGAGCGCGGTGACGAGTTCACCATCACCACCGAGGACGTCCCGGGCGACAAGCACATCTGCGGCACGACGTACAAGGGCCTGCCGGGCGACGTCTCGCGCGGCGACCAGGTGCTGATCAACGACGGCAACGTCGAGCTGAAGGTCCTGGACGTCGAGGGCCCGCGGGTGCGGACGATCGTCATCGAGGGCGGCGTGGTCTCCGACCACAAGGGCATCAACCTGCCCGGCGCGGCCGTCAACGTGCCCGCGCTGTCCGAGAAGGACGTCGAGGACCTGCGCTTCGCGCTGCGCATGGGCTGCGACATGGTCGCCCTGTCCTTCGTCCGGGACGCCAAGGACGTCGCCGACGTCCACCGGGTCATGGACGAGGAGGGCCGCCGGGTCCCGGTCATCGCCAAGGTGGAGAAGCCGCAGGCGGTGGAGAACATGCGGGACGTCGTGATGGCGTTCGACGGCGTGATGGTGGCCCGCGGCGACCTCGCCGTGGAGTACCCGCTCGAGCGGGTCCCGATGGTGCAGAAGCGGCTCATCGAGCTGTGCCGCCGCAACGCCAAGCCGGTGATCGTGGCGACCCAGATGATGGAGTCGATGATCACCAACTCCCGTCCGACCCGCGCCGAGGCCTCCGACGTGGCCAACGCGATCCTGGACGGCGCCGACGCGGTCATGCTGTCGGCCGAGTCGAGCGTGGGCGCCTATCCGATCGAGACCGTCAAGACGATGTCGAAGATCGTCCAGGCGGCCGAGGAGGAGCTGCTGTCCAAGGGCCTGCAGCCGCTCGTCCCGGGCAAGAAGCCGCGCACGCAGGGCGGTTCGGTGGCCCGTGCCGCCGCCGAGATCGCCGACTTCCTGGGCGGCAAGGGCCTGGTGGCGTTCACCCAGTCCGGGGACACCGCCCGCCGGCTCTCCCGCTACCGCGCCTGCCAGCCGATCCTGGCGTTCACCACGGACGAGTCCACCCGCAACCAGCTCGCGCTGAGCTGGGGCGTGGAGTCGCACGTCGTGCCGTTCGTCGCCAGCACCGACGAGATGGTCGAGCTGGTCGACCAGGAGCTGATCAAGCTCAACCGTTTCGTGCCCGGCGACACCGTGGTCATCACGGCCGGTTCGCCCCCCGGCGTCCCCGGCACCACCAACATGGTCCGCGTCCACCACCTGGGCGGCGGCTCCCGCGACTGACGGCCGGCACCCGGGCTCCCCGCCCGGCGGCGGGCCGTCGTACGGCACCGAGGGGCGCCCCCTGCGCGCAGGGGGCGCCCCTCGGCTGTGTGCGGCTCCCGGACGGGCCTGTGCGCGACCTCAGTCGGTCGTGAACACGTGCATGCCGGGCACGTGCAGATTGCCGCCGAACTGGGCCGCCTGGACCACGTGCACCTTGGTGAAGTAGATCAGCGGGATGTTCAGCGGCGGCGGGTTGTCCGGGTCGAAGGTGATCGGGATCAGCCCGAGCAGGTTGCCCGAGATGCTCTCGGTGTACATCACCGTGTCGCCGCCGGTGATGGTGGACTTCGAGCCCTTGGCCGCCTGCACGTGATAGGTCTTGCCGGCCTGCTTGTCCTTCACCGTCTGGTGCAGGTCGCCGATCTCGGTGCCGCCCGAGATGACGTACTTCAGCACCTTCTTGACGGTGCCGTTGGCGGTGCGGACCTTGACGATGCCCTTGTAGTCGGCGCCCTTGAGCGTCAGCGAGCTGGCGTCCAGGTACCAGGGGTCGTCGGCCAGCGGCACCTTGTTGTCGACGCCGCCCTCGGCGTCGGTGGCCGCCGGGCAGTTCTCCGGGTCCGTGGTGGAGCTCGCGGACGGGCTCGGCGAGGCGGTGGCCGTGGCCGCGTCCACCGTGTCCTTGACCGTCTTCTTGGTGTCCTCCGCCGCCTTGGACGCCGTGCCCGTCACGTCCTTGACGGTGTTTTTGACCGTGTCGGTGACCTTGCCGGTGGTGTCCTTGACGGTGCCGGACGCGCCCGTGCCGGAGGAGCCGCCGCCGGAGCCGTCCTTCGCCGCACTCGCCGTGGGGGAGGCGGAGGGCGAGGGCGTGGCGTCGGTCCCGGACGCGGAGTCGCCGCCCGAGGCCGGTTTGCCGCCGGTCAGGACGGAGCCGACGGTGTCGCCGATGCCGTCGATCGCCTTGCCGACGTTGTCCAGCAGGCCGCCGCCCGAGGTCGCCGACGGCTGCGGCGCGGCCGTGTCGCCGCCGGACGGCTCGGACGCCTTGTCGTCGGCACCTGAATCCGACGAAGAGGTCTTGCCCGAGGAGCCCGAGGAGCCCGAGGTCCCCGAGGAGCCGTCCGAGCCGGACGAACCGGAGGAGTCGGCGGAGGAGGACGCCGAGGGGGCCGGCTCCGGCGAGCCGTCCTTGCCGCCCTTGTCGTCGTCCTTCGTGCCTTCCTTCGTGCCGTCCTTGGTGTCGCCCTTGGTGTCGTCGCTCGCCGAGGCGGACGGCGTGGGCGAGGCCGAGGAACCGTCCTTGTCGGCGTCCAGGGCCGCCACGCAGTCCTTGTACTCGTCGGCCGTCAGGCTCTTGGCGGTCGGCGTGGTGGAGTTGTTGTCGGCCTGGGCGAGCGTCGACGTGAACCCCATCCCCATGAGGACCGCCGTCGGCATCGCCGCCATGGCTATCGCCTTGCCGGCCGGCATGTGGAACCTGGTGAACAGCGGCTTCTTGGGTGCCGCGTGGCGCGGCCCGGTTCTCGCACGGGACTCGTCCACATCAGTCCCGTGGGTCACCTCGTCAGCCGGCACTGTGCCTCCCGTTCGCCCCGTTGGCCGGGCTCGTTCCTGACAGATCGTTCGGCTCGCCCACCCCGTCCGCGTCGGCCGCCTTGCTCAGCGACGTCCCGGTGTCCGGTGCGGTCCCCGCGGGAGCGCCGGCCGGTGCCGGGCGGGCCTCCTCGGCGCCCTCCGGCGCGGGGGCCGCGCCCGGCGCCCAGGCCACGGCCATCGCGCCGCCGATGAGGGCGAACAGGAAGCCGACGACGAAGCCGCCGAAGTTGGACACGGGGATGGACACCAGGCCCAGCAGGATCGCCGCGACGCCCGCGAAGACGCGGACGTGCTTCTGGAACCAGAGGCTGATGCCGAGGACGACGAGCAGCACGCCGATGATCAGGGACCCGGCTCCCGCCGTGGTCGCCATCGCCAGGGTCAGATGGCCGACCTGGAGGTGCGCGTACGGGAAGTACATGATCGGAAAGCCGGCGAGCAGGACGAACAGACCGGCCCAGAACGGACGCGTGCCCCGCCAGGCGCGGAACTGCAGCCTCCGGCGGGTGAACTGGCCGGGTACGGCAGGAGTCTCGGCGCTCATGGAAAACAGCTCCCTGGTACGGCGTTGCTGTGGTGAGGGTGGTACTTGGATGGTGTGGGGGGTGTGTGAAGCCGTGGGCGGAGTGGAACGGGCGGGGGCGCCGTCCGGCTCCCCCGCCCGTCACCGAGTGCTCAGTAGCACTCCTTGGCCTCCGTCGACAGCGACATCTTCAGGCCGCTGAGCTTGAAGGTTCCGGCGGTGGTCGCCCACGCCGTCTGCTTCACGCCGGTCAGCGTGGCCGAGTCGGCCTGCTGGGCGAACCCGTAGGGGTTGGCCTGCTCGCCGCCGCCCTTCATGCCCGGACCCTTGCTGGCGTCCTTGGCCGCAACACCGATGTCGATGTTGTTGAAGGTGGCGTCGGCGTTGAGGTCGGCGACGTCGATGTAGAGGTTGTCGGCCTCGACCGCCTTGTCACCGCCGCCGGCCTTCAGGATCAGGCTGACCGATCCGAAGAACGGGACGTTCGGGGTGACGACGGACTGGCACAGGTTGTTGATCTTGGCGCTCTTGAACGCCGAGACCGCGACCGGGTGGGCCGTCTTCTTGCCGTCGAGGGTGTACCCCGAGTCGATCGCGCCGTACTGGGCGAAGCCACTGCCGACGAGCTTGTCGGCCGACACCTTGAACGACTGGCCGGACACGCTGAAGGACGCGGCGAGAGCGCCCTGCGCCAGCGCGACACCTATCGCTGCCGTCGCGGCGACGCTGGGCACCATGACCACAGCGAACCGCTTCCATCTGGTCCCGCCACGCACCTGGGACTCCATATTTCCTCCTTCTCGGACGTACATCTCCTGGCCTCGGCTCGCCCCCGTGTCGGCGGCTCAGCCGGGCAGGGATGGGAGAAGTGCTACGTCCTCGGGAAGGAGAGCGCCCGCGCTCGGCGGCGCGTAACGCGCCCGAATCACCGGCGATCACCCCCGAGCGACAACCACTGGTCGCGCCTGACACGCATCACGCACAACCCTGCTGGACAGGCTTCGCCGTGCGGCGAAGACCCCCCTGCCCAAGAGCCGGCGCCACTGCCGCCGGCCCTGCTCGGTGGGGACCCAGACACCCCGCGGCCCAACCGGCTGTCGAGCTACGGGAATGGACCGAGCGTGGCCGATCGTGGTGCATTCTCGCCGCCCGCACAAGGGGGTTCGTTACTCGCTAGTAACGGCCGGATAACCGTGATACGACTCGCCGGTCTCGAACGGCGACGCTCGGTGGCAGCCGGGGGGAGGACAAACCCGTTGATCCTTGGACGGAAACGGGCAGAAGAAGGGCCCCGACTTACTCCCAGTAACAGCGGCCGCGATTACCAAGATTTGGCAAAGCGCGGCCGCCTCGACGTCTCGTCGGCCAATGTTTCACTCGGGCATCACACCGCCCGACGTTTAGCGACTGGTCAGCAGACGGGCTCGCGCCCGGCTCAGAACAGCGCGCGCGCCAGCGCTCTGCGCGCCGTGGCCACCCTGGGGTCCTCCGCCCCGACGACCTCGAACAGCTCCAGCAGCCGCAGGCGCGCCGCCTCGCGGTCGTCGCCGGCGGTGCGCCGCACCGTGTCGATCAGCCGGCCGAAGGCGTCCTCCACGTGCCCGCCCACCAGGTCCAGGTCGGCGGCCGCGATCTGCGCCGTCACGTCGGCCGGGTCCGCGGCCGCCCGCTCGCGCACCTGCTGGGGGTCCATCTCCCGTACCCGCTGGAGCAGTTCGGCCTGGGCGAGGCCCAGCTTGGCCTCGGGGTGGGCCGGGTCCTCGGCGAGGACGTTCTTGTACGCCTGGACCGCGCCGGGCAGGTCGCCGGCGTCCAGCGCCTGCGCGGCGGCGTTCAGCAGCGCGTCGTAGGGGCCCTCGGGGGCCTGCGGGCCGGCGGCCGGGCGGCCGCCCGGCTCCGCCTCCGGGTCGACGGTCAGACCGGTCAGGCCGAAGCGCTGCTCGGCCACCTGCACGAGCTGATCCAGCGTCTGGCGGATCTGCGTCTCGCCGGCCGCGCCCTGGAACAGGGGCAGCGCCTGGCCCGCGACGACCGCGAAGACGGCCGGGATCCCCTGGATCCCGAACTGCTGCATCAGCAGCTGGTTGGCGTCCACGTCGATCTTGGCGAGGAGGAAGCGCCCGTTGTACTCGACGGCCAGCCGCTCCAGGACCGGGCTCAGCTGTTTGCAGGGCTGACACCACTCGGCCCAGAAGTCGATGACGACGGGGACTTCGGCGGACCGCTGCAGGACGTCCCGCTCGAATCCGGCCTCGTCGACGTCGATGACGAGATCCGCCGGGGAGATCGCCCCCGCTCCGCCCTCCCGGGCCGCTTGGGCGCGCGCCTGTTCCGCCTTGGCCTTGGCCTCCTGGGCCGCCTTCACCGCGGCGAGGTCGACGACACCGCTCATGGACATGTTCCGTGGCTGCATGCGTCTATCCTCCCCCGTTCTGCGCGCGCATGTGAAAACCGCTTGAAAGCCGGACGTCCGGGCCGTGTCGTGGGCCGGGCCGCCGGCAGTGGGCGCCGGGTCCCCACCGGGCGCCCCGTCATGCCGTTCGCGTGTTGCTGTGTGGTCATCGCTCGGGCGCGGGCCGGATCGCCCGCGCTTTCGCTACGACCCGTAGCGTAATGGCACCGGGTGCCCCGGCGAAACCACAACCCGGTGATCTCCCTCACGACTTCACAGAACGGCCGGTTATGGTCGGGGAATGCAGAGCCGCACCGCACCCGCGCGCGCCGGCCGGCCGCGCAGCGCCGCCGCGGACGCGGCGATCCTGGCCGCCACCCGGGCGGCGCTGGTGGAGCTGGGCTGGTCCAAGCTCACCCTCGGGGACGTGGCCACCCGGGCCGGGGTCGCGAAGACCACGCTGTACCGCCGCTGGGCGGGCAAGAACGAGCTGGTGGTGGACGCGGTGGCCGAGCTCTTCGACGAGCTCACGCTTCCCGACCGCGGCAGCCTGGCCGCGGACATCGAGGGCGTGGTGCTGCAGTTCGCGGCGATCCTCGCCCGCCCCGAGGCCAGGAGCGGGCTGATGGCGGTGGTCGCGGAGTCGACCCGCGACGAGGCGCTGCGGGAACGTATCCGCACCTCGATCGTGGACCGCCAGAAGCGGCTGGTCCTCCAGGGCCGCGCCCGCGCCGAGGCCCGCGGCGAGCTCCCCCCGCTGCCGGACCCCGGGGAGGCCGCCCGCACGGTCGACCTGATCTTCGACGTGGTGGCGGGCGCGGTGGTGCACCGCACGCTGGTCAGCGCGGAACCGGCGGACGAGGACTGGGTACGCGCCTTCACCCGCGTCCTGCTGAACGGCCTGTCCGCGAGCGACTCGGCCAACCCCTGAGACCCGGCCCACCCAGCCCCGGACGGGACCCCGACAGGAGGACATCCGCCCGGGAGGGCCGCCCGGCCCGGGAGGTCGGCCGCACAGGAAGGCCGTCTGGCCGGGAGGGCCGTCTGGCCGGGCAGGTCGGCCGCACGGGAGGACATCCGCCGGGAGGGACGCCCGGCCCGGGGGCGGCAGGAGCGCGGCCAGCGGCCCGGGGCGGCCGGGGCCACCGGCGAACAGCCGCAGGCAACCGGCGGAGGGCCGGCCCGGGCGAGAGCCGCGAGGCGACAGCCGGACGGCCGGGAAGCCACCGGCAACAGCCGACAGCCGCCGGCGGACGGCAACAGCCAGACAGCGACCCGCTACCGGCGGACGGCCGGGAAGCCACCGGCGACGGCCGGTGGCGGCAGCCGGACGGCGGACGGCGGACGGCGGACGGCGGCAGTCTGTGGGTGGGGCGGGCCGGGGCCGATCGGGCCGGGGCCCGCTTTCGGGGTTCAGAATCCCGCGGGTTCGGTGTACACACCCCACTCGTCCCGCAGCGCCCCGCAGATCTCGCCCAGCGTGGCTTCCGCCCGGACGGCATCGAGCATCGGCTCGATCATGTTGGAGCCGTCCCGCGCGGCCGCCAGCATGGCGTCCAGGGCGGTCCGTACCAGGCGCTCGTCGCGTCCGGCCCGGCGCCGGGAGAGCTCCCGCACCTGCTCCCGCTCCACCTCGTGGCTGACCCGCAGGATCTCCAGGTCGCCGGTCACCGACCCGGTGTGGACGTTGACGCCGACGACCTTCTTGTCGCCCTTCTCCAGCGCCTGCTGGTAGCGGAACGCCGACTCCGCGATCTCGCCGGTGAACCAGCCGTCCTCGATCCCGCGCAGGATCCCGGAGGTGATCGGCCCGATCGGGTGACGTCCGTCCGGGTGGGCCCGCAGCCCCCGCTCCTTGATCTGCTCGAAGATCTTCTCCGCGTCCGCCTCGATCCGGTCCGTCAGCTGCTCGACGTACCACGAACCGCCCAGCGGGTCGGCGACGTTGGCGACCCCGGTCTCCTCCATCAGCACCTGCTGCGTGCGCAGCGCGATCTCCGCGGCCTGCTCGCTGGGGAGCGCCAGGGTCTCGTCGAGGGCGTTGGTGTGCAGCGAGTTGGTGCCGCCGAGCACCGCCGCGAGCGCCTCGACGGCCGTGCGCACGACGTTGTTGTACGGCTGCTGCGCGGTGAGCGAGACGCCGGCCGTCTGGGTGTGGAAGCGCAGCCACTGCGCCTTGTCCGACGTCGCGCCGTAGACGTCGCGCATCCAGCGGGCCCAGATCCGGCGTGCCGCGCGGAACTTGGCGATCTCCTCGAAGAAGTCGACGTGCGCGTCGAAGAAGAAGGACAGGCCGGGCGCGAACACGTCCACGTCCAGTCCGCGGCTGAGCCCGAGCTCCACGTAGCCGAAGCCGTCGGCGAGCGTGTACGCCAGCTCCTGCGCGGCCGTGGCCCCGGCCTCGCGGATGTGGTAGCCGGACACCGACAGCGGCTTGTACGCGGGGATGCGCGCCGCGCAGTGCTCCATCAGGTCGCCGATCAGGCGCAGGTGCGGCTCGGGCTGGAAGAGCCACTCCTTCTGGGCGATGTACTCCTTGAAGATGTCCGTCTGGAGCGTGCCGTTCAGCACGGCGGGGTCCACGCCCTGCCGCTCCGCGGCCACCAGGTACATGCAGAACGCCGGGACGGCCGGCCCGCTGATGGTCATGGACGTGGTGACGTCACCGAGCGGGATGTCCTTGAACAGGACCTCCATGTCCGCCGCCGAGTCGATCGCCACCCCGCAGTGCCCGACCTCGCCCAGCGACCGCGGGTCGTCGGAGTCCCGGCCCATCAGTGTGGGCATGTCGAAGGCGACCGAGAGCCCGCCTCCGCCGTTGCGGAGGATCATCTTGTAGCGCTCGTTGGTCTGCTCGGCGTTGCCGAACCCGGCGAACTGCCGGATGGTCCAGGTGCGCCCTCGGTAGCCGGTCGGGTACAGGCCGCGGGTGAAGGGGTACTCCCCCGGCCAGCCGATCCGTTCGAACCCCTCGTAGGCGTCGCCCGGCCGGGGGCCGTACACCGGCTCCACGGGGTCGCCGGAGAGCGTGGTGAAGTCTGCGTCGCGCTTGCGCGCGGCGTCGTACCGGGCCTGCCAGCGACGGCGGCCCTCCTCGATGGCGTCAGCGTCCATGCTTCGAATTTACTAGGACGTCCAAGTAATTGTCGACGGCTGACCGCCGCGGGCCCTCCCGCGGCGGTGAAGGTCACAAGCCCTCGCGCGCGCCGCGCGGGGCCGCCGCGCGGGGCCGCCGCGCGGGGCCGCCGCGCGGGGCCGCCGCGCGGGGCCGCCGCGCGGCCGTCAGGCCTCGGCGACCGCGGGCGAGGCGTCCTGGACCCTGGCCCCGAGCTCGTGCGAGACCTTGCGCTCCACGAAGAAGGCGGCGGTCGGAATGGTTCCCGCCAGCAGCACCCACAGCTGCTTGCCGACCGGCCACTTGGCCTTGGAGCCCAGGTCGAAGGCGAAGACCAGGTAGATCACGTAGAGCCAGCCGTGCGCGATGCCCACGACGCGCGTGAAGTCCGCCGCGCCGTCGATGTCGAGCACGTACTTGGCGATCACGCCGAGGGTCAGCAGGACCAGCAGCACACCGGTGACGTAGGCCATGACGCGGTAGCGGGTCAGCACGCTCTTCTTCATGCCGTCGAGCGTAACCGCCCGTTCCGGGAGATCTTGTCCCGGGTCGCCCGCGGGTCCTCAGTCCTCTTCGAAGTCGTGGGCGGCGATGCGCAGCGGGCGGAGCATGGCGAAGATCTCCCCGCACTCCTCGGCGTCGTAGGCGCTCAGGCCGAAGTCCATGGCCATCAGGTCGCGGGTGGCCGCGTCGACGACCTCGCGGCCCTTGTCGGTGATGACGGCGAGTGTTCCGCGCCCGTCGTTGGGGTTGGGCCGCTTGGCCACCAGGCCCGATTTGACCAGGCGGTCCACCGTGTTGGTCACGGAGGTGGGGTGCACCATCAGCCGCTCGCCGATCTTGGACATCGGCAGCTCGCCGGCCTTGGAGAAGGTCAGCAGCACCAGCGCCTCGTAGCGCGCGAACGTCAGTCCGTACGGCTTGACCACCGCGTCCACCTCGGCCAGGAGGATCTGGTGGGCGCGCATGATCGAGGTGATGGCCGCCATGGACGGCACGCTGCCCCAGCGCTGCTTCCAGAGCTCGTCGGCACGGGCGATGGGGTCGAAGGGGAGACTGAGGGGCTTCGGCACGGCACCAGACCCTACCGGTCGGTCATATCGTGGTCAGCCCCGTCTCGCCCTTCGGTCCGGAGGGTGGACGCGAGGGCGGGTGCGGGGGCGGGCGCGAGGCGCCCCCGCATGCCTACTCCCCCCGCTGGGCCAGGTACCTCTCGACCGTCTCCACCTTGGAGGTGAGACCGTCCGTCACGCCGGGGCGGATGTCCGCCTTGAGGACCAGGGAGACGCGCGGCGCACGGGCCTCCACCGCGGCCACGGCGCGCCTGACCACGTCCATGACCTCGTCCCACTCCCCCTCGACGGAGGTGAACATCGCGTCGGTGCGGTGGGGCAGGCCGGAGTCCCGTACGACACGGACCGCGTCGGCGACGTACTCCCCCACGTCCTCGCCGACGCCGAGCGGCGTCACGGAGAAGGCGACGATCATGCGTTCACGACCCCCTCGCGGCGGGCGCGGGAGGCGATCACCGCGTCCTCGGCCTCCCGCTTGAGCCTGCGCTCGGCGAAGAAGCCGCCGGTGGGCAGGACCGAGAGGACGAAGTACAGCGCGGCGGTCTTCAGCGGCCACTTCGTGCGGTTCCAGGCGTCGGCCCAGAAGAGGACGTACAGGACGAACAGGAGGCCGTGGATCGAGCCCATCACCGGCACCGCGTTGAAGTCCGTGGTCCGCTTCAGGACCGAGCAGACCAGCAGGAGGATGAAGGACACCGCCTCGGGGGCGGAGACCAGGCGGAGGCGGCGGAGTGCGGTGGCGGTCTTGATGTCCACGGGTCACCTTCGGGTCGGGGAGGTTCCGGCGGGCGCCGGCTGCTTGTGAATGCGGGCACAAACGTCGGCTCCATTGTGGCAAACCCGCGGCCGTGACCCGGTGGGGGGTGGACCGCGGGTCGCCCTTCTCGGGGTGCGGTCGGGGTGTTTCTCCACCCGTGGGACCTGTCGGCGCCGCCTCCACCCCGCTACCTTTCGCTGCGTGGCGATGTTCCGACTTCAGGGAAGCAAGGTGCTCGCCGTCGACATGACCGGGGACGCCGTCAAGGCGAAGAACGGCTCGATGGTCGCGTACGACGGGCAGATGGCCTTCAAGAAGCTGACCGGTGGCGGTGAGGGTCTCCGGGGGATGGTGACCCGGCGGCTCACCGGTGAGCAGATGACCGTGATGGAGGTGCGCGGGCAGGGGACCTGCTGGTTCGCCGACCGCGCCAGTGAGATCAACCTGGTACGGCTCCAGGGCGAGAAGCTCTTCGTGGAGTCGAGCAATCTGCTGGCGGCGGACGCCGGGCTGCGGACGGGGACGACGTTCACCGGGCTGCGCGGCGCCTCGCAGGGCAACGGGCTGTTCACCACCACCGTCGAGGGGCACGGGCAGGCGGCCCTCCTCTCGGACGGGCCGGCCGTGGTGCTCAGGGTCAGCCCGCAGTACCCGCTGATCGTCGACCCGGGGGCGTACATCGCCCACCAGGGCAATGTGCGGCAGTCCTTCCAGTCCGGGGTGACCTTCCGCACGTTCCTCGGGGAGGGCGGCGGGGAGGCCTTCCAGATCCGGTTCGAGGGGGACGGGCTGGTGTACGTGCAGCCGAGCGAGCGGAACACCATCGCGGGGGATGTGTGACATGGCGTTTCGTGAGATCAACTCGAAGATGATCGAGGCGACGGTGGTGCCGGGGCAGCGGCTGTTCAGCCAGCGCGGCGCCATGCTCGCCTACAAGGGCGAGGTCTCCTTCACCCCCAGCACGCAGGGCGGCCAGGGCGGGCTGATGTCCATGATCGGGCGGCGGGTCGCCGGGGAGGCGACGCCCCTGATGTCGGTGGAGGGCAGCGGCACCGTGTTCTTCGGGCACGGCGGCCACCATGTGCAGGTGATCAACCTGACGGGCGACACCCTCTACGTCGAGGCCGACCGGCTGCTGGCCTTCGAGGGCACCCTCCAGCAGGGCACGATGTTCATGGGCTCGCAGGGCGGGGTCATGGGCATGGTGCGCGGGCAGGTCACCGGGCAGGGACTGTTCACGACCACCCTCAAGGGCCACGGATCCGTGGCCGTGATGGCGCACGGCGGTGTCTTCGAGGTCCCGATCACCCCGCAGCGGCCCGTCCACGTCGACCCGCAGGCCTACGTCGCCCACCACGGCGACGTCCGCAACAAGCTGTCCGCCGCCCTGGGCTGGCGCGACATGGTGGGGCGCGGCTCCGGTGAGGCCTTCCAGCTGGAGCTGAGCGGCAGCGGCGCGGTCTACGTCCAGGCCTCGGAGGAGAAGCTGTGAACGCGTACGGAGCGCCCGGTGCCGGGCCCGTGGTGCACGACCCGATGACCCTGCCGGCCGACGACAACGTCAACAGCTACACCTTCTGCGTGGAGCTCAAGGGGAGCCAGTGGTTCCTGCAGAAGGGGAAGATGATCGCCTACTACGGGGCGATCGAGTTCAACGGTGTCGGGCACGGCCGGCTGGACCGGCTGGTGCGCACCTCGTTCCATTCGCCTCTGCACGCGAGCGACTGGGTCGTGGCGGAGGGCTCGGGCAAGATGCTGCTCGCCGACCGGGCCTTCGATGTCAATTCCTATGACCTGGACGACGGCAATCTGACCATTCGCTCGGGCAACCTGCTCGCTTTTCAGCCAAGTCTGGCACTCAAACAGTCGATCGTGCCGGGCTTTCTGACCCTGATCGGAACCGGCAAGTTCGTGGCCGCGTCCAACGGACCGGTGGTGTTCATGGAACCCCCGATCCGGGTGGACCCGCAGGCGCTCGTGGGGTGGGCCGACTGCCCCTCCCCGTGCCACCACTACGACCACGGGTACATGACCGGGGTAATGGGCGGTCTACGTGCGATGACGGGGCTGGGCGGGGCCTCCGGCGAGGAGCACCAGTTCGAGTTCGTGGGGGCGGGTACCGTCCTGCTCCAGTCGAGCGAGACACTGATGGCGGAGCAGGCCACGGGGGCGGTGCCGCACGAGCCCGGAGTGCCGGGCGGCGGCGGGGTGGCCGGAAGCCACGGAGGGCAAGCCGGCGCACCGCGCCTTCCCGGACAGCTGGGGGACCTCCAGCGTCGCTTCGGGCTGTGAGCGGTAGTCTGCGGAGTGTGACATCGAACGCGTGCGCACAGTCACACCACCGTTAGTAGTTCGCCTTTCAACATTTTAGGTAGACTTCATTCATGGAGACCGAGACGGCCACGCGCTGGCTGACCGATGCGGAGCAGTGCGCCTGGCGCACCCACCTGGAGGTCAACAGGCTGTTGACGTACCAGCTCGAGAAGGACCTGCAGCCGTTCGGCCTGACAATGAACGACTACGAGATCCTGGTGAACCTCTCCGAGTCGGAGGACGTGCGGATGCGGATGAGCGACCTCGCGGCCGCCACCCTCCAGTCCAAGAGCCGCCTCTCGCACCAGATCACCAGGATGGAGAACGCGAACCTGGTCCGCCGCGAGAACTGCGAGTCCGACCGCAGAGGGCTGTACGCCGTCCTCACCGAGCACGGCATGGAGACCATGCAGAAGGTGGCGCCGCACCACGTGGCGTCCGTGCGCAGGCACTTCATCGACCTGCTGGACCCCGAGGCCCTGGCCGAGCTGGACAAGGCGCTGAAGCCGATCGCCGAGCATCTGCGGGGGCAGCGGGGCCGGCCCTGAGGCGCCGCCCGCCCGGGCCCGCTCCCGGGCGCTGACACCGGCACGCACGGCGACGGGCGGGGACCTCTCGCGTGAGAGGTCCCCGCCCGTCGCCATGACCCGGGTCGGGCCCGGGACGGGTTCAGCTCAGGCTTGGGTCGGGCCCAGGTCCCGCCCGGGACAGGCCCAGCTCAGGCTTGGGTGAGGCCCAGGTCCCGCCCGGGACAGGCCAGGTCGGGTCCGGGTCAGGCCCAGGTCAGGACTGGGTGAGGCCCGCCACCAGTTCGTCGGCCGCGCGGTAGGGGTCCAGTTCACCCGCCACGATGCGCTCGGCGAGGGCGCTCAGGCGCCGGTCGCCGTGCAGGTCGCCGATGCGCTCGCGCAGGGCCGTGACGGCGATCGTCTCCACCTCGCGCGAGGCCCGGGCCAGCCGGCGCTCGGCGAGCACGCCCCGCTCCTCCATCCAGGCCCGGTGCTTCTCCAGGGCCTCGACGACCTCGTCCACGCCCTCCGCCCGGGCCGCCACCGTCTTGACGATGGGCGGGCGCCAGTCGCCGGGGGCGCGGGACTCGCCCAGGCCCAGCATGTGGTTCAGCTCCCGGGCGGTGGCGTCCGCGCCGTCGCGGTCGGCCTTGTTGACCACGTAGACGTCGCCGATCTCCAGGATGCCCGCCTTGGCCGCCTGGATGCCGTCGCCCATGCCGGGGGCCAGCAGGACGACCGAGGTGTCCGCCTGGGAGGCGATCTCCACCTCCGACTGGCCCACGCCGACGGTCTCCACCAGGATCACGTCGCAGCCGGCCGCGTCCAGCACCCGGATCGCCTGCGGCGCGGCCCAGGCCAGCCCGCCGAGGTGGCCGCGGGTGGCCATGGAGCGGATGTAGACGCCCGGGTCGGAGGCGTGCTCCGACATCCGGACACGGTCGCCGAGCAGGGCCCCGCCGGAGAACGGCGAGGACGGGTCCACGGCCAGCACACCGACCCGCCTGCCCTGCTTGCGGTACGCCGTCACCAGCGCCGACGTGGACGTCGACTTGCCCACGCCCGGGGACCCGGTCAGCCCGACGACGTACGCGTTGCCCGTCAGCGGGGCCAGCGCCTCCATGACCTCCCGCAACTGCGGGGACGCCCCCTCCACCAGGGAGATCAGCCGGGCCACGGCCCGCGGCCGGCCTTCCCTGGCCTGGGCCACCAGAGAGGAGACGTCCTGCATCACAGCTCCGTTCACAAGGTCCGCGCCGGCGGGTCGCGCCGCGCGGTGGGTCGTAGGGACAGATGGGCCGTTGGGACAGCCGGGCCGGCGAGGCCGGTTACGCCTTCGGTACCCGGACGATCAGGGCGTCACCCTGGCCGCCGCCACCGCACAGCGCCGCCGCGCCCACGCCGCCGCCGCGGCGCTTGAGCTCCAGGGCCAGGTGGAGCACCAGACGGGCGCCGGACATCCCGATCGGGTGACCCAGGGCGATGGCGCCGCCGTTCACGTTCACCTTTTCCGTGGACACCCCGAGGTCCTTCATTGACTGCACGGCGACCGCGGCGAAGGCCTCGTTGATCTCGATGAGGTCGAGGTCGGAGACCTCCAGGCCCTCCTTCTTCAGGGCGTGCAGGATCGCGTTGGACGGCTGGGACTGCAGCGAGTTGTCCGGCCCGGCCACGTTGCCGTGGGCGCCGATCTCGGCGATCCAGTCCAGGCCCAGCTCCTGGGCCTTGGCCTTGCTCATCACGACCACGGCCGCGGCGCCGTCGGAGATCTGCGAGGAGGTGCCGGCGGTGATGGTGCCGTCCTTGGCGAAGGCCGGCCGGAGCTTGCCCAGCGACTCGGCCGTGGTGTCCCCGCGGATGCCCTCGTCCTTGCTGAACAGGACCGGGTCGCCCTTGCGCTGCGGGATCTCCACCGGGGTGATCTCCGCCTCGAAGACGCCGTTCTTCTGCGCGGCGGCGGCCCGCTGGTGGGACAGGGCGGCGATCTCGTCCTGCTCGGCGCGGCCGATGCCCAGGCGGGTGTTGTGCTTCTCGGTGGACTCGCCCATGGCGATGTTCTCGAAGGAGTCGGTCAGGCCGTCGTGGGCCATCGCGTCGAGCATCTGCACCGCGCCGTACTTGAAGCCCTCGCGGGACTTGGGCAGCAGGTGGGGGGCGTTGGTCATGGACTCCTGGCCGCCCGCGACGACCACGTCGAACTCACCCGCGCGGATCAGCTGGTCGGCCAGCGCGATCGCGTCGAGGCCCGACAGGCACACCTTGTTGATCGTGAGCGCCGGGACGCTCATCGGGATACCGGCCTTGACCGCGGCCTGGCGCGCCGGGATCTGCCCCGCCCCGGCCTGCAGCACCTGGCCCATGATCACGTACTGCACCTGGTCGCCGCCGATCCCCGCACGGTCGAGGGCGGCCTTGATCGCGAAACCGCCGAGGTCGGCTCCGGAGAAGGACTTCAGCGAGCCCAGCAGCCGTCCCATGGGCGTACGGGCGCCCGCGACGATCACCGAGCTGTTCGTTGACGAAGACATCAGCTGCGATCCCCTTACCGGCCTGCACGGGCCGAGGAGTGAACGAGGGTTTACTTCGAATGTACTGAGGGGCGGACCACCCCGTCATCGGGCCGTCGGTGTGATCGCGCGCACGTTGCGTAACCACTCAGGTAGCGCTGCACTGAATCCATGCTGACGCGAATCGACCACATCGGGATCGCCTGCCACGACCTCGACGCGACCGTCGAGTTCTACCGGGCCACCTACGGCTTCGAGGTGTTCCACACCGAGGTCAACGAGGAGCAGGGCGTGCGCGAGGCCATGCTCAAGATCAACGAGACGTCCGACGGAGGCGCCTCCTACCTGCAGCTTCTGGAGCCCACCCGGGAGGACTCCACCGTCGCCAAGTGGCTCGCCAAGAACGGCGAGGGCGTCCACCACATCGCCTTCGGTACGGCGGACGTCGACGCCGACGCCGCGGACATCCGCGGCAAGGGCGTACGCGTTCTGTACGAGGAGCCGCGACGCGGCTCCATGGGGTCACGGATCACCTTCCTGCACCCCAAGGATTGTCACGGCGTCCTGACAGAACTGGTCACATCGGCGCCCGTTGAGTCGTCCGAGCACTGACCCACGTACATATGGGCCGGTAGGGTTGGGGGCGGTCGTCCCCGAAGCGGGGGCGGCCGGGTCCTGCCGTCCTTCGGCCGGACCCGTCCGGGGTCCGGGTTTCGGGGGACGAGCGCCGGGGCAGCAGCCCATGCTCCGCCGTTGATCTGACACCATTCCCCGGGGGCCCCGTTCGGCGGATGGACGGAGCTCGTTTGGACAGGCTTGCGACCAGGGGACGGATGGGACCGCGCAGTGCGGGGCTACGAACGCCAGGAGCGAGAGCCGGCGGCTGACGTCGACCACCTCTCTCGGTTCGAGGCCGAGATGGATCGGCTGAAGACCGAGCGGGAAAAGGCGATCCAGCACGCCGAGGACCTCGGCTACCAGGTCGAGGTGCTGCGCGCCAAGCTGCACGAGGCGCGGCGCACCATCATGTCCCGGCCCGCCTACGACAGCGCCGACATCGGCTACCAGGCCGAGCAGCTGCTGCGCAACGCGCAGATGCAGGCCGACCAGATCCGCGCCGACGCCGAGCGCGAGCTGAGCCAGGCCCGGGCGCAGACCCAGCGGATCCTCCAGGAGCACGCCGAGCAGGCCGCGCGGCTCCAGGCCGAGCTGCACCAGGAGGCGGTCACCCGCCGCCAGCAGCTCGACCAGGAGCTCGCCGAGCGCCGGCAGACCGTCGAGTCGCACGTCAACGAGAACGTGGCGTGGGCCGAGCAGCTGCGCGCCCGCACCGAGCAGCAGGCCCGGCGGCTGCTCGACGAGTCCAGGGCCGAGGCCGAGCAGGCCATGGCCGCCGCCCGCGCCGAGGCCGAGCGGCTGACCGCCGAGGCCCGGCAGCGGCTGCAGAGCGAGGCCGAGTCCGCCCGCGCGGAGGCCGAGCAGATCCTGCGCCGCGCCCGCACCGACGCCGAACGGCTGCTGAACGCCGCCTCCACCCAGGCGCAGGAGGCCACCGACCACGCCGAGCAGCTGCGCACCTCCACCGTCACCGAGTCGGACGCCGCCCGCCGGCAGGCCGCCGAGCTGAGCCGCGCCGCCGAGCAGCGCATGGCCGAGGCCGAGGAGGCGCTGCGCAAGGCCCAGTCCGAGGCCGAGAAGGTGGTCGCCGAGGCCAAGGAGGCCGCGGCCAAGGCGCTGGCGAGCGCGGAGTCGGCCAACGAGCAGCGCACCCGTACGGCCAAGGAGCAGGTCGCCCGGCTGGTCGAGGAGGCCACCAAGGAGGCCGAGACCACCAAGTCCGAGGCCGAGCAGCTGGTCGCGGACGCCCGCGCCGAGGCGGAGAAGATCGTCGCGGAGGCCGCCGAGAAGGCCCGTACGATCACCGCCGAGGAGAGCGCGACCCAGCTCTCCAAGGCGGCCAAGACCGCCGAGGACGTGCTGAACAAGGCGGCCGAGGACGCCAGGAACACCACCAAGGCCGCGGCCGAGGAGGCCGAGCGCATCCGCCGCGAGGCCGAGGCCGAGGCGGACCGGCTGCGCGCCGAGGCGCACGACATCGCCGCCCAGCTCAAGGGCGCGGCGAAGGACGACACCAAGGAGTACCGCGCCAAGACCGTCGAGCTGCAGGAGGAGGCCCGCCGGCTGCGCGGCGAGGCCGAGCAGCTGCGCGCCGACGCGGTCGCCGAGGGCGAGAAGATCCGCGCCGAGGCCCGGCGCGAGGCCGTGCAGCAGATCGAGGAGGCGGCCAGGACCGCCGAGGAGCTGCTGTCCAAGGCCAAGGCCGACGCCGACGAGCTGCGCTCCACCGCGCAGACCGACAGCGAGAAGGTCCGCACCGAGGCCATCGAGCGGGCCACCACCCTGCGCCGGCAGGCCGAGGAGACCCTGGAGCGCACCCGCAAGGAGGCCGAGCGGCACCGCGCGGAGGCCGAGGAGCAGGCCGAGTCGGTCCGGGCGGACGCCGAGCGGGCCGCGCGCGAGCTGCGCGAGGAGACCGAGCGGGCCGTCGAGGCCCGGCATGCCGAGGCCGCCGAGGAGCTCACCCGGCTGCACACCGAGGCCGAGCAGCGGCTCGCCGCCGCCGAGCAGGCGCTGGCCGACGCCCGCGAGGAGGCCGCGCGGATCCGCCGCGAGGCCGCCGAGGAGACCGAGCGGCTGCGCGCCGAGGCCGCCGAGCGCATCCGCACGCTCCAGCAGCAGGCGGAGGCCGAGGCGGAGCGGCTGCGCGACGAGGCCGCCGCCGACGCGTCCGCCTCCCGGGCCGAGGGCGAGGCCGTCGCCGTACGGCTGCGGTCGGAGGCCGCCGCCGAGGCCGAGCGGCTGAAGGCGGAGGCGCAGGACACCGCCGACCGGGTCCGCGCGGAGGCGCAGGCCGCCGCCGAGCGGCTGGGCGCCGAGGCGACCGAGACGCTGGCCGCCGCCCAGGAGGAGGCCGCCCGGCGCCGCCGCGAGGCCGAGGAGCTCCTCGGCGCCGCGCGCACCGAGGCCGACCAGGAGCGCGAGCGGGCCCGCGAGCAGAGCGAGGAGCTGCTGGCCTCGGCGCGCAACCGGGTGGAGGAGGCGCAGGCCGAGGCCACCCGGCTGGTGGAGGAGGCCGACCGGCGCGCCACCGAGATGGTGTCCGCCGCCGAGCAGCACGCCCAGCAGGTGCGCGACTCCGTCGCCGGGCTGCACGAGCAGGCCCAGGAGGAGATCACCGGGCTGCGCTCGGCCGCCGAGCACGCGGCGGACCGTACCCGCCGGGAGGCCGAGGAGGAGGCGGACCGGGTCCGCGCCGACGCCTACGCCGAGCGGGAGCGGGCCAGCGAGGACGCCTCCCGGCTGCGGCGCGAGGCCCAGGACGAGGCCGAGGCGGCCAAGGTGCTCGCCGAGCGCACGGTCTCCGAGGCGATCGGCGAGGCCGAGCGGGTCCGCGCGGACGCCGCCGAGCACGCCCAGCGGGTGCGCACGGAGGCCTCCGACACGATCGCGCAGGCCGACCAGGACGCCGCCCGCACCCGGGCGGAGGCCCGCGAGGACGCCAACCGGATCCGGTCGGACGCGGCGGCCCAGGCGGACGCCCTCATCAGCGAGGCGCGCTCCGAGGCCGAGCGGCTGCAGACGGAGACCGTCGACGAGGCCGACCGGCTGCGCGCCGAGTCCGTCGCCACCGCGGAGAGGCTCATCTCCGACGCCACCGGCGACGCGGAGCGGCTGCGCGCCGAGGCCGCCGAGGCGGTCGGCTCCGCGCGGCAGCACGCCGAGCGCGTCCGTGCCGAGTCCGAGCGGCTCAGGGCGGACGCGCAGGCCGAGGCCGAGCGCACCCTGGCCGCCGCCCGCGAGGAGGCGGAGCGGACGCTGGACGAGGCCCGCCGGGACGCCAACAAGCGGCGCTCGGAGGCGGCCGAGCAGGTCGACAAGCTCATCACCGAGACCACGGCGGAGGCCGACAAGCTGCTCACCGAGGCGCAGGAGACCGCCGTCAAGACCAAGGCGGACGCCGAGTCGCAGGCCGACACCATGGTCGGCGCGGCCCGCAAGGAGGCCGACCGGATCCTGTCCGAGGCCAGGGTCGAGGGCAACTCCGCGGTGGAGAAGGCCCGTACGGACGCCGACGAGCTGCTGGTGGGCGCCCGGCTGGACGCCACCCGGATCCGGGAGCGCGCCGAGGAGCTGCGCGACCGGCTGACGGCCGAGATCGAGGAGCTGCACGAGCGGGCCCGCCGCGAGGCAGCCGAGACCATGAAGTCGACGGGCGACCGCTGCGACGCGCTGATCAAGGCGGCCGAGGAGCAGCTGGCCAAGGCCCAGGCCAAGGCGAAGGAGATCGTCTCCGAGGCCAACTCCGAGGCGGGCAAGGTGCGCATCGCCGCGGTGAAGAAGGCCGAGGGGCTGCTGAAGGAGGCCGAGCAGAAGAAGGCCGCCCTGGTGAAGGAGGCCGAGGAGCTCAGGGCCGAGGCGGTGCGCGAGGCCCGGGCCACGGTCGAGGAGGGCAAGCGGGAGCTGGAGATCCTGGTGCGCCGGCGCGAGGACATCAATGCCGAGATCTCCCGTGTCCAGGACGTCCTCGAGGCGTTGGAATCCTTCGAGGCCCCGTCGTCCGCGAAGGACGGCGGCGTCAAGGCCGGCGCGACGGTGGGGGCGCCCCGGTCGGGTGGAAAGGCGTCGGAGGGGTAGCGTGAGGGGGCGTTACCGGGTCTTGTGGGGGCTTTGCCCCAGTCCTTGGCAAGCTCTCCGGCGGTCAGCCACTCAAAAGAGGTGTCATTCTCCAGATCAAACACGTATCCGCTCGATGACACACCGCTTCGGCCCCTAGGATTCCACCTATCACCTCACCGGTCTCATTCGACAGGAACCCCATGAGCGACACTTCCCCCTACGGCTTCGAGCTTGTGCGGCGTGGGTACGACCGCGCTCAGGTGGACGAACGGATCTCCAAGCTCGTCTCCGACCGTGACAGCGCTCTCGCCCGCATCACCGCTCTGGAGAAGCGCATCGAGGAACTCCACCTCGAGACGCAGAACGCCCAGGCCCAGGTGAACGACGCGGAGCCGTCGTACGCGGGTCTCGGCGCGCGCGTCGAGAAGATCCTGCGCCTCGCCGAGGAAGAGGCCAAGGATCTGCGGGAGGAGGCCCGGCGCGCGGCCGAACAGCACCGCGAGCTCGCCGAGTCGGCGGCCCAGCAGGTCCGCAACGACGCGGAGTCGTTCGCCGCGGAGCGCAAGGCCAAGGCCGAGGACGAGGGCATCCGGATCGTCGAGAAGGCCAAGAGCGACGCCTCGCAGCTGCGCGCCGAGGCGCAGAAGGACGCGCAGTCCAAGCGCGAGGAGGCGGACGCCCTCTTCGAGGAGACGCGCGCCAAGGCCGCCCAGGCCGCCGCCGACTTCGAGACGAACCTCGCCAAGCGCCGCGAGCAGTCCGAGCGCGACCTGGCCTCGCGTCAGGCCAAGGCCGAGAAGCGGCTCGCCGAGATCGAGCACCGCGCCGAGCAGCTGCGCCTGGAGGCCGAGAAGCTGCGCACCGACGCCGAGCGCCGCGCCCGCCAGACGGTGGAGACGGCCCAGCGCCAGGCCGAGGACATCGTGGCCGACGCCAACGCCAAGGCGGACCGCATCCGTTCGGAGTCCGAGCGCGAGCTGGCGGCCCTGACCAACCGCCGCGACTCGATCAACGCCCAGCTGACGAACGTGCGCGAGATGCTGGCGACCCTCACGGGTGCCGCGGTGGCCGCCACCGGCGCGCCCGCCACCGAGGACGAGCCGATCTCCCGCGGGGTCCCCGCCCAGCAGACCCGGTGACCCGGACCCGGTGATCGCCTGCCGCGGGACCGTGCGCGGCTGAGCGTCGCACAGGGCCCCCCGCCACTGAAGTGGCGGGGGGCCCTGTGCCGTCCTAGCGTGGCCGCATGATCGAGCTCGCGGGGCTGACCAAGCGGTACGGCGGGAAACTGGCGGTGGACGACCTCACCCTCACCGTCGGACCGGGCACCGTCACGGGCTTCCTCGGACCCAACGGCGCCGGGAAGTCGACCACCATGCGGATGATCCTCGGTCTCGATCACCCGACCGCGGGCGATGTGCTGATCGACGGCCGGCACTACCACGAGCTGAAGGACCCGCTGACGTACATCGGCGCCCTGCTGGACGCGGGGGCCGTGCACGGCGGGCGCAGCGCCCGCAACCATCTGCTGTGCCTGGCGCACAGCAACGGCATCCCGGCCGCGCGGGTGGACGAGGTGCTGGACATCGTGGGTCTGACCGCGGTGGCACGCAAGAAGGCCAAGGGCTTCTCGCTCGGTATGAGCCAGCGGCTCGGCATCGCCGGCGCGCTGCTGGGCGACCCGCGGATCCTGATGTTCGACGAGCCGGTCAACGGCCTGGACCCCGAGGGCATCCACTGGATCCGCGGCCTGATGCGCTCGCTGGCCGCCGAGGGCCGTACGGTCTTCGTCTCCTCCCATCTGATGAGCGAGATGGCCCTGACCGCCGAGCACCTCGTCGTCATCGGCCAGGGCCGGCTGCTGGCCGACACGTCCATGAGCGACTTCATCGAGCGCAACTCCCGCTCCTGGGTCCGTATCCGCACCCCCGACCGGGAGCGGCTGCTGGACGCGCTGCACCGGGCCGGGATCACGGCCGTCGAGCGCGGCGGCGGGCTGCTGGAGGTGGACGGCGGGAAGGCCGAGCGCATCGGGGAGCTGGCCGCGCAGCACGGGGTGGTGCTGCACGAACTGAGCACCCGGCAGTCGTCGCTGGAGGAGGCGTTCATGCGGCTGACGGCGGAGTCGGTGGAGTACCACGCCCACGCCGACCCGGCGCACGCCGGTCCGCCGGGCGATTTCCCGCAGGCCGGTCCGCCGGCCGATACCCCGCAGGCCGGAACCGCGGATCCCGGTTCCTTGCCCACCGGTCCCGCGGACGCCGGCCCCGCGCCCACCGGTCCCGGGCGCACCGGACCCGCCGGCCCCGGGCCCGCACGGCCGGGGCAGGCACCCGTCCGGCCGTGGGGCGCCGACTGGAAGAAGGAGCGCTGAGGCATGACGTTGACCCAGGTCGTCAGGTCGGAGTGGACCAAGATCCGGTCGGTCGCGTCCACGGTGTGGACGCTGTCGCTGGCCGTGGTCGTCACCGTCGCCCTCGGCATGCTGATCTCCGCGCTGTCGCGGAGCGAGTTCGGCGACATGCCCGCGCGCGAGCGGATCTCCTTCGACCCGACCTTCGTCAGCTTCGCGGGCACGACCCTCGGCCAGCTGGCGATGATCGTCTTCGGTGTGCTGGTGGTGTCCAACGAGTACAGCACCGGCATGATCCGCACCTCGCTGGCGGCCGTGCCGCGGCGCGGCGCCTTCCTGGCCGGCAAGGTGGCCGTGGCGACCGGGCTCGCCCTGGTGGTCGGCGTGGCGACGAGCTTCGCCGCGTTCTTCCTCGGCCAGGCGATGCTCGGCCCGCTCGGCACGACGATCGGCGCGCCGGGCGTGCTGCGCGCGGTGCTCGGCGGCGGCCTGTACATGACGCTGATCGCGATGTTCTCGATGGGCGTCGCCGTGATGCTGCGCTCGCCCATGCTGTCGCTGGGGATCCTGATGCCGTTCTTCTTCCTGGTCTCCAACATCCTCGGCAATGTGTCGGCGACCAAGAAGGCCGGCCGGTTCCTGCCCGACCAGGCCGGCAGCCGGATCATGCAGGTGGTGCCCCGCGTGGGCGACGACACCCCGTACGGCCCGTGGGGCGGCCTGGGCATCATGGTGCTGTGGGTGATCGCGGCGCTGGCCGGCGGCTATGCGCTGCTGCGCCGGCGGGACGCATAGGTCCAGGCGCGTAGGTCCGGGCCCATAGGTCCGGGCGCGGCCGGACGGGCTTGGCAACCGGCTCGGAAGCGACCGGACGCGACCGGAAACGGCCGTCCCGTGATCCCCTCGCGTTTTTACCCTCTCTTGGGCGGAACCGTCAGCGCCCGGATATCCTCCTAACCCTTACGGGGGCGTGTGCCCCGCTGACCTGAACCTTTCGATGGGTGCGGAGCATGATCGAGGCAGTCGGCCTGACCAAGCGCTATGGCGACAAGACCGCCGTGTACAACCTCTCCTTCCAGGTGCGGCCGGGCGCCGTCACCGGCTTCCTCGGGCCCAACGGGTCGGGCAAGTCGACGACCATGCGGATGATCCTCGGTCTGGACAACCCGACCGCGGGGACGGTGACCATCGGCGGCTATCCGTACCGCAGGCTGCCCAACGCGCCCCGCCAGGTGGGGGCCCTGCTGGACGCCAAGGCCGTGCACGGCGGCCGGTCCGCCCGCAGCCACCTGCTGAGCCTGGCCCAGCTGTCGGGCATCCCGGCCCGCCGGGTGGACGAGGTGCTCGGGGTCGTCGGTCTGCAGGACGTGGCGAAGAAGCGCTCCAAGGGCTTCTCGCTCGGCATGGGCCAGCGGCTCGGCATCGCCGCCGCACTGCTGGGCGACCCGCAGGTGCTGCTGTTCGACGAGCCGGTGAACGGTCTCGACCCCGAGGGCATCCTCTGGGTGCGCAATCTGATGAAGTCACTGGCCGCCGAGGGCCGGACCGTGTTCGTCTCCAGCCACCTCATGAGCGAGATGGCGCTGACCGCGGACCACCTCATCGTCATCGGGCGGGGCCAGCTGCTCGCCGACATGAGCGTGAAGGACTTCATCTCCGCGAACTCCGCGGACTTCGCCCGCGTCCGCACCCCCGACACCGAGCCGCAGCTGCGCGAGAAGCTCACCGCCGCGCTGACCGAGGCGGGCGGGCACGTGCTGCCCGAGCAGGACGGGGCGCTGCGGGTGACGGGGCTGCCGCTGCCCCGCATCAGCGACCTCGCGCACCAGGCGGACGTACGCCTGTGGGAGCTGTCGCCGCACCAGGCCTCGCTGGAGGAGGCGTACATGCGGATGACGCAGGGAGCCGTCGACTACCGCTCCACCATCGACCAGAAGGCCGGGCTGATGCAGCCGCTGCCGCCCGGCGCGCAGCCGCCCCTGCCGGTCCCGGGCCAGGGCCAGCCCGGCTGGTACGCACCGCCGCCGCCCCAGCAGGGCGGTCAGCCGTTCGCCGCGCCCGGGCAGCCGGGACAGCAGGCGCCGGGGCCGTACGGCGGCGCAGGCGCGGGCCAGGGCGGCCCGTACGGCGCCCCGCCCGCGGACGCCCCGAACCCCTACGCCCAGCCCGCTCCCCCGGCCGCCGCCCCGGCTCCGGCCGCCGCCCCGCAGGTGCCCGCCCAGCCCGCGGCCCCGCAGACCGCACCGGCACCGGCGGCCCCCGCGGCACCGCCCGCCGCTGCAGCCCCGGCCCCCGCCCCCGCCGACACCACCAAGCCCGAGGACGCCCGATGAGCACGCCCCAGCCCCCCATGTCGCAGGCAGCGCCGGCCTGGCAGACGGCGCCCGGGTCCGCGTATCCCGGTTACACCTCGCCGATCCCCGTGGTGCGCACGCACCTCGGGCACGCCGTCGCGTCGGAGTGGACGAAGATCAAGTCCGTGCGCTCCACGATGTGGACGCTCGGGGTGTTCGTGCTGCTCGTGCTCGGGATCGGACTGCTGACCGGCCTGGTGGTCGTCAACTCCTCCTCGGACCTGTCGGGCGAGGAGAACCCGCTGGCGCTGGGCTTCTTCGGGCTGCTGCTCGGCAGCATCTGCGTCATCACCCTCGGCGTGCTGACCACGGCCTCGGAGTACGGCACCGGAATGATCCGCACCACCATGACCGCCTGCCCGACCCGCGGCCGGGTGCTCGCGGCGAAGGCGCTGGTGTTCTTCCTCCTCGCCTTCACCGTCACCCTGGTGTCCACCGGGCTGGTCGCCCTGGCGCAGACGGCGATGCTCGACGGCAGCGGCGCCCGGCAGCCCACCGGCGCGGAGTGGTTCAAGGCGACGGTCGGCGTCAGCCTCTACATGGCCCTGCTCGGGCTGCTCTCGCTCGCCGTCGGCTCGGTGCTGCGCCATTCGGCCGGCGCGATCACCATCATGATCGGCGTGGTGCTCGCCCCGCTGGTCATCGCGCTGTTCATGTTCACGCAGTCGCTGGAGAAGGTGCGCCAGGCGCTGTTCGAGTACTCCATCCCGAACCAGCTGAGCGTCTTCTACTCCAACTCGCTCACCCAGTCCGGCCCCTCGGGCTGGGACCCGCTGTGGATCGTCCTCGGCGTGACGGCCGCCGCCTTCGCGGGCGCCTGGACGCTGCTGAACAAGCGGGACGTGTGAGGGGTCAGAACCTCGGCGCGTTACGGGACCGCTGCACCCGCGTGGTGCGGCGGTCCTTCGCGTTCCAGCAGGCCTTGTGCCAGTGCCTGCGGTCGTCCACGCCGGCGTACTCGGGCCAGGCCACCACGTGCGGCACACCGGAGGGGATCACCTGGTCGCAGCCCGGGCAGCGGTAGGTCTTGCCCTGCGCGCTGGCGCCCGCCACATGGCGCACGCTCCAGTCCTCGCCCCGCCAGCTCTCCGTGGACTGCCAGCCGCCGTAGCGGCCCGCGGGGTCGTCCTCGGGGCTCCGGCCGGACGGGCCGGGGACCTTGGGGCGGTTGCGGCGCGGGGACACAGGACACCTCACGGGGCTTCGGACGGGACGGGCCGCCTCCAGCCTACGCGGCACGGAGGGGGGCGGAGGCGAAGGACGGATCACCGGCCGAACCCCGTCGGCACCGGCTCAAATCCCCTCATCGGACGGCCGATTCCGCAGACAATCCGGAAATCTCTTCGTCAGGCCGTGTCCTCGGCACGTGTCGCCCGGTTATGCCGGGTGGGGGAGCTCCGTGTCGGAGCCGAGGAAGCAGGAAAAGGCAATGCTCGTTGGAAGTTTCGTGCTGGCGGCCCAGTTCCCTGGGCAGGGCCAGGGGGAGGCGCTGCACCGCGCGGTGCGCACGGCCGAGGTCGCGGAGGAGGCGGGCCTCGACGCGGTCTGGCTCGCCGAGCACCACTTCGTACCGTACGGGACGTGCCCGTCGGCCATCACCCTCGCCGCGCTGCTGCTCGGGCGCACCCGCCGGCTGCGGGTGGGCACGGCGGTCAGCGTGCTGCCCACCGTCCACCCGGTCGCCCTCGGCGAGCAGGCGGCGCTGCTGCACGTGACGAGCGGGGGGCGGTTCTCGCTGGGGGTGGGCCGCGGCGGTCCGTGGGTGGACCTGGAGGTCTTCGGGACGGGCCTGGAGGCGTACGAGAAGGGGTTCCCGGAGTCGCTCGACCTGCTGACGCGCTGGCTGCGCGAGCCGGCGGTGTCGGCCTCGGGGGAACGATTCGGCTTCCGTGAGGTCCCGGTCGTGCCGCGCCCCTCGGAGGCGCTCACCGAGGTCCCGGGCCCCGAGGTGGTCGTCGCCTGCACCTCGCCCGCGAGCGTCCGCCTCGCCGCCGAGCGCGGGCTGCCGATGCTGCTCGGGATGCACGTCGGGGACGAGGAGAAGGCCGAGATGGTCGCCCTGTGGCAGCGCTGCGCGCGGGCGGCCGGGCGGCCGGACGACGAGGTCCGCCGCGCGGCGCACGTCTCGGCCGGCGTCTGCCAGATCGCCGACCGGCGCACCGACGCGGAGGAGACCCTGCTGAAGGCGATGCCGGGCTGGCTGCGGCAGGGGCTGGAGGCGCACGTCACGGTGGACGGCCGCGAACGCCGGATGCGCGACCCGCTGGCGTACACCGAACTGCTCTGCGGGCTGCACCCGGTGGGCACTCCGCGGCTGTGCGCCGACCGGCTCGCGGCGACCTCCGAGCGGACCGGCGTCTCCCGCTTCGCCCTGCTCGTCGAGGGCTCGGGCGACCTGGCGGCGACGGAGGAGAACGTACGACGGCTCGGCGCCGAGGTCCTGCCGCAGCTGGGCTAGTCGGACGAGGTCACGGATCGGCTTGCCGCCCCAGCACTCCAAGCACCTCCCGCGAGCGGAGCGGCAAGCATGCGACCACCGCCTCAGCAGTCCCTGAGCTCCGGGGACTGGTTGAGCAGCTGACTGCGCACCGAGGTGAAGCGGGCCAGTGCCTCGTCGGCGGAGGTGTCCGGCGGGAACACCGCCACCCGGTGGCAGTTCTGGAAGGCCAGGCGCACACCGAAGTGCCGCTGCAGCGCACCGCGTATGGCGTCACTCGCGAGCACACGCAGCAGCTGACCGCGTGCCTGCTCGTCCGGCGGGGGCGTCTGGTTGTCGGCGAAGTTGCCGCCGTCCACCTTCAGCTGGGCCACCAGGGAGCTGATCATCTCCCATGCGTAGGGCAGGGAGGTCCGGACGCAGTCGACGAAGTCAGCTTCGTCGACCTCGCCTCGCTCGGCCTGTTCGAGTAGGGCCGGTGAGACGTCGAGCGACATGGGTTCTCCTCTCGCACCCCCGAACAGCAGGGGTTGCCGGACAGATAGGGAAGCTCGCGACACCGGACACGGTGCGTACACATACCGCGACCTCCCGTTCACTACGGTAAGCAACAGAACGGGGGCCCACCAGGCGAATGCGCGTACAGGCAAGGCGGGTTGGGAACACAATCGGCCAGAAGTGAACACGGGTGATCCAGGGAAAAATGGGGCGGCCCGGCGGGTCCGTCCGGCGGTCCGGACGGGGTTTTCCCGGGCGCTTCGCGCGCACCGCCGTACGTCGAGTAGCGTTGCCGACCATGCGTCTCGTCATTGCCCGATGCTCCGTCGACTACGCGGGCCGGCTCACCGCCCACCTGCCGTCAGCGCCCCGTCTGATCCTGGTGAAGGCGGACGGCAGCGTCTCGATCCACGCGGACGACCGCGCCTACAAACCCCTGAACTGGATGTCGCCGCCGTGCACCCTGAAGGAGGACACCGGGGACGCGGGGGCCGACGGCGCGGCGGCGGTGTGGACCGTCGTCAACAAGGCGGGCGAGAAGCTCATCATCACGATGGAGGAGATCCTCCACGACTCCTCGCACGAACTCGGCGTGGACCCGGGGCTGATCAAGGACGGCGTGGAAGCGCACCTGCAGGAGCTGCTCGCCGACCGCATCGAGACGCTCGGCGAGGGCTACACCCTCATCCGGCGCGAGTACATGACGGCCATCGGCCCGGTGGACATCCTGTGCCGGGACGGCGACGGGCAGACGGTCGCGGTGGAGATCAAGCGGCGCGGCGAGATCGACGGCGTGGAACAGCTCACCCGCTACCTGGAGCTGCTCAACCGCGATCCGCATCTCGCCCCGGTGCGCGGCATCTTCGCCGCCCAGGAGATCAAGCCTCAGGCCCGTGTCCTCGCCACCGACCGGGGCATCGGCTGCCAGGTCCTGGACTACGACGCGCTGCGCGGCATCGAGGACGACAAGCTGCGGCTGTTCTGAGGCGGGAAGCCGGCGCACCGCGCCGCGGGTACGCACCGGGGCCGGGTCCGTCTCGTACGGGCCCGGCCCCCGCTGTGTGGTGCGCGCGTGTGCCGCGGCGCGGTGAGCGCCGTGCGGTGCCTTGGCGTGCGGTGCGTGCCGCGTCGTGTGCGCCGTCGCGGCGGCTCAGATGACGGCCTCGCCCGAGCTGCTCGGAGAGCCGCTGCCCTCGCCACCGGTGCTCGCGGGGGCGCTGGAGACGGCGGGGGCGCTGGAGGTGGCGGGGCCGCTGGCCGAGTTGGACCCCGAGGGGCTCGTCGACTGCGACGGCGTCGGTGTCGGCGAGGGGGTCTGCGACTTCGACGGGCTCGGGCTCGGCTTGGAGCTCCTGGACGGCGAGGTGGACGGCTCGGACGGCGTCGACGGCCTGGCCGTCGGCGACTTCGGCGGCCGGACCGTCGTACCGCCACCGCCGCCGGACCCCCTGGTCCCGGTGGGGCCGGCCGAGGGCCGTGCAGGGCGGGCGGGCGGCGTCGGGTCGTCCGACGTGCCGTAGGTGCCGTCGGGGCCCGGGTTGGTGGGGCGGCTGGTCGCCGTGCCGGTGTCGCCGTCGCCGCCGTCGTCCTTCTTCGGCGTGTCGGCGCCCAGGCCGCCGTCGTCCAGTTCCTGCCCGGCCGACGGGTTGACGTTCACCTTGTCGGAGGGGTCGTCGGCGTCGTTGTGGGAGGTGGCGCCGAGCGTCACCACGGTGCCGAGGACGGCGGCGAGCAGCGCGCCCGCGCCGGCCGCCACCAGGTTGCGCCGGGCGAGCCCGCGCAGGCCGACCCGGTGCCTGGCCGGGGCGTCGGCGGAGGAGCCGTACGGCGTGGACGGCGCACCGGCGGCCACGGGCCGGCCGATCAGCGTCGTGGTGTCGCCGGGCGGCAGGAGGGCCGGGAACGGCGCCGGCACCCCGCCGGACGGCGAGGCCGGCTCCTCGGTGCGGGCGCCGGGCACCTCCTCGCCCGCGCCCGTGCCGAGGGCCGGCGCGGCGGCCGGGCCCAGGGCCGTGCCGGAGCGGTCGGCGACCAGGGCGAGGGCGCGGCGGCCCGCGACGGTGCCGCGCTTGTCGGACAGGGCGCCGCGCAGGCCGATGGAGGCCTCCAGTTCGGCGCGGGCACGGTCCAACTGGTTGCCGCACAGCGCCAGGGCGCCCAGCTCGTGGTGGAAGTACGCCTGCTCGGCGACGTCCCCGGCCAGCCGGGACGCCTCGGTGCCGCAGCGCAGCACGCGTTCCCAGGCGCTCCAGTTCAGGCCCGCGGCGAACGCGGGCGCCGCGGTGCGGGCGAGGGCGACGGCGGTGGCCTCCTCGTCCCCCTCGGGCGGCGTGGTGGCCGGCACCAGCACGTTGAGCGCGGCGAGCAGGGCGTCCGCCTCGGCGGACACCCGCTCGGGGGTGACCGAGGGGTGTCCGGCCCACCAGGCGTAGTGCCGGGCGACGGTGAGGGCCTGGGCCTCGGCGTCCTCGCCGTAGCCGGCCGCCTCCAGCTGGGTGAGCACCCCGGCGGCGAGCCGGTAGCGGGCGCCCACCGGGGAGACCAGGCCGCAGCTCGCCAGCTCGCCGAGTGCGGCGTCGGCGTGGGTGTCGCCCACCAGCGCGGGCAGATGGGCCTGGTGGGGCACCTCGCCGCCGAGGGCGACGGCGAACCGCAGGGTGGCGCGGGCGGAGGCGCTCAGCCGCCGGGCGAGCAGCGGAGCGGGCGCGGCGGCCTCGCCGAGCGAGGGCAGCGGTACGTCGCCGCCGTCGCCGCTGTCGATCACGGCGTCCGCGGGCGGCGCGTCCTCGAACACGCCGAACTCGTCGACGGCGTTGGCCGCGGCCCGCAACTGGTCCTGCTGGCGCAGCAGGGCGCCGGCCTGGACGAAGCGCAGCGGCAGTCCCTCGGACTCGAACCAGAGGTCGCCGGCCCAGTTGGACTCCTCCTCGGTGAGCACCCGGCCCACGGCGCGCTCGATGAGCTCGACACCGCCGGCCCGGTCGAGACCGCCGAGGACGACGTCCTCGACGCCGGACTCGGCGGAGGGGGCGGGCACGTCCGGGGTGGCGCTGAACAGGAAGGCGCACTCGGGGGTGGCGTCGAGCAGTTCGTCGAGGGCGCCGCCGCCGAACTCGAGGTCGTCGACGACGACGACCGCGCCGATCTCCCGGACGTGCTCCAGCAGCTCGTCCTGGCCGGGCCGGTGCAGCGGGGCGTGGTAGACGGCGCGGAAGAGGTCGTGCAGCAGGTCGGCCGTCGTGCGGCGGTGGCCGGTGAGGCGGACCACGCCGTCGGGGGCGAGGTCCGCGCAGTCCTCGGCGACGAGGTCGAGGAGGCTGGTGCGGCCGGAGCCGCCCGGGCCGGTCAGGCGCACGGAGCGGCCGCGGGCGAGCAGGCGTACCAGCTGCTCGCGTTCGTCCTGCCGCTCCAGCAGCGGCTGGGCGGACGGCGCGGGGCCCGCCGGGGCGGGCGGCCTGGCGGCGCGCTCGGCCTCGGCGCGCTCGGCCTCCGTGTACTTGCGCGGCCTCTCGGGACGCTGCCCCGGCGGGCAGGCCTCGATCTCGCTGCCGTCGACGGGGTTGACGGTCAGCAGGAAGTCGCCGCTGACGAGCTGGACCGTGCGCGCCAGTGCGGGCGCGTACTGTCCGAAGTCCGGTGAGAGGGATTCCCTGGGCGGGCGCCGGCCCGGCACGTGGCCTTCGCCGTCATGGCCCATGTCCTCGGGTTCCCGGGTGTTCGGGTCCATAGGTTCCAAGCCCCCCAAAAGCGTCGTGTGCTGACACGGGCCAGCCCCTCCCGGCCTTGCCGCTCACCGCGCTGTCGCTTCTGGTCCGGGCCCGCTCGAGGGTCGCATGGCAGCGGGCGACCGAACCCTAAACCTTCGCACAGTATCTACGACAGTCCGGGGTACCGCGCCGTCCGAGACATCACGGTCTCATGAGGATTGCACGCGTCGTACGGTTCGGCGACGGGGGTCCGGGTCTCCCCTGTCGCCGGGTTCACACCCGTACGGAGCGATGCGTTCCGCGGGCGCGGGCGAGTTGGCGGCGGGCCCGCGGCGAACTCGTCGCGGACCGGGGGCGGGGCGGCGGCGGACCGGGGCCAACCGGTGGCGGGCGGGTGCGGGCCGGTCGGGCCCGTGGCGGGCGCGGGCGGGGCCGGTGGGGGCGCGGCGGGCTGGGGGCAGGGCGCGCGCAGCAGGTGGCGCGCCTCGGCAGGTGGCGCGCCTCGGCAGGTGGCGCGCCTCGGCAGGTGGCGCGCCTCGGCAGGTGGTGCGCCGCGGCGGCGGGCGTCAGACGCGGGGCAGGGAGTCGGCCCCGATACCGCCCTCGATGGCGAGGATGCGGTGCAGCCGGGTGGCCACCAGCAGGCGCTGCATCTGCGGCGGCACGCCGCGCAGCACCAGCCGCCGGCCGCAGCGGCCGGCGCGCCGGTGGGCACCCATGATCACACCGAGTCCGGTGGCGTCCCACGAGTCGAGCTCGGACAGGTCGAGCACCAGGTCGCCGACGCCGTCGTCGACGGCCGAGTGCAGGACCGTGCGGGCGTCCGCCGCGCTGCGGACGTCGAGGCGGCCCCCGACGACCAGCTCGGCGTGGTCGCCCCTGATGTGCATATGCGCTCCCCGTGAATGCGGTGGCGTGCTCCGTGACGGTGGCTGTGCAACGTCTGACTGCTTCTGTGGCGATACGGTTGCTGCTTGTAAGCGAACCGATACCGAATTCACCCCGAAGAGTGAGTGCGGTGACGCCCGTGCGGTCTCAGTGCTTGTAGAAGCCCTGCCCGCTCTTGCGCCCGATGTCACCGGCGTCAACCATCCGGCGCATCAGCTCGGGCGGGGCGAACTTCTCGTCCTGGGTCTCGGTGTAGATGTTGCTGGTGGCGTGCAGCAGGATGTCGACGCCGGTGAGGTCCGCGGTGGCCAGCGGGCCCATGGCGTGGCCGAAGCCCAGCCGGCAGGCGAGGTCGATGTCCTCGGCCGTGGCGACGCCCGACTCGTACAGCTTGGTCGCCTCCACGACGAGCGCCGAGATGAGACGGGTGGTCACGAAGCCGGCCACGTCCCGGTTGACCACGATGCAGGTCTTGCCGACGGACTCGGCGAACTCCCGCGCGGTGGCGAGCGCTTCGTCGCTGGTCTTGTAGCCGCGGACGAGCTCGACGAGCTGCATCATCGGCACCGGCGAGAAGAAGTGCACGCCGACGACCCGCTCCGGGCACTCCGTCGCGGCCGCGATCTTGGTGATCGGGATGGCGGAGGTGTTGGAGGCCAGGACCGTGTCCTCGCGCACCAGCTTGTCCAGGGTCCGGAAGATCTCGTGCTTGACGTCGAGCTTCTCGAAGACCGCCTCGACCACGACGTCCGCGTCGGCTGCGGCGTCCAGGTCGGTGGTCGCGGTGATCCGGGCGAGGGCGGCCTCGGCGTCCTCGGCCGCCAGCTTCCCCTTGCTCACGAACTTGTCGTACGACGCCTTGATCCCGTCGGTGCCACGCCTCAGTGCCTCGTCGGTGACGTCCCGCAGGACGACGTCCCAGCCCGCCTGCGCGGAGACCTGGGCGATGCCGGACCCCATGAGACCGGCTCCGATGACGGCGAGCTTCCGTGCCACTCCGACTCCCCTTTGAACGACTGCGCGAGCGACGACCTGCGAGCGCTTACACGCTGTTTACGTATGGCTCCACGGCGGACATTAGCGCTCGCGCGGCGCCCTGTGACCGGTAAGTAATGCGCGTCACGTCTCAGATGACGGACATCACACCCCCAGGCGTCACTGGCCGCCCCGGACGGCGTAGTTGGGCGGAAGGTGCCCCCTTGGCCCCCCTTCCCTCCGGGCGGGGCGCAACTAGGCTGGCCGCATGGTCAATCTGACACGCATCTACACCAGGACCGGCGACAAGGGCACGACCGCCCTGGGTGACATGAGCCGGGTCGCCAAGACCGACCTGCGGATCTCGGCGTACGCCGACGCCAACGAGGCGAACGCGGTGATCGGCACGGCGATCGCGCTGGGCGGTCTCGCACAGGAGGTCGTCGAGGTCCTCACCCGGGTGCAGAACGACCTGTTCGACGTGGGCGCCGACCTGTCCACGCCGGTGGTGGAGAACCCCGAGTTCCCGCCGCTGCGGGTGGAGCAGTTCTACATCGACCGGCTGGAGGCGGACTGCGACCGCTTCAACGAGCGGCTGGAGAAGCTGCGCTCCTTCATCCTCCCCGGCGGCACTCCGGGCGCGGCCCTGCTCCACCAGGCGTGCACGGTGGTCCGCCGCGCCGAGCGGTCCACCTGGGCCGCGCTGGAGGTCCACGGCGACACGATGAACCCGCTGACCGCCACCTATCTCAACCGCCTCTCGGACCTCCTGTTCATCCTGGCCCGCATCGCCAACAAGGACACCGGTGACGTCCTGTGGGTCCCGGGCGGGGAGCGCTGAGCCCAGCCGCTCCCGCGCCACCCGCACCACGCGCACCGCCAGCACCACCTGGACCAACCGCGCCGCCACCCGCACCAGCTGCGCCGCCACCCACACCGCGCTCCCACAGCACCCACGCCGACGCCCGCCGCTTCCGCGGCGGGCGTCCTGCTATGTCAAACCGTGCCCCGTACAAGGGAGTTGGGGACCAGGATTCCTCCCCATCAGACTGGTCCAGACCTATTGACCTGTGGTCCAGACCTTTCTACTCTCACAGCACCGTGGGCATGGAGGCTCAGTCATGCCCTCGTCAACCAACCCTGACAAGGGAGGGCGCAGCATGCGCTTCAGACACCGAGCCGCGGCAGGGTTCGCGACCCTGTTGCTCCCCCTGGCCGGTCTGGTCGGCCTCGCCGCCGCCCCCGCCCAGGCCGCGGGCACCGCCACCGCCACCTACACCAAGACCAGCGACTGGGGCACCGGCTTCGGCGGGCAGTGGACCGTCAAGAACACCGGGACCACGGCGATCAGCTCCTGGACCGTGGAGTGGGACTTCCCCTCCGGCACGTCCGTCACCTCCGCCTGGGACGCCGACGTCACCTCCTCGGGCAACCACTGGACCGCGAGGAACAAGTCGTACAACGGCTCCATCGCCCCGGGCGCCTCGGTGTCCTTCGGCTTCAACGGCGCCGGCTCCGGCTCCCCCGCCAACTGCACGCTCAACGGCGGAAGCTGTGACGGCGGCCCGAGCGTCCCCGGCGACAACCCGCCCTCCGCGCCGGGCACCCCGACCGCGTCGAACATCACCGACACCTCGGTGAAGCTGTCCTGGAGCGCGGCCACCGACGACAAGGGCGTGCAGAACTACGACGTCCTGCGCGACGGCAGGAAGGTCGCCACCGTCACCGCCACCTCGTACACCGACAGCGGGCTGACCGCCGGCACCGACTACTCCTACACGGTGCAGGCCCGCGACACCGCCGGCCAGACCGGCCCGGTCAGCGGCCCGGTCGCCGTGCACACCACCGGAGGCGGCACCAATCCCCCGCCCACCGGCGACAAGGTCCGGCTCGGCTACTTCACCGAGTGGGGCATCTACGGCCGGAACTACAACGTCAAGAACCTGGTGACCTCGGGATCCGCCTCCAGGATCACGCACATCAACTACGCCTTCGGCAACGTCACCGGCGGCAAGTGCGCGATCGGCGACTCCTACGCCGACTACGACAAGGCGTTCACCGCCGACCAGTCCGTCAGCGGCACCGCCGACACCTGGGACCAGCCGCTGCGCGGCAACTTCAACCAGCTGCGGCAGCTCAAGGCGAAGTACCCGAACATCAAGGTGCTGTGGTCCTTCGGCGGCTGGACCTGGTCCGGCGGCTTCGGTGAGGCGGCCAAGAACCCGGCGGCCTTCGCCCAGTCCTGCTACGACCTGGTGCACGACCCGCGCTGGGCGGGCGTCTTCGACGGCATCGACATCGACTGGGAGTACCCGAACGCCTGCGGTCTGTCCTGCGACACCAGCGGGGCGGCGGCCTTCAGGAACCTGATGGCCGCGCTGCGCGCCAAGTTCGGCTCCTCCGCCCTGGTCACCGCGGCGGTCACCGCGGACGGCTCGGCCGGCGGCAAGATCGAGGCCGCCGACTACGCGGGCGCCGCACAGTACCTCAACTGGTACAACGTGATGACGTACGACTTCTTCGGCGCCTGGGACGCGCAGGGCCCCACCGCCCCGCACTCCCCGCTCACCTCCTACAGCGGCATCCCGAAGGCCGGCTTCACCACGGCCGACGCGATGGCCAAGTTCAAGGCGATCGGCGTGCCGGCGAACAAGCTGCTCATCGGCATCGGCTTCTACGGCCGCGGCTGGACCGGCGTCACCCAGGACGCCCCGGGCGGCACGGCCACGGGCCCGGCCGCCGGCACCTACGAGCAGGGCATCGAGGACTACAAGGTGCTCAAGACGTCCTGCCCGGCCACCGGCACCGTCGCGGGCACGGCCTACGCCCACTGCGGCGGCAACTGGTGGTCCTACGACACTCCCGCCACCATCGCCTCCAAGATGAGCTGGGCGAAGTCCCAGGGTCTGGGCGGCGCGTTCTTCTGGGAGTTCAGCGGTGACACCGGCAACGGAGAGCTGGTGAGCGCCATCAACAGCGGGCTGAGCTGAGCCGAACGCGGCACCGCGGCCCCACTCGCGCCGCGGGCGGATCCCACCGGGTCCGTCCGCGGCGCTCTTCACGCCCGCCGCGACGGAAACTCTGTCCCCCGACGGGCCCGGGACGCCGCCCTACGCGACGTTCACCCTCTGTCCCGGCGGGGCGGCTTCCAGCCAGGCGAGGAAGCCGGTCAGGGCGTCCTCGCTCATGGCGAGCTCCAGGCGCGTGCCCCGGTGCCGGCAGGCGAGGATCACGGCGTCGGACAGGAGCGCCAGTTCCTCCTCGCCCTCGGGCAGCCGCCGGCCGGCCACCTCGATGGACGCCCGCTCCAGCGTGCGGCGCGGCCGGGGGGCGTAGGAGAACACGCGGTACCACTCGACGCGGTCGCCGTTGTAGCGGGCGACGCCGTAGCTCCAGCCCTTGCCGCTGGTGTCGGTCCGCTCCGGCACGTCCCAGCGCAGGCTGCAGTCGAACGTGCCGCCGGAGCGCTGGATCAGTCTGCGCCGCAGACCGAAGACGAACAGTCCCACCACCACGAGCGCGATCACTACTCCGCACACACTCAGAGCGAGGACCATCGGCACCGACCTCCTCGTCTCCTAGGTAATGGAACGGAAAAAACACCCACATCTGCCTCAGCCGCGGCCGGTACCGGATTGCTCCGGTACCGGCCGCGGCTGAGAGACGTCATCGCATGCTTACTGCGTTCAGCGCACCGCCGTGGCGGCGCGCAGCCGGACGGACGCGCGGCGCTCGGCCAGGGCGTCGGCCTCCGACTGGGCGCGTTCGAGCGCCCGCTCCGCGCGCTGGACGTCGATCTCTTCCGAGAGCTCGGCGATCTCCGCCAGCAGCGACAGCTTGTTGTCCGCGAACGAGATGAAACCGCCGTGCACCGCGGCGACGACCGTCGCACCTTCACTCGTACGGATGGTCACCGGGCCCGATTCCAGCACACCGAGCAGCGGCTGGTGACCGGGCATGACGCCGATGTCGCCGGACGTGGTGCGCGCGACGACCAGGGTGGCCTCGCCGGACCAGACCTTCCGGTCGGCCGCGACCAGCTCGACGTGCAGCTCAGCAGCCAAGGGTGGCTCCTCGGGTCACCACCCGGCGGAGGTGCCGGGTGTGGGTCGATTCTAGTGGGCGTGGCGGAAGGGGCGGACACGGCCCCGCGGGGAAGGCCCCCGCGAGGGCTCGTCCCCGCCCCTTCCGGACGAGCACGGGGCTCAGGAGACGCCCAGCTCCTTCGCGTTCTTCTTCAGGTCCTCGAGACCACCGCACATGAAGAACGCCTGCTCGGGGAAGTGGTCGTACTCGCCGTCGCAGATCGCGTTGAACGCGGCGATCGACTCGTCGAGCGGCACGTCCGAGCCGTCCACACCGGTGAACTGCTTGGCCACGTGGGTGTTCTGGGACAGGAAGCGCTCCACACGACGGGCCCGGTGGACGACGAGCTTGTCCTCCTCGCCGAGCTCGTCGATACCGAGGATCGCGATGATGTCCTGGAGGTCCTTGTACTTCTGCAGGATGTTCTTCACGCGCATGGCCGCGTTGTAGTGGTCCTGCGTGATGTAGCGCGGGTCCAGGATCCGGGACGTGGAGTCCAGCGGGTCCACGGCCGGGTAGATGCCCTTCTCCGAGATCGGACGGGACAGCACCGTCGTCGCGTCGAGGTGGGCGAAGGTGGTCGCCGGGGCCGGGTCGGTCAGGTCGTCGGCGGGGACGTAGATCGCCTGCATCGAGGTGATCGAGTGACCGCGGGTCGAGGTGATGCGCTCCTGGAGGAGGCCCATCTCGTCGGCCAGGTTCGGCTGGTAGCCCACCGCGGACGGCATCCGGCCGAGCAGGGTGGAGACCTCGGAGCCGGCCTGCGTGAAGCGGAAGATGTTGTCGATGAAGAACAGCACGTCCTGCTTCTGGACGTCGCGGAAGTACTCGGCCATGGTCAGGCCGGCCAGCGCGACGCGCAGACGGGTGCCCGGCGGCTCGTCCATCTGGCCGAAGACCAGCGCGGTCTTGTCGATGACGCCCGACTCGGACATCTCCTCGATGAGGTCGTTGCCCTCACGGGTGCGCTCGCCGACACCGGCGAACACGGAGACACCGTCGTGGTTGTTGGCGACGCGGTAGATCATCTCCTGGATGAGCACCGTCTTGCCGACGCCGGCGCCGCCGAACAGACCGATCTTGCCGCCCTTGACGTACGGGGTCAGCAGGTCGATGACCTTGACGCCGGTCTCGAACATCTCGGTCTTCGACTCGAGCTCGTCGAAGTTCGGCGCCTTGCGGTGGATCGGCCAGCGCTCGCCGTCGTACTCGGCGTCGACGTTCAGCACCTCACCGAGGGTGTTGAACACCTTGCCCTTGGTGAAGTCGCCGACCGGGACGGAGATGGACGCGCCCGTGTCGGTCACCGGGGCCTGGCGGACCAGGCCGTCGGTGGGCTGCATGGAGATGGTGCGGACCAGGCCGTCACCCAGGTGCTGGGCGACCTCCAGGGTCAGCGTCTTCTTCTCGCCCTCGTTCGCCGGGTCGGCGACCTCGACGTGCAGGGCGTTGTAGATCTCCGGCATCGCGTCGACGGGGAACTCCACGTCGACGACCGGGCCGATGACCCGGGCGACGCGGCCCGTAGCCGTCGCGGTCTCAACAGTGGTGGTCATTTATCGGTCACTCCCCGCGGTCGCGTCGGCCAGGGCGCTCGCGCCACCGACGATCTCGCTGATTTCCTGGGTGATTTCGGCCTGGCGGGCCGCGTTGGCAAGACGGGAGAGCGTGTTGATCAGCTCGCCCGCGTTGTCGGTGGCCGACTTCATCGCGCGCCGCGTGGCGGCGTGCTTGGAGGCGGCCGACTGGAGCAGCGCGTTGTAGATGCGGCTCTCGACGTAGCGCGGCAGCAGGGCGTCGAGGACGTCCTCCGCCGACGGCTCGAAGTCGTACAGCGGCAGGATCTCGCCCTTGGGCGCGGCCTCGGCCGCGACCTCGTCGAGGCGCAGCGGCAGCAGCCGGGAGTCGATCGCCGTCTGCGTCATCATCGAGACGAACTCGGTGTAGACGATGTGGAGTTCGTCCACGCCGCCGTCCGCCGTGTCCTTCTCGATGGCCTCGATCAGGGGCGCCGCGACCTGCTTGGCGTCCGCGTACGAGGGCTCGTCGGTGAAGCCCGTCCACGACTCCGCGACCTTGCGCTCACGGAAGTTGTAGTGGGCCAGACCGCGCCGGCCGACGATGTAGGTGTCGACCTGCTTGCCCTCGCGCTCCAGGCGCTCGGTCAGCTGCTCCGCGGCCTTGATGGCGTTGGAGTTGAAGGCGCCGGCCAGACCGCGGTCGCTCGTCAGGAGCAGGATCGCGGCACGGGCCGGGTTGTCCGCCTCCGTGGTCAGCGGGTGCCTGGTGTTCGAACCGGTGCCGACCGCCGTGACCGCGCGGGTCAGTTCCTGCGCGTACGGCGTGGAGGCCGCCACCTTGCGCTGCGCCTTGACGACGCGCGAGGCGGCGATCATCTCCATCGCCTTGGTGATCTTCTTGGTCGCGGTGACGGATCGGATGCGACGCTTGTAGACCCGGAGCTGGGCTCCCATGAGTCAGGTCCCTTCCTTACGTCACTTGGCGGCAGCGGCCGGGGTGTCCTCGCCGAGCAGCTTGCCGTCGCTCGTCTCGAACTGCTTCTTGAACTCCGCGATCGCCTCGGCCACGGCCTGCAGGGTGTCGTCGGACATCTTGCCGCCCTCCTTGATGGAGGTCATGAGGCCCTGCTCCTTGCGGTGCAGGTACTCCAGGAGCTCCTTCTCGAAGCGGCGGATGTCGGCGACGGGGACGTTGTCCATCTTGCCGGTGGTGCCGGCCCACACGGAGACGACCTGGTCCTCGGTGGCCATCGGCTGGTACTGGTCCTGCTTGAGCAGCTCGACCATGCGCTGACCGCGCTCCAGCTGGGCCTTGGAGGCGGAGTCCAGGTCGGAACCGAAGGCGGCGAACGCCTCCAGCTCACGGAACTGGGCGAGGTCGACGCGGAGGCGGCCGGAGACCTGCTTCATCGCCTTGTGCTGCGCGGAACCACCGACTCGGGAGACGGAGATACCGACGTTCAGCGCGGGGCGCTGACCGGCGTTGAACAGGTCCGACTCCAGGAAGCACTGGCCGTCGGTGATGGAGATGACGTTGGTCGGGATGAACGCCGAGACGTCGTTGGCCTTGGTCTCGACGATCGGCAGACCGGTCATCGAGCCCTTGCCCATCTCGTCCGAGAGCTTCGCGCAGCGCTCCAGCAGCCGGGAGTGCAGGTAGAAGACGTCACCCGGGTAGGCCTCGCGGCCCGGCGGGCGGCGCAGCAGCAGCGACACGGCGCGGTAGGCGTCGGCCTGCTTCGACAGGTCGTCGAAGATGATCAGGACGTGCTTGCCCTGGTACATCCAGTGCTGGCCGATGGCGGAACCGGTGTAGGGCGCCAGGTACTTGAAGCCGGCCGGGTCGGACGCCGGGGCGGCGACGATGGTCGTGTACTCCAGCGCGCCGTTCTCCTCCAGCGCGCGGCGGACCGACGCGATGGTGGAGCCCTTCTGGCCGATGGCGACGTAGATGCAGCGGACCTGCTTGTTCGGGTCGCCGGTGCGCCAGTTGTCGCGCTGGTTGATGATCGTGTCGACGGCCAGGGCGGTCTTGCCGGTCTGGCGGTCGCCGATGATCAGCTGACGCTGACCGCGGCCGATCGGGGTCATGGCGTCGACGGCCTTGTAGCCCGTCTCCATCGGCTCGTGCACCGACTTGCGCTGCATGACCGTGGGGGCCTGCAGTTCGAGGGCGCGGCGGCCCTCGGTCTCGATCTCGCCGAGGCCGTCGATCGGGTTGCCGAGCGGGTCCACCACGCGGCCGAGGTAGCCCTCGCCCACGGCGACGGACAGGACCTCGCCGGTGCGGGTGACCGGCTGGCCCTCCTCGATGCCGCTGAACTCACCGAGGACGATGGCACCGATCTCGCGCTCCTCGAGGTTGAGGGCGAGGCCGAGGGTGCCGTCCTCGAACTTCAGCAGCTCGTTGGCCATGGCCGAGGGCAGGCCCTCGACCTTCGCGATGCCGTCGCCGGCAAGGGTGACCGTACCGACCTCCTCGCGCGAGGCCGCGTCCGGCTTGTACGACTGGACGAAGTTCTCCAGCGCGTCCCGGATCTCCTCCGGCCGGATCGTGAGCTCCGCCATCTGGGTTCCCTGCTCTCCTTGTTGGGCCCGAAGTTTCACTTGGGGGGTGATTCACGAGTCGCGGGACTCCCCCCAATAAGAGGTGAATCCTCTGCACGGCCCAACCAGGGCCGTCGTGTACGTCTTGTGTTGAGTTGCTGCTAGCTCGCCATGCGCCGGGCGGCGTCCTCGAGCCGGTCCGCGAGCGAGCCGTTGATGACCTCGTCGCCGACCTGCACCCTGATCCCGCCGATGACCTCGGGGTCCACGTCGAGGTTGAGGTGCATACGGCGGCCGTAGAGCTTCGCGAGAGCCGCGCCGAGGCGCTGCTTCTGCGTGTCGCTCAGCGGCACCGCCGAGGTGACGACGGCGACCATGCGGTCCCGGCGCTCGGCGGCGAGCTTGGACAGGGACTCCAGTCCCGACTCCAGGCTACGTCCCCGCGGCGCGGTCACAAGGCGCGTCACCAGACGCTCGGTGCACGCCTTGGCCCGGCCGCCGAGCAGCCGGTGCAGCAGCTCGGTCTTGGCCGCGGGGCTCGCGGCCTGGTCGGTCAGCGCCGCGCGCAGCCCGCTGCTGGAGGAGACGATCCGCCCGAAGCGGAAGAGCTCGTCCTCCACGTCGTCGAGCTCACCGGCCCGCTCGGCGGCGGTGAGGTCGGCGATGTCCGCCAGCTGCTCGAGCGCGTCCACCAGGTCGCGGGGCTGCGACCAGCGGGAGCGCACCATGCCGGCCACGAGGTCGACGGTCTGGCCGCCGACCTGGCCGCCGAGCAGGCGCTGGACCAGCTGGGCCTTGGCCTCGCCGGACTGCGCCGGGTCGGTGAGGACCCGGCGCAGGCCGGCCTCGCGGTGGAGCAGCGCGGTGACGGCCGCCAGCTCGTCGGCGAGCCGAACGGCGTCCACCGAGGTGGCGTCGGTCAGCGCGTCCAGACGCTCACGTGCGGCGGTCAGTGCCTCGCGGCTGGCTCCGTGCGCGGTCATCGAGCCGCCTCTGCCTTCTCCTCGAGCTCGTCGAGGAAGCGGTCGATCACGCGGCTCTGCCGGGCGTGGTCCTCGAGGGACTCGCCGACGAGCTTGCCGGCCAGCTCGGTGGCCAGCCGGCCGACGTCCTGGCGCAGCGCGGACGCGGCGGCCTTGCGGTCGGCCTCGATCTGCGCGTGACCGGCGGCGACGATCTCCTCGCGCTGACGCTGGCCCTCGGCCCGCATCTCGGCGATGAGGGCGGCACCCTGCTCCTGCGCCTCCTGGCGCAGTCGCGCGGCCTCGTGCCGGGCCTCGGCGAGCTGGGCCTTGTACTGCTCGAGGACGCTCTGAGCCTCGGTCTGCGCGGCCTCGGCCTTCTCGATACCGCCCTCGATGGCCTCACGCCGCTCTTCCAGAACCTTGTTGATGTTCGGGAGGAGCTTCTTGGCGAGGAAGCCGAAGACGATGACGAAGGCGATCAGGCCGATGACGAGCTCGGGGATCGGCGGGACAAGGGGGTTCTCCTTGCCCTCTGCCGCGAGCTGAACCAGGGGGTTCACATCAGTGCCTTTCGTCCTGGGGTGCTGGGTAGCTGTCCGGCTTAGTAGACGAACGGCATGACGAGGCCGATGAGGGCCAGCGCCTCACAGAACGCGAAGCCGAGGATCTGGTTGGCGCGGATCAGACCGGCGGCCTCGGGCTGACGGGCCAGAGCCTGGGTGCCGTTGCCGAAGATGATGCCGATGCCGACGCCGGGGCCGATGGCAGCAAGGCCGTAACCCACGGAGCTGAGGGAACCGGTGACGGCGGCGAGGGTCTGGGACATGCCAGTTCTTCCTTCTCTTTGCGGACCGGTGGGGGTTGGCCACCGGACGAATCGGGGGTGGGAGCCGGGGGTGCTCAGTGGTGCTCGGCGAGCGCGCCCTGGACGTAGCTGCAGGCCAGGAGGACGAAGACGTACGCCTGGACGGCCTGGATGAAGAGCTCGAAGAGGGTCATCACGAGGACCATCACGAACGAGACGCCGGCGTAGGCGATGCCGATGCCGTTCAGCAGGTACCAGCTGGCGATGGTGAACAGCAGCAGCAGCGTGTGGCCCGCGAACATGTTCGCGAAGAGCCGCACGGCGTGGGTGAACGGCCGGACCAGGATGTTCGAGAAGAACTCGATGGTCATCGACAGCGGCAGCACCGGGCCGATGGAGGGGTCGTAGCCCGTGACGTTCTTGAAGAAGCCGACGAAGCCGTGCCGCTTGAAGGTCAGGATGATCCAGGTGAACCAGACGATCAGCGCGAGCACCAGCGGGTACGAGATGATCGCGGTCACCGGGAACTGCGCCAGCGGGATGATCGACCAGAGGTTCATCATCCAGACGAAGAAGAACAGCGACACCATGAAGGGCACGTACTTCTCGCCCTCGCGCTTGCCGATGGTCTCGTAGACGATGCCGCGGCGCACGAAGTCGTAGGCGGCCTCGCCGACCATCTGGACCTTGCCGGGAACGACCTTCGGCTTGCGGAAGGCGGCCCAGAAGAAGGCGACGATGACGATCGAGCCGAGCAGCGCCAGCAGCATCGTCTTGTTGAAGTACAAGTTGCTGTCCCCGTCACCCCACAGGGGCTCGAACAGGAACGAGTGCAGGCCCGGAGCGGGGAAGCCACAGCCGCTGAAGATGTGGCAGTCGGTCTCGAAGGCGAGCACCTGCGTCGGGTCAGCACTCACCGCGGACTCCTTCTGCGTGGCGCATGGGTACGGCAACCTCGTTGTGTCGGCGCGGCACACGGCCGCGGGTCGGCACCGGACTGGTGTTACGGATGTGGGGGCGGCCGGGGGGCATCGAGCCTCGCGATCGAGCAGGCGCCGGCTCAGCTGCCCGCGCCCGCGATGCCGCAGTTGGCACCGGACGATAGCAGGAGAACTCCGCCGTCTTTATCCCGGCCCTACCCCTCACGACGAGGACCCCGTCCTCTCGGGCTTCTCACTCTTCTCCGAGTCCGGCTCGACGTAGAAGATCTTGGCCTTCATGTGCGCCCGCGCCTGCGCGGCCATCCACACGACGGTCGCGATGACGAGCGAGAACGCGAACGCCCTCGGGTTGAAGAGCGAGGTGCCCTTGAAGAGGGCCACGAAGATCATGAGCAGCAGGAGTTGGGCGACGTAGAGCATGAGGCCCATGGCCTGGAACAGCTGCGGCAGGGTCCTCGCCGTCCACTGCAGCACGTACAGGCCGATTCCCATGAACGCGATCGCGAGCAGCACGCCCACGGCGGCGCCGAGCGCACCCTTGCCGCCGGCCACCGCACCGCTGACCGCGACCGCGACCACGCCGACGGTCGCCGTGGGCACGGCGATCGGCACCAGGTTCCGGACGTCATTGGACGGCATGGCGGCAACTCCGCTTTCACAGGGGGCAGGGGTGTCGTCATGGACGAGCGTAGTCCCGGCTTGGAGAGAGGAACCTCAAGACCTGAGGCCCTTGGCACTGGGGTCCTTCGGCTCTGTCCGGGTTCTCGTGAACGGTATCACAAACTATTTGATGAGGTCTTTACCTGGTGGATGTGCTCGATGTCACGCATGAGAGTGACCGCGCCCGTCTGTGCAAAAAGCGGGCCGAATTGTCTGGTATGGGGGAGTTCGCACCCCCATGAGTCGGCAACGCTTTAGTCAGATTCTTACCTTGGGCGTCAGCGCGACGTTTCGGCCTTGCGCCCGTCGAGAAGCCGCGAACGGGGTCCCGCGGCGGTCGCTCCGTTGACTCCCGCCACACCGGCCGCGACCGGCGCGGAACGCCCGTGCGCCCCGCGGGCCGCGTGCGCGTCATGGGCGCCACCGGCCTCGTGTCCCTCCCCGGCGGCCGCCGCGGGCGTGGCGGCGCCCGGAGCCGTGGCCGGCACGGCGGCCGCCCGGCGGCGCCGGTAGCGCGGCGGCACGAACCGCTCGGCCCAGCGCGGGGTGCGCGGGGTGAAGCGCGGCAGCAGGAGCAGCACCAGGCCGATGAAGCTCAGGAAGACGATGCCCAGGACGATCCACATGGACGCGGAGTTGACCGAGTAGGCCAGCGCGCCGAAGCCGATCAGCGCCGCCCAGAAGTACATGATCAGCACGGCCCTGCTGTGCGAGTGGCCGATCTCCAGCAGGCGGTGGTGCAGATGGCCGCGGTCGGCGGCGAACGGGGACTGCCCGCGCCAGGTGCGGCGCACCACGGCGAACACGAAGTCCGCGGTGGGGATCGCGATGATCGTCAGCGGCATCAGCAGCGGGATGTAGACCGGCACCATCTGGTGCACCGTGTTGCGCTCGGACCCGGAGAACAGCTTCATCACGTCCGGGTCCACCTGGCCGGTCACGGAGATCGCGCCGGCGGCCAGCACCAGGCCGATGAGCATGGACCCCGAGTCGCCCATGAAGATCCGCGCGGGGTGCATGTTGTGCGGCAGGAAGCCCAGGCACATGCCCATCAGCACGGCCGCGAAGAGGGTGGCCGGGGCGGCGGCCTCGATGCCGTACGAGTACCAGATCCGGTACGTGTACATGAAGAACGCGGCGGCCGCGATGCACACCATGCCGGCGGCCAGGCCGTCCAGTCCGTCGACGAAGTTGACCGCGTTGATGGTGATGACCACCAGGGCCACGGTCAGCAGGGTGCCCTGCCACTGGGTCAGCGCCACCGTGCCGACGCCCGGGACCGGCAGCCAGAGGATCGTCAGGCCCTGCATGACCATCACACCGGCCGCGATCATCTGGCCGCCCAGCTTGATCAGGGCGTCGATCTCGAACTTGTCGTCGAGGACGCCGATCAGCCAGATCAGCGCGGCGCCCGAGAGCAGCGCCCGCGGCTCGTTGGACTTCTCGAAGACCTCGTTGAGGTTGGTGAGGTGGTCGGCGACCAGCAGCCCCGCGCACATGCCGAAGAACATCGCGATCCCGCCGAGCCGGGGCGTGGGCTCCCGGTGCACGTCGCGCGCCCGGATCTGCGGCATCGCCCCGGCCACGATCGCGAACTTCCGCACCGGCCCTGTCAGCAGGTACGTCACCGCGGCCGTGATGCAGAGCGTCAGCAGATATTCACGCACGGGCTTCCCCACAGGTCTCGCTGGCCATCTCAGCCCCACACCCTAGCGACGCAGGCATATGTATGGGGACTTCCGGGTAGCGACGATGGTTGCACGCCTGCCTGTGCGGGCGGCCGGCCGGGTACGACGGTACGCCTACCCCGCCTCAGCCGGGGTAGGGCGGGAATCCACCGGTGAACTCGCGCACGTCCGCGCGGGCCCGCGCCCCGTCGATCTCGCCGCGCAGCACCTTGCCGAACAGCACCGCGATCCACTCCATCTCCTCCTGGCGCATGCCCTGGGTGGTCACCGCCGCCGTGCCCAGGCGCAGCCCGCGGGCGTCGGTGTGGGGCAGCGCACAGCAGTCCAGGACCATTCCGGCGGCGGCCAGCCGGCCGCGCGCGGTGCGGCCGTCCACGCCGAGCGGGGCGGGGTCGGCGGTGATCAGGTGGGTGTCGGTGCCCCCGGTGGTCACCGCGAGGCCCTCGACGGCCAGCGACGCCGCGAGCACCCGCGCGTTGGCGACGACCTGCCGGGTGTACGCGCCGAAGGCCGGCCTGGCCGCCTCGCCGAAGGCGACGGCCTTGGCGGCGATGGTGTGCATCTGGGCGCCGCCCTGGGTGAAGGGGAACACCGCCCGGTCCACGCGCTCGGCCAGCTCGCTGCCGCACAGCACCATCCCGCCGCGCGGGCCCCGCAGCACCTTGTGGGTGGTCGCGCACACCACGTCGGCGTACGGCACCGGGCTGGGCGCCACTCCCCCGGCGACCAGGCCGATGGGGTGCGCGGCGTCCGCGATCAGATAGGCGCCCACCTCGTCGGCGACCTCGCGGAAGAAGGCGTAGTCGATGTGGCGCGGGTAGGCGATCGACCCGCACACGATCGCCTTGGGACGGCGGGTCCGGGCCAGGGTGCGCACCTGGTCGTGGTCGATGAGGCCGCTCTCGGCGTCCACGCCGTAGCCGACGAAGTCGAACCAGCGGCCGGAGAAGTTGGCGGGCGAGCCGTGGGTGAGGTGGCCGCCGTAGGGCAGGCCGAGGGCGAGCACGGTGTCGCCGGGCCGCAGCAGGGCCGCGTAGGCGGCGAGCACCGCCGACGAGCCGGAGTGGGACTGCACGTTGGCGTGCTCGGCGCCGAACAGGGCCTTGGCGCGCTCGATCGCGAGGCGTTCGGCCACGTCGACGATCTCGCAGCCGCCGTGGTGCCGCGCGCCGGGGTAGCCCTCCGCGTACTTGTTGGCCAGCGGTGAGCCGAGGGCGGCGAGCACCGCGGGCGAGGTGAAGTTCTCGGCGGCGGTCAACTGCAGGGTCGTGGACTGCCGGTCGAGCTCTCCGAGCAGGAGGCCGGCCACTTCAGGGTCCTGCCGCCGCAGGACATCGACCTCGAGTGCGGGGATGACCGGCATGGTGGGCTCCGGGCGGTCGACGGTGACGTACGACCAATGTAGGCCCGCCACCCGGCCCCCGCGCGGCTGTTCCCCCGTCCCGGCTACACCACGGCACCACACGCCCCAGGCCCCCGACAGACCCCCTCCCCAGCCCGCCGCACCGCCCGAACCCCCACGACGGCACGCCCCCGACGCCCACACCCGCACACCGCCCCACGGTGCCACCGGCCCGCCGGCCCCAGACAGCCAGACCCCCAAACCGCCGGGCCGCCGGGCCCCCCAGACCGCCGGGCCAGGCCGCCGACCGCCGCCCGAAGAGGCCACCGACCCGCCGGGCCCCTGGGCCCCAGACCACCGACCCGCGGGGCCACCGGGCCGCAAGGCCGCCGGACCGCCAACTCCCTGGGCAGTGAGGCCGCCAGGCATCCGGACCGCGGGGCCACCGGCCCGACGAGCCCCTGGGCCCATACAGCCAGGCCCCCAGACCACCGAGCCGCGAGACCGCAAGGCCCCAGACGACCGAGCCGCGGGGCCACCGGGCCGCAAGGCCGCCGGACCCCAAGCTCTCTGGGCCGTGAGGCCGCCAGACCCCCAGACCACCGAGCCACGAGACCGCAAGGCCCCCAGGCATCCGGACCGCGGGGCCACCGGCCCGCGAGCCCCTGGGCCCCATACAGCCAGGCCCCCAGACCACCGGGCCGCGAGGCCGCAAGGCGCCGCCAGGCCGCAAGGCCACCGGACCCCTAGACCCCTCGGCCCCAGGCCCCCAGACCGCCGGGCCAGGCCGCCAGACCGCAAGGCCTCAGGACCCCTGGGCCCCCGGGCCCCCGGGCCGCCGGGCCGCAAGGCCTCAGGACCCCCGGGCCCCCGGGCCGCAAGGCCACCGGGCCGCCAGGCCCCCAGACAGCCGGACCACCGGGCCGCAAGGCCGCAGGACCCCCAGCCCCCTCGGCCCCAGGCCGCCGGACCCCCAGCCCCCTGGGCCGCAGGGCCACCGGCCCCCGCGGTCGCTCCAGGCCGCGGGGCCGCCGGGATCAGGCGCGGGAGCGGACCCCCGTCAGTGCTGTCACCACCGGGTCCAGGGCCTGGTGTATCTCGTCGCCGATCGACCGGAAGAACGTCAGCGGCGCGCCGTAGGGGTCGTACACCTCGTCCGCCTCCGCCGTGGGGGCCAGGAGCCACCCGCGTAGAGCCGCCGCGGCGCGTACCAGGGCTCGCGCGCGCTCCACCACGCCGTCCTCCAGCGGAGGCAGCGTCGCGGGGTCTATCGCCTTCACCAGCCGGGTGAACTCCTTCAGCGTGAAGGTGCGCAGGCCCGCCGAGTGGCCCATGGAGATCACCTGGGCGCGGTGGTCGCGGGTCGCGGTCAGCACCAGATCGGCCCTGATCACGTGCTCGTCCAGCAGTTCGCGGCCGGTGAAGCCGGAGGCGTCCGCGCCGAAGTCGGCGAGGACCGCCTCCGCGTTGGCCTCCATGGGCGCGCCCTCGTGGCCCCAGGTGCCCGCGCTCTCCACGATCAGCCCGCAGCTGCCCGCCCCGCCCAGCCGGTCGGCCAGGAAGTGCCGGGTCAGCCGCTCGGTGATGGGTGAGCGGCACACGTTGCCGGTGCTGACGTGGAGGATGCGGAAGGTGTCGCCGGGCGGGCCCGGCTGGACCGGGATCACCCCGTCTCCCCCCACGCCTATGCCACGCCCCGCGTCAGGGGCCGTCAATTGGCCACCTCGAGGTCGGGTACGACCTTGCGCAGCTCCTCCGGCGACAGCGCGCCCTCACGCAGCAGCACCGGCACCCGGCCGGTGACGTCGACGATGGAGGACGGCACGTTGCCAGGGGTGGGCCCGCCGTCGAGGTAGACGGAGACGGAGTCGCCGAGCATGTCCTGCGCGGCGTCGCAGGTCTCCGGCGCCGGGTGGCCGGTGAGGTTCGCGGACGAGACGGCCATCGGGCCGACCTCGGTGAGCAGTTCGATGGCGACCGGGTGCAGCGGCATGCGCACGGCGACCGTGCCCCGGGTGTCGCCGAGGTCCCACTGCAGGGACGGCTGGTGCCGGGCGACCAGGGTGAGCGCGCCCGGCCAGAAGGCGTCGACGAGTTCCCAGGCCGCCTCGGAGAAGTCGGTGACCAGGCCGTGCAGCGTGTTCGGGGAGCCGATGAGGACGGGCGTGGGCATGTTGCGGCCCCGGCCCTTGGCGGCGAGCAGATCGGCGACGCCCTCGGAGGAGAAGGCGTCGGCGCCGATGCCGTACACCGTGTCGGTCGGCAGCACCACGAGTTCGCCCCGGCGGACGGCGGACGCGGCCTCGCGCAGACCCGTCGCGCGGTCGGTCGCGTCGTTGGTGTCGTATCGCCGTGCCATTGTCAGCGGGCCTCCTCGTACACGTACTGCTGGCTTGAAGTCCTGGTGGGGCCGGCCGGCGGCCGTGCGGGGCTCACGGCATCGCCCTGCGGGCGGTGGCGAACCGGGGCCGGTTGTTGAGGTCGGGGTGGTCCGCGGCGTCCGCCCAGCCGCGCTCCTCGGTGAAGATCCACGGCACCTGGCCGCCCTGGGTGTCGGCGTGCTCGATCACCACGACACCGCCGGGCCGCAGCAGCCGGTGCGCGGTGCGCTCCAGGCCGCGGATCAGGTCGAGGCCGTCCTCCCCCGAGAACAGCGCCATCTCGGGGTCGTAGTCACGGGCCTCCGGAGCGACGTACTCCCATTCGGTCAGCGGGATGTACGGCGGGTTGGAGATGACCAGGTCGACCTGGCCGTCGAGGTCGGGGAACGCGGTCAGGGCGTCGCCCTGGCGCAGCTCGACCCTGCTGCCCTCCACGTTCTTGCGGGTCCAGGGCAGCGCCTCCTCGCTCAGCTCCACGGCGTGCACGCGCGAACGCGGCACCTCCTGGGCGAGGGCGAGCGCGATGGCGCCCGAGCCGGTGCACAGGTCCACGATGCACGGCTCGACCACGTCCATGGCCCGTACGGCGTCTATGGCCCAGCCGACCACCGACTCGGTCTCCGGGCGCGGTACGAACACCCCCGGGCCGACCTGGAGCTCCAGGTACCGGAAGTAGGCGCGCCCGGTGATGTGCTGGAGCGGCTCGCGCTGCTCGCGCCGGGCGACGACCTCCCAGTACCGGGCGTCGAAGTCGGCGTCCCGCACGGTGTGCAGCTGTCCCCGCTTGACGCCGTGCACGAACGCGGCGAGCTCCTCGGCGTCGTTGCGCGGCGAGGGCACGCCGGCGTCGGCCAGCCGCTGGGTGGCCTGCGCCACCTCGGCGAGCAGCACGCTGCGGGGGCTTGGGGGCCGCCCCCCGAAATCTTGCTGCACGCTGGTCCTCCGGTACTCGTACGTGCTACGTGCCTACGCGCCTGCGTGCCTTACGCGGCCGCGAGCTTGGCGGCCGAGTCCGCGTCCACGCAGGCCTGGATCACCGCGTCGAGGTCGCCGTCCAGGACCTGGTCCAGGTTGTACGCCTTGAATCCGACGCGGTGGTCGGAGATGCGGTTCTCCGGGAAGTTGTAGGTGCGGATCTTCTCGGAGCGGTCGACGGTGCGGACCTGGCTGCGGCGGGCGTCCGCGGCCTCCTTCTCCGCCTCCTCCTGCGCCATGGCGAGAAGCCTGGAGCGCAGGATACGCATCGCCTGCTCCTTGTTCTGCAGCTGGCTCTTCTCGTTCTGGCAGGAGGCCACGACTCCGGTGGGCAGGTGCGTGATGCGCACCGCGGAGTCGGTGGTGTTGACGGACTGGCCGCCGGGCCCGGAGGAGCGGTAGACGTCGATGCGGAGGTCGTTGGGGTTGATCTCCACGTCCACCTCCTCCGCCTCGGGGGTGACCAGCACGCCCGCCGCGGAGGTGTGGATACGGCCCTGGGACTCGGTGGCCGGCACCCGCTGCACGCGGTGCACGCCGCCCTCGTACTTCAGCCGCGCCCACACGCCCTGTCCGGGCTCGGTCTGCCCGCGGGCCTTCACCGCGACCTGGACGTCCTTGTAGCCGCCCAGCTCGGACTCGGTGGCGTCGATGATCTCGGTCTTCCAGCCGGCGCGCTCGGCGTAGCGCAGGTACATGCGCAGCAGGTCGCCGGCGAACAGCGCCGACTCGTCGCCGCCCGCGCCCGCCTTGATCTCCAGGATGACGTCCTTGTCGTCGCTGGGGTCGCGCGGGACGAGCAGCAGGCGCAGCTTCTCGGTCAGCTCCTCGCGCTGCCGGTCCAGCTCCTTGACCTCGGCGGCGAAGTCCGGGTCGTCGGCGGCCAGTTCACGTGCGGTCTCGATGTCGTCGCCGGTCTGCCTCCAGGAGCGGTAGGTGGCGACGATCGGGGTCAGCTCGGCGTAGCGCTTGTTGAGCTTGCGCGCGTTGGCCTGGTCGGAGTGGACCGACGGGTCGGCGAGCTTCTTCTCGAGATCGGCGTGCTCGGCGACGAGTTCCTCGACGGCCTCGAACATCTTGCGGCTCCTGTACTGCCTGTACTGCGGGGAAGGGGAAGGCGAACGACCAAAAACGCCGGTCCAGGCCCCGCCCCCCGGGTGGGGGCACGGCCGTGGACCGGCGAAAAGGGGCTCGCTACTTCTTGGAGCCGGCGGCAGCCTTGCCGAAGCGGGCCTCGAAGCGGGCCACACGGCCACCGGTGTCGAGGATCTTCTGCTTGCCCGTGTAGAACGGGTGGCACTCGGAGCAGACCTCGGCCCGGATGGTGCCGGACTCGATGGTGCTGCGGGTCGTGAACGACGCGCCGCAGGTGCAGCTGACCTGCGTCTCGACGTACGCGGGGTGGATGTCGCGCTTCAAGGTGTCTCCTATGTTCCGGGAGGGCGCCGGGTCGCAGCCGCGGGGTGCGGGAGCGTGAACCGGAGCCGACGTACCAGTCTGCCAGGACTGGCGCCATCTCCCAAAACCGGGGGCGGGAGCCGGCTATTCCCGGCGGGTCGCGGGGTGCTTCAGCGGGTCCGGGAGGACGCGCTGACCACGCCCTTGGCCTCGCCGGTGGCGGTTCCCTCGGTGGCGCTCGCGGGGATCGGGCGGTCGTTCCTGAGCGCGTCCCAGACCTGCTGGGCCTTGGCCTTCTCGACGACGACCCGGTTGGGGTCGGCCGGGTCGTACCGCACCGGTGTGGTGATCATGGTCATGTGGGAGGAGCTGATGCCCTTCAGGCCGTCGGCGAAGGAGATCAGGGAGTTCACCGAGCCGAGGTCGGAGTCGGCGGTGACCGCCTTGGTGGCGGTGTCGGCGAGGTCGTAGAGCTTCTTGGGGCTGGTGAACAGGCCGACGTGCCTGACCTGGTCGGCCAGCGCCTTCACGAACGCCTGCTGGAGCTGGATGCGGCCGAGGTCGGAGCCGTCGCCGACGCCGTGCCGGGTGCGGACCAGGCCGAGGGCCCGCTGCCCGTCGAGGGTGTGGGTGCCGGCGGCGAGGTCGAGATGGCTGTCGGGGTCGTGGATGGCCTTCGTCGTGGTCACCTCGACGCCGCCGAGTTCGTCGATCAGCTTCTGGAAGCCGCGGAAGTCGACCTCCAGGTAGTGGTCCATGCGCAGACCGGTCAGGGACTCCACGGTCCGGACCGTGCAGGCGGCGCCCCCGGTGGAGTACGCCTCGTTGAACATCACGCCCCGGGCGGCCGGGTGGGTGGTGCCCTTGGTGTCGGTGCACTCGGGCCGGTCGACGAGGGTGTCGCGCGGCATGGAGACGACGCTCGCCCTCTTGTGGCCCTTGTACACGTGCACGATCATCGCCGTGTCGGAGCGCGCGCTGCCGTCGTCGGTGCCGCCGCCCAGCTTCCTGTTGCCGCCGGAGCGGCTGTCGGAGCCGAGGACGAGGATGTTCTCGGAGCCGTTGCCGGCCTTGGCCGGGCGGTCGCCGCCGAGGGCCTGGTTGATGTCGACCGTGCTGAGGTTGCCGTTGAGCTTGAAGTAGAGGTAGCCCGCTCCGGTGCCGCCGAGCACCACGATCCCCGCGGCGGTCCAGGCCGCGGCCGTCAGCGCCCTGCGCCGCCCGGTGGGCGGTTTGCGGCGGCGGCCCCTGCCGCGGCCGCGCGGTCCGGCGGCGTCGCTCGTCGGGCCGGTGGAGCCGGTTTCCCCCGGTATGGCCGGGTCGGGCGTGCTCTGGGCGGACATGTGCTCCTCAGCTCTCGTGTACGGCCGCTTACCCCCTGCTGTCAGCAACAGGCCTGGTCCGTCCGGACCTTTCCGTCACCATGGTCGCGCGTACGGTCGTGGTCGCGCGTACGGTCAGACGGCGGAATCGGGGAAAGGGTTGCACAACGCCCTGTGTCCGCCAGGTGCGGACATGGGCACTGTGCGTAGCTGTGTCCCCTTCGGCACCTCGCTCACCTGCGGTGACGACGGCCCGGGGCGGGCGGCGGGGTGCGCGGTGGCTGTGGCAAAGGTCTCGCCGGGGGCGGCGCTCCCGCCCGGAGGGCGCTCCCTGGTGCGCCGGCGAAAAAACCAGGAGGCCGCCCCCGTCGCATGACGGGGGCGGCCTCCTGTCGCGTCCTCGGTGGGGCGGTGCGGCGTCAGTCGCCGTTGCCCGGGGCCGGGGTCGTCTTCTGGATCTGCATCAGGAACTCGACGTTCGACTTGGTCTGCTTCATCTTGTCCAGGAGCAGCTCGATCGCCTGCTGCTGGTCCAGCGCGTGCAGCACCCGGCGCAGCTTCCAGACGATGGACAGCTCCTCGGGGGCGAGCAGGATCTCCTCCTTGCGGGTGCCGGACGCGTCCACGTCCACCGCCGGGAAGATGCGCTTGTCGGCGAGCTTCCGGTCGAGCTTGAGCTCCATGTTGCCGGTGCCCTTGAACTCCTCGAAGATCACCTCGTCCATGCGGGACCCGGTGTCCACCAGGGCGGTGGCGAGGATGGTCAGCGAACCGCCGTCCTCGATGTTGCGGGCCGCACCGAAGAAGCGCTTCGGCGGGTACAGGGCCGTGGAGTCGACACCACCGGACAGGATGCGGCCGGAGGCCGGGGCGGCGAGGTTGTACGCGCGGCCCAGACGGGTGATCGAGTCCAGCAGGACGACCACGTCGTGGCCCAGCTCCACCAGGCGCTTGGCGCGCTCGATGGCGAGCTCGGCGACCGTGGTGTGGTCCTCGGCCGGGCGGTCGAAGGTCGAGGAGATGACCTCGCCCTTGACCGACCGCTGCATGTCGGTGACCTCTTCCGGACGTTCGTCGACGAGGACGACCATCAGGTGGCACTCGGGGTTGTTGTGGGTGATCGCGTTGGCGATCGCCTGCATGATCATGGTCTTGCCGGTCTTCGGCGGGGCCACGATCAGACCGCGCTGGCCCTTGCCGATCGGCGACACCAGGTCGATGATCCGCGTGGTCAGCACGCCCGGGTCGGTCTCCAGACGGAGCCGGTCCTGCGGGTACAGCGGCGTCAGCTTGTTGAACTCCGGCCGCCCGCGGCCGTGTTCGGGCGCCATGCCGTTGACCGAGTCGAGGCGGACCAGCGCGTTGAACTTCTCGCGGCGCTCGCCCTCCTTCGGCTGGCGCACCGCGCCGGTGATGTGGTCGCCCTTGCGCAGGCCGTTCTTGCGGACCTGGGCGAGGGAGACGTACACGTCGTTGGGACCGGGCAGGTAGCCCGACGTCCGGATGAAGGCGTAGTTGTCGAGGATGTCGAGGATGCCCGCGACCGGGATCAGGACGTCGTCCTCGGCGATCTGCGGCTCGGAGACCTCGTCGCGGCCGCGGCGGCCGCGGCGGTCCCGGTAGCGGCCGCGCCGGCCACGGCGCCCGCCCTCGAAGTCGTCGTCGTCCTGGGGGCCGTTGCCGCGGTCCTGGCGTCCGCCGCCCTGCTGCTGGTTCTGCTGCTGGCGCCGGCCGTCCTGGCCCTGCTGGTCGTCGCCCTTGCCACGGCGGTCACGGTCCCGGCCGCGGTCGCGGTCACGGTCACGGCGGTCGCGCCGGCGGCCCTCGCCGCCGTCACCCGCGTCGCCGCCCTTCGCCTCGCCCTGGGCGCCCTGCCCCTGCTGCCCCTGCTGCTGCGACGGGGCGGGCGCCTCGGCGGCCTTCGGCTCGCTCTTCGTCTCGGCCTTCGCCTCCGCGGCGACGGTCTCGGGGCTGCCCGCCTCGGCGGTCGCGCGACGGCGGCGCCGCTCGGCGGCGGGGGCGTCCGCGCCGGCCGGCTGGCCGGGGATCTCGATCTGCTGCTGGGCCGCGGCCTGGTCGGCGGGGGCCTGGGCCTCGCCCGCCTTGCCCTCCGCGGCGGCGTCGTCCGTACGGGTACGGGACGTGGCGCGGCGCTTCGGCTTGGCGTCGGCGGCGTCGGCCTTCGCCGGGGCGGCGCCGCCTCCCTGGGCCTGCGCCTCCTTGATGACCTCGATCAGCTGGCTCTTGCGCATACGCGCGGTGCCCCTGATGCCGAGGCCGGATGCGACCTGCTGCAGCTCGGCCAGCACCATGCCCTCGAGGCCGGTACCGCGGCGCCGCCGGGAGCCGGCACCGGTGGCAGGCGCGGAGGCGTCCGTGGCGGGCGCGGCAGCGGTCTCCTCGACACGTGCGCCCATCAGATCGGTGGTGTCGCTCACGAAGGGTCCTTCCCTGGAGCGGACGTCGGCCTGTCTGGCTCGGCGACCGGTTGTGCTGTCCGGCTTCGGCCCTTGATACGGGGACCGTGCCGGGGCGGTGGTCCGCCAAAGCGGCGGAAGAGATATCTGGTGACTGGCGCTTCCTCGACGAGCCGTGGCACCGAGTGTCACAGTGTCACGTGGCGTGGATGCACCGATTCCGGAGCGTGCCCTGTGGGCCGCTCAGCGCCCGCGTACGACGTACTGCCCGGATACGGCGTACGGAACACAGAGTGGCTTGGGGAGCTCCCGGAAGAATGTTGGTCCCGGACGGGGACACGAAGCACCTCGCCATGGTGAGGTCGGGTGCAGACTTGAGGTTAACACTACCGGATCCAACAAACATTCCCCCTCTCGAAATCCGGCAATCGCGTGTCAGCCCGCGAGTGGCAGCACGCCGGCTCCTTGCAGGTCGAGGCTCAGCCGGTTGGCGGCCCAGCCGGCGCCCGCGAGCTGTTCGACCTTGTCCGCGGTGCCCGCGTCGGCCAGCGCCATGACCGTGGGGCCGGCGCCGGAGATGACGGCGGGGATGCCGTCCGCCCGCAGCCGCTCCACCAGCGCCGCGCTCTCCGGCATGGCCGGGGCGCGGTACTCCTGGTGCAGACGGTCCTCGGTGGCGGGCAGCAGCAGCTCGGGGCGCCGGGTGAGGGCCTCGACGAGCAGGGCGGCGCGGCCCGCGTTGACGGCGGCGTCGACGTGCGGCACGGTGCGCGGCAGCAGGCCGCGCGCGGTTTCGGTCAGTACCGGCTTTCCGGGCACGAAAACCACCGGAACGATGGAATCGGAGGGCTCCATCCTGATGGCCCGGGCGCCGCCGGCCTCCATCCAGGACAGGGTGAAGCCGCCGAGCAGGCAGGCCGCGACGTTGTCCGGGTGGCCCTCGATCTCGGTGGCCAGCTCGAGCAGCGCGGTGTCGTCGAGCCTGGCCTCGCCGCCTATGGTCACGGCGCGGGCGGCCACGATGCCGGCGCAGATCGCCGCGGAGGAGGAACCGAGCCCGCGCCCGTGCGGGATGCGGTTCGCGCAGACGATCTCCAGGCCGCGCGGCTGTCCGCCGAGCACGTCGAAGGCGGTGCGCAGGGACCGTACGAGCAGGTGCTTCTCGTCACGCGGCAGCGTCTCGCTGCCCTCGCCCGCGATGTCGATGTGCAGCCCGGAGTCGGCCACCCGGACCACCACGTCGTCGTAGAGCCCCAGGGCCAGGCCGAGGGCGTCGAAGCCCGGGCCGAGGTTGGCGCTGGTGGCGGGGACGCGCACCCGGACGGCGGCGGCGCGGAACGCTGGACCGGCCATCGCTCGTTGACTCTCCTTGAGCTGCGTGATGGTCGAATGGGACTCGGCGATTCGGACGATTCGACGGGCATTCGATGCGTACGAGGACCCTCGGACCGCGCGAACGGCGCGGCACCGCGCGCTGCGCGAGGGCATATGCGGCGGGCGGGTTCCCTACAGCCTATCGAAGGAAGGTTCTGTGGCGACATAGGGCGCACAGGAGGCGCACGATGCGTGTCGTAAGCCCCCTGTGCTCCCACTTTCCGCGAGTCCCCGCATGAGGACGCCTTGCAGGCGGACGGGGTTGCGTGGGGGCGAGCGGCGGTGGCTCGGCGTACGCACCCGGGGCGCGACGGCGGGGCGGCCGGCCGCACGGGCTCCTGGCCGGATGCGCGCGGCCGGTCGGGGGACCCGGTGGGCCCCGGCGGGCCGGGACTTCGCGCCACCCCGCACCATCTCGTACAGGCCGTACGGAGGGTACGGAGAGTACGGGGAGTACGGGGAGCACGAGCCGTACTGAGGCGTACAGGGCGTACGAGAGGTACGGGCGGTACGCGAGGTGGGACCGCACCCGGGCGGGAGGCCGCCGGCCCGCGGAAACGGACCGGCCGCCGCCCGCCGGCAAGAACCCCTCGGAACCCTGGCCGTCAGCCGCCGGCCGGCAGCCATCAGCCGCCGGCCCCGGCCCCCGGCCGTCAGCCCAGACCCAGCCGCTGCGCCGCCGTCACCGCGTCGACCGGCACGGTGACCGGCTGCGGGGCGCCCGCGACGGCCCAGTCGGGGTCCTTGAGCCCGTTGCCGGTGACGGTGCACACGATCCGCTGCCCGGGGTCCACCTTGCCCTGCTCGGCGGCCTTCAGCAGACCGGCGACCGACGCGGCCGAGGCGGGCTCCACGAACACGCCCTCCTGCGCGGCCAACAGCCGGTAGGCGCGCAGGATCTCACGGTCCGTCACCTCGTCGATGGCGCCGCCGGACTCGTCGCGCGCGGCCAGCGCGTAGGTCCAGGAGGCCGGGTTGCCGATCCGGATGGCGGTGGCGATGGTCGACGGGTCCTTGACCACCTCGCCCCGCACGATCGGCGCGCTGCCGGAGGCCTGGAAGCCCCACATCCGCGGGGTCCGCGCGGCCACGCCGTCGGCGGCGTACTCCTGGTAACCCTTCCAGTAGGCCGTGATGTTGCCCGCGTTGCCGACCGGCAGGACGTGGATGTCGGGCGCGTCGCCGAGCATGTCGACGATCTCGAACGCGGCCGTCTTCTGGCCCTCGATACGCACCGGGTTGACCGAATTGACCAGCGCCACGGGGTAGTTGTCGCTGAGCGCGCGGGCGAGGGTGAGGCAGTCGTCGAAGTTGCCGTCGACCTGGAGGATCTTGGCGCCGTGCACCAGCGCCTGGCCCATCTTGCCGAGCGCGATCTTGCCCTGCGGCACGAGCACGGCCGAGACCATCCCGGCCCGTACGGCGTACGCGGCGGCGGAGGCGGAGGTGTTGCCGGTGGAGGCGCAGATGACGGCCTTGGCGCCCTCCTCCTTCGCCTTGCTGATGGCCATGGTCATGCCGCGGTCCTTGAAGGACCCGGTCGGGTTCGCGCCCTCGACCTTGAGGTGGACCTCGCAGCCCGTGCGCTCGGAGAGCACCTGCGCGGGCACGAGAGGCGTACCGCCCTCGCGGAGCGTGACGACCGGCGTGCTGTCGGACACCGGCAGCCGGTCCCGGTACTCCTCGATGATTCCGCGCCACTGGTGGGTCATTGCTGGTTACTCTCCTTCAACCCGCATGATGCTGGCGACACCCCGCACGGTGTCGAGGCTGCGCAGCGCCTCGACGGTCCCGTTCAGGGAGGCGTCGGACGCACGGTGGGTGACGACGACGAGGGAGGCCTCGCCGTCCTTGCCCTGCTGGCGAACAGTGTCGATGGACACGCCGTGCTCGGCGAACACGGTGGCGACCTGGGCGAGAACACCCGGTTTGTCGGCCACGTCCAGACTGATGTGGTAGCGCGTGACCACGTCGCCCATCGGCGAGACCGGCAGCGCCGCGTACGCCGACTCACCGGGCCCGGTGGCCCCGTTGAGCCGGTTGCGGCACACGGCGACCAGGTCGCCGAGCACCGCGGAGGCGGTGGGCGACCCGCCGGCGCCGGGCCCGTAGAACATCAGCCGGCCCGCGGCGTCGGACTCGACGAACACGGCGTTGTACGCCCCGCGGACCGATGCCAGCGGGTGGCTGAGCGGGATCATCGCGGGGTGCACGCGCGCGGTGACGGAGGCGCCGTTGGCGGCCCGCTCGCAGATGGCGAGCAGCTTGATGGTGCAGCCCATCTCCTTGGCGGAGGCGAAGTCGGCCGCGGTGACCTCGGTCATTCCCTCGCGGTAAACGTCGTCGAGGCGCACCCGCGTGTGGAAGGAGATCCCGGCGAGGATGGCCGCCTTGGCGGCCGCGTCGAACGCCTCGACGTCGGCGGTGGGGTCGGCCTCGGCGTACCCGAGCGCGGTGGCCTCGTCGAGGGCCTCCTGGTAGCCGGCCCCGGTGGAGTCCATCTTGTCGAGGATGAAGTTCGTCGTGCCGTTGACGATGCCGAGCACACGGTTGACCTTGTCGCCGGCGAGGGACTCGCGCAGCGGCCGGATCAGCGGGATGGCGCCGGCGACGGCGGCCTCGTAGTAGAGGTCCCTGCCGTGCTCCTCGGCGGCGGCGTGCAGGGCGGCCCCGTCCTGGGCGAGCAGCGCCTTGTTGGCGGAGACGACCGAGGCCCCGTGCTCGAAGGCGGTGGTGATCAGCGTCCGGGCGGGCTCGATCCCGCCGATCACCTCGACCACGACGTCGATGTCCCCGCGTTTGACGAGGGCGGTGGCGTCGGTGGTGACGAGGGCCGGGTCGATGCCCTCGCGGACCTTGCCGGGCCGCCGCACGGCGACCCCGGCGAGCTCCACGGGTGCCCCGATCCTGGCGGCGAGGTCGTCGGCGTGCGTCGTCATGATGCGCGCCACCTCTGAGCCGACAACCCCACAGCCCAGCAGCGCCACCTTCAGCGGACGCGTACGCATCATCCGACCTCGTTTCCTCTTACCGTCTACGGTGGGACCAGTCTCACTCACCGCACCGGAGTTTCTGCCCTTTGTCCGGATCGTGAGACGTTTATTTCATTTTCGTCGGTCCGGAGAACGGAGATCTTCCGGCCCGGCCGTGCGCCCCGCGCCGTACCCGGCTGTCCAGCTCCTCCGCCTCGGCGCCCGGCGGCGCGGCCCCGGCCCGGCCCCGGCCCGGCCCGCGCCCGTCGCAGGGCCCTGCCGGCCCAGCGCGCCCCGCCCTCCACCGCACTCGTCCGTACTTGTCCGTACTTGTCACCCGACGTCGAGCCGCAGCAGATCGTCCTCCGTCTCCCGGCGCACGATCACCCGCGCCCGGCCGTCCGCCACGGCGACGACCGGCGGGCGGAGCGCGTGGTTGTAGTTGCTGGCCATGGAGCGGCAGTACGCGCCGGTGGCGGGCACGGCGATCAGGTCCCCGGGCGCCAGGTCGGCCGGCAGGAACGCGTCCTTCACCACGATGTCCCCGCTCTCGCAGTGCTTGCCGACGACCCGGACCAGCATGGGCTCGGCGTCGGAGGCGCGGGAGACCAGGGCGACGCTGTACTCGGCGTCGTAGAGCGCGGTGCGGATGTTGTCCGACATCCCGCCGTCGACCGAGACGTACGTCCGCAGCCCTTCGAGCGGCTTGACGGTGCCGACCTCGTAGAGCGTGAAGGCGGTGGGCCCGACGATGGCGCGCCCCGGCTCGACGGAGATGCGCGGCGTACGCAGCCGGGCGGCGTCGCACTCCCGGGAGACGATCTCGGTCAGCGCCTTGGCGATCTCGTGCGGCTCACGGGGGTCGTCGTCACTGGTGTAAGCGATGCCGAGGCCGCCGCCGAGGTCGATCTCGGGCAGCTCGACGCCGTGCTCGTCCCGGATCTCCCGGAGCAGGCCCACGACCCGGTGGGCGGCCACCTCGAACCCGGACATGTCGAAGATCTGCGACCCGATGTGGCTGTGGATCCCGATGAGCTCCAGCCCGTCGAGCTGCAGCGCCCGCCGCACGGCCTCCGCGGCCTGCCCGCCGGCCAGCGGAATGCCGAACTTCTGGTCCTCGTGCGCGGTCGCGATGAACTCGTGCGTGTGCGCCTCGACGCCGACCGTGATCCGGATCTGCACCCGCTGCCGCTTCCCGAGCGACTGGGCGATGTGCGCGACCCGGACGATCTCCTGGAAGGAGTCGAGCACGATCCGCCCGACCCCGGCCTCGACGGCCCGGTGGATCTCGGCGCTGGACTTGTTGTTGCCGTGGAAGGCGATGCGCTCGGCCGGCATCCCGGCGGACAGCGCGGTCGCCAGCTCGGTCCCGGAGCAGACGTCGAGGTTCAGCCCCTCCTCGTCCAGCCAGCGCACCACGGCCCGCGACAGGAACGCCTTGCCGGCGTAGAAGACGTCGGCGTCGGTCCCGAAGGCGGCGCGCCAGGCGCGGGCCCGCGCGCGGAAGTCGGCCTCGTCGAGTACGTAGGCCGGGGTCCCGACCTCCTCGGCGAGCCGGGTGACGGGAATCCCGCCCACGGTCACGACACCGTCGTCGCCCCGGGTGACGGTCTGGGCCCACACCTTCGGGTCGAGGACGTTGAGGTCGGCGGGCGGTGCGGAGTAGTGGCCCTCGGGCAGGACGTCGGCGTGACGGGGCCCGGCGGGATGTGCGGAACGGCTCATGTCTGGTTCTCTGGCTCTCTAACTCTCCGGCCGCCGCGGCGCGCTCGCCGTCACGGCTCTCAGAGGTGGTCGGGTGCGTCGATGCCGAGCAGGGACAGGCCACCGGCCAGCACCGTCCCGGCGGCTTCGGCAAGGGCGAGCCGGGCGCGGTGGGCGGCCGAGGGTTTCTCCTCCCCGACGGGCAGCACCGTGGGAAGGAGGGGCAGCACGGCATCGGCGACGTTGACGAGGTGCCGGGCGAGCAGATCGGGAGCGCGCAGCGAGGCGGCGCGCGCGAGAACACGGGGATGATCGGCGAGCAGCGCGACCAACGCCTCCGCCGCGCCGCCGCCCACGGCCCCCGGCCGCGACCGGAACCCGAGGTCGGCGGCATTGCGCGTCAGCGCACGCGTCCGGGCATGGGCGTACCGCACCCGGAAGAGGGGGTTGCTCTCACGCTGGAGCAAATGGAGGTCCCCCTCGCCGCCGGCGACCCGGGGCCGGTCATGCCCGGCGGGCAACAGCAAGGCCCACCGCCCGGCATCACGCCCGAGGGGGGTGGGGTCGGCGGGGGCGGGAACGGGGCGGATCTGGATGTCGGAGTGAGCGGAGTGGCCGCCGCCGTCCGCGGAGCCGGCGCCGGCGCCGGAGTGACGGCCCCCGGGGACCTCCGCCTCGACCCGAACGCCGAACACGTACTCCCACTCCCGCGCAACGGCCCCCGCACAGTACGTACGGACAGACACCCCCTGCGCCCGAAGCAGCCGCGCAACGACATCGCCCACGACAACGGCCCGCACCTCACAGGCACACCACAGCCGCACATCCCGCCGAGCATTGGCGCCCGGCCCCCCGCCCGTGCTGCTGTCCTGCTCAACGAAGCCGTACCGCGCCCCACACCGCAGAATCTCCTCCACAAGGGCAGCGGAGCCGACGCCCTCACCCTCCCGAAGACTGATGTTGAGGAACCCGGGCCCGGTCACGGAGACGTCCGCGATGCCGTCGACGTCAGCGAGATGGGCCTTGAGCACCTCAGCGACGCGCTGAGCGGGCTGCCCGGCCGGCCGAGCGAGCTGAAGCGCCACATTGGTGGCGTAGTCCCCGCACCCCCCGGGCCGAGGCCGCGTCACGACGACCCGCTCAGGAACAGCGACCCGCAGCTCTCCCCCATCGACAGCACAGCGCACCGCGCGCAGCACGGTACGGGAGAGCTCAACGGGGGTCACGGGACCAGCGTAGGGGAGGAGGGGGGTAAGGAGGCGAGCCGATTACTCCGAGGTTCCGACATATGGACACCCCCTGAGACACCCCGCCGAGCGACAACCACCCGATCTTCTACCGCCCGGCGGGCTCGGCCTCTCCAGCAGACCCAGCGGATCCAGTGGCCCCAGCCGACCCAGCAGCTCCTGCGGACCCGGTGGACCCGCGGGAGCCGGGCCCAACCGCACCCACACCCCGCACGACATCCCCCGCGAGCAGCCGCTTCACGACCCTGACCAGCTCGGCCGGCTCGAAGGGCTTGGCGAGGAAGGCGTCCACGCCGGCCTCAAGACCGGCCTCGACCTCGTACTGCGTACAGGCGCTGACGATGGCGAGGGGAAGATCACGAGTCCGGGGATCGGCCCGCAGCCGGGCCGCGGTACGGAGCCCGTCGAGCCGGGGCATGACGACATCGAGGGTGACGACATCGGGCCGCACGTGATGCACGACATCCAGACACTCGGCACCATCGGCCGCGGTCACGACCTCAAGCCCCTCAAGCTCGAGATTGACCCTGATCAACTGCCGGATGACCTTGTTGTCGTCCACAACAAGCACCCGGCCCGAAGCGGCTGGCACAACTCGAGCGTAGGTGTAGACCGGCCATCGCGTCCGGGTTTTCCCCACTTCCACCCCGTGCGGGGGACACCACGCCACGAAGTGGACGCGCGTCACACTGCGCAGCCCCTGCACGACCGCCCCTCCACGGCCCTACCCGCTGCCCGGGGGAAAACGTTCATGACCACCCCCACAGAGCTGGTAGTGTTCTACCCGTCGCCGCGCAGACAACGCGCCCGACCCGCCCCCGTAGCTCAGGGGATAGAGCAACGGCCTCCGGAGCCGTGTGCGCAGGTTCGAATCCTGCCGGGGGCACCCTGTATGAGGTGCCCAAAGACCCCGTCACCAGCGGAAACGCTGAGAGCGGGGTCTTCGCGTATGTGCAGGCGTGTGCCGCTCTGAGCGGCCCTATGTCGGCGTCCGTGGACTATTTGTGGACAGGATCTTGGGGCATCTTCCCTGGTCAGCCCCGAGGTTTCCGAAGGGCCCGTCAGCCGGCGTCCGGCCACTCCTCAGGAGGCGGAGGCGGCTTCGGATCGTCCCGCAGCTCCGCTTGCCGCGCGTTCTCCCCTCGCAGGCTCGTCAACCACGGCCACAGATCCGGCAGCGGCTGCGCCGGGCAGGCGAGACGGTGCTCGATACGGCACCGCTGGAACTGATCCGGCGGACACACCCCGTAGACCGTCACCCGTCCATCAGACAGCTCGATCCACCGATGCTCCGCCGGCACCGTGTGAGCCAGTGGATGCATGTCCGGCTCCAGTAGCACCCAGTCATGCTCGATCGTCGCCACCCGATCCCCCAGCAGCCCGCAGGACGGACAGCGAGACTGCCCACCACCCAGCCGCCGCGGCTTCTCTTCTAAAAGCCCCATACCGTGAGAGTCGCCAGCCCGACGGCCCAGGCGTAGAGCGCAAACCGGACGGAACCCCTGGGGCAACCGTCCGGCCAAGAGACGAGAGACGACGCGGCAGGTGCAACCAGCAACCAATGGCCGACGTCACACGGCCGAGATACGGCGAAGCCCTCCGGCCCATGCGGGCTGGAGGGCTAACGGCCTACGCGCGTGATCACTCGTACTCGCGCAACAACTCCTCGATCTTGCGGTTGACGATCTCCTGCCGTCCGTCGATGCACTTGGCGTAGCGGCTCAGCAGGACCTCCACGCTGTTGCCCGCACGTTCGGCGACTTCCGTCGGGTCCACCCCGGAGTTGAGCCAGGTCGACAGTGCCGAGTGCCGGAGGTCATACGGGCGAGCCGCGAGCGGAGAGGCGACCGCGGCTGGCGGAAGCGCCAGCGCACGGGCCTCCTGCCAGACGCGGTAGTACGTCGAGGAGCCGACCACTCCCCCACGCTCGTTGGTGAACAGCCGCCCGTCCTCGGCGGTGCCGAACGTGTCGAGGTGCTGCCGAAGGATGGCAACGAGCTGGGGCGGGATCGGTACGAGCCGGACCTCTTCCGCCGGGCGGTTCTTGAGGCCCCGGTCGTCGTGGGTCTCGCCGGAGTCCGTCCACTGCTTTCCGACGCTGGGGCGCGTCCGGTTGAGCAGCACCGTCCCCCAGCCGACCTCGGGCAGTTTCAGGTCCGCATCGGTGAGGCCGACGGCTTCAGCCGGACGCAAGGCGCCGTAGTACATGCAGGCGAACAGGCCGACAAGTCGGCGACCACGAGCCCGGCCGTACCCACCGACGTACGAGACCGCAGTCAGCAGGGAACGGGCCTGCGCGGGATTGGCGACCACCCGAGGGTCGACTTCCCCGGCCACCTTCGGCTTCTTCCAGCGGATGCCCGTGATCGGGTTCTCTTTGAATTCCCCGAGGTCCACTGCATAGTGCAGCGCGTTGACGAGTGTCCGACGCTTGCGCCGGACGGTCTCCGCGGCTGCCGCCGTCCCGTCGAGCTTCAGCTTGAGCGAGTCCAGGACGGCCCTGCCGATCGCAGCGTCACCGAGGTCCGAGAGCGGACGCGACGTCTTGGCCACCCAGTGCAAGGTGTTCGCGATCTCGGTCGGCAATTCGCGCTCGTCCGGTCCGGGAAGGACGAAGGCCCAGTTACGGAGCGCCCTCCTGATCAGTTCCTCGGACGGCTGCCCCGGACGCTCGTCAAGAAGGGCCATCGTTACGGCGGTCAAGGCCTCATTGATCCCGTTGCGCGTGTTCGGCGCCGCATGCGGCCACTTCATGGCGAGGTACTTCAGGGCGAAGGCGTACCAGGTCATCGAGGCTGCCTTTTCAACCATCGAGTCGGGCAACCCTGTCGCCGTGTCGAACTCTTCACCGGCATGAGCGGCGCGGAGCAACTTGGAACGGTAGTGGTCCGCAAGCCCTTTGGTGCGGAACTGTTCGGAGAACACGTTCCCGGCAACGGTCCACCGGACGTCATAGGACGACTTCTTGGTGTTCCTCTTCCGAACACCCCACACCTTTACGTCGAGAGACTTCACGCCGCTGCCTCCAACTGCCGCAACCAGGCGGTGAAGTCACTCCGCCACACCCGGAGCTCCCCGTTGGGCAGCTTGAACGCAGCGGGGCCCTGCCCCAGCTCGCGCCACCGGTAGAAAGTACGGCGGGACACACCCCCCAGCTCTTCGAGGATTTGCGGGACGGTCATCAATTCGTCGCGTCGGTGGTCCACGCCGGTTCTCCTTCCGTGTGGTCGTCTGTCAGGGCTACGGACGAAGGAATGCCGTGAGCGATGAGGTGTTCTGCAGCGGTCAGGCCGACCCCGGCGAAGACCCAGTGGGAGAGGACGAGCACGGTGTCCGGGTCGGGCAGCGGGTGGCCGGCCTCGGCCGCGCGTTCGCGGGCCAGGGCTTCGTTGTAGTCGGCGCGCTCTTGCCGGAGGGCGCCGAGCGTGACGGAGTAGGCGCGGGACTTGGTGGAGAAGTGGCCGCGGAAGCCGAGCATGTGGGCCCACTTGCGCAGGCGCAGGTCTTCGAGTTCGGGCAGGGCGCCGAGGTGCCAGCAGGTGAGGATCATGCGCCGGGCGTGGTCGGTGACGCCGGAACCGATCAGGTCGGTGATCGGGTTGCGGATGGGCCGGTCGAGGGTGCCCGCGGTCTCGGCTCCCTTGGTGGCGTACTTGGCGATGTAGGCGGCCACGGCGCGGCTGGACAGTTCCGAGGTGCCGTCGAAGTCGGCTGAGCGGATGGGGCGGATGTCGAGCTGGTCGCCGAAGCGGAAGGCGTACGCGTGTTCGTCGAGGACCGGACCGGGTGTTTCAGCCGTCCGGGCCGCGGAGCGGATCGCGTCGGTGAGGAGTTCGGTCGTGGCCCAGGCCGGCGGGGTGTCCTCGGCGCCCTCCGGGCCGTCGAGGCGGATGACGGCGTGGAAGTGGACGGCGCCGCGCCGCTGGTACTCGGCGACCTTGGCGTAGGAGACCTTGAGGCAGTGGCGCAGCGCCGAGCGGCTGAGGCCCGCGCGGGAGGCAAGCTGCTGGCGCAGGTAGGTGGTGAAGCGGCCCCACAGTGCCCCGGCGTGTGCGTTCCACAGGACGGCTGCGCGGTAGTCGTATCGGTCCGGGTCCAGGGGCGTGCCGAGGGCGGGGTCGTCGTCCGGGTGGAGGCGTCCGCAGCGGCACCGGCCGCCGCCGGGGCGGTTGTGGACGGGGCCGAAGGACGGTGCGGTGAAGGTGGCGAAGACGCGCGGGTGCCCGGCGACGGACGGGCCGATGCCCTTGCCGCCGCTCAGTCCAGCGGTGACGAGGTGGAACGTGTCTTTGCGATAGATCTCGGCGCAGGAGGCGCACCGGGTGGCGCGGCGGTTGTTGCAGCGGATGAGGAGCTGTCCGGCCGGGAGGTCGCGGTCGGTGATCTCCCGGACGATCTCCCCCGTGGTGGCGTGGACGTCGAGCCGGTGGCCCTCCATTCGGATGGGCCGCTCGCAGCCGCCGAGGCGCTGGATCTGGTGGGCGTAGGCGCTGAGGTCGCCGTGGCGGGCGAGTGCTGCCAGCTGGCGGATAGCTGCGGTCGGAGCCGCAGGAGTCATGTGCGGGGTCCTCCTTGCGTGGGGTGGGTGTGCAGTTGCTTTTGTCGAGGGGACTAGACAGTGCGAGAAGGCCGAGAGGTCGGGGCAGTGGTGTCAGCGGCGGGCGATGCAGGAGCGGACGGTGAGGGCACACACGGCCACGGATGCGGCGGTGAGGGCGACGGCGAGGAGCAGGGAGACCAGGACGGCGCCGACGACCAGGACCACGGCGGTGCCGCCGCCGACGAGGGCGAGCACGGTGCCCGGCGTGAGCTGGACGACCGAACGGTTCGGAGCTGGGCTGGCGGCTGTCGATGCCGGGGCCGGGGCGTGCGGCGTGACTGTGGTCGGTTCGACGACTGCGGGCAGGGTGGTCAGGCCGGTGGGCTGCGGCATGGTCGGGACTTTCGGTCGGAACATGAGCGGTCTCCCTTAGCGGGTCACTTGAGGGCGGGGTCGATGACGGGGGCGAGCAGGCTGTCGGCGAGGAGGTAGCCGCCGAGGAGCAGTACGGCGATGAGCCACCAGGGCGGGCGGATGAGCTTGACGCCGAGGACGCCGACGACGAGCAGGGCGAGCCAGAGCGGAACGTCCATGTCGGGTGGTCTCCTGTCAGGCCGGGCAGCGGTGGGTACGGGCCGCGAGTTCGGCGGCGGCGCGGCTGTCGTACTCGGTGGAGAAGTCGCAGCGGGGCGCGGTGCAGGCGGCCAGGTGGCGGTTCCGGCCGCGTTCGACGTAGGAGGCGACGTTGACGGGGCCGATGCGGCGGACGTTGCGGAAGCGCGGGTTCATGGTGGGGCTCCTCTCAGAGGTGTGCGGCGACGGATGCGGTCATGGACGGGGGCAGGCCGAGCCGAGTGCGTACGGCGTCGGGGTCGGCGGGGCGGCCGGTGGCCGAGCGGTGTTCCTCGGCCAAGGCCCGGACGCGGTCGACGAGGGCGGGCGGCAGGGCGACGGCTGGAGCAGGCGCCGGGGCGGGAGCGGTGGCCGGTGCGGCAGCAGGCTCGGGAGCCGGTTCGGGGTCGGCGGGGTACGGAACCTTGTGATCGGGCCCCTCCACGTCGGACGAATCGCCGTCAGGAGCCGTAGCGGCTTCCGTCGCGGGAGAGGCGGCGGGCCCTTCCGGGGTGTGCGGAGCGTGGGCCAGCAGCGTGCCGCCGAAGAAGGCGACAGCGGGCCAGCCCGCGACCGTCACGCGGAGCCAGGCGGGTACGTCGTCCAGGTCGAGGAGGCCGGCCGTGGCGACGTTGGCGCCGAGGGACGCGGCCAGGGCTACGAGGAACCACAGACGCGGACCGCCGGCCGCCTGGCCCGCTCGCTGCGACTGGCGCATCCGGCGCCAGGCGGCGACCAAGAGCAGGTCGACACTCACGGGGTAGGCCCACGCCTTCCAGCCGTCCTGTCCGGCCGCCGCGGCGACGTCGTGCAGGTGGGAGAAGGACAGGGCACCGGCGATGACGGCCTGCACGATCACGGCGTCCACGCGGGCCAGGTGGGCACGCATCGGCTCGGGCTCCTTCGGTTTCAGGCATGGCGGGGGTAGGGACTTGGCGTGAGGCGGTCACGCCGACCGTGGGAGGGAAGTGCGGCTACCCGGTCACCGGGCGCGCGGTGGGCTGTGCGGCGGGAGCAGCGGAAGGCTGCGCCACAACAGGTCGGAAGGTGTCCAGGCGGGGCAGTCCCGGAATGAGGCCCGAGGTGTCGCGGCAGACGGCCGCCGCGTCTTCGAGGGTGAGGTGCGGGGAGCGGACCCGGGACCAGCCGCCGGAGGAGTCACCGACGACCGCGACGCCGGGTCGTTCGGCCGGGATCCTGGTGGCTGCCAGCGCCGCTTCCGGTGCGATGTCGCCGAGGGCCATGTTGGCGGACGTCTCGTCGTTGACGCGGTGGCAGACCCGCCCGGTGAGCTGGGCGCGGAGCATGGTGGCGCCCTTGCCGAGTTCGGCGCCGAAGCGCTGCCCGCACACCTCCAGATAGATGCCGGCCGCGCGGCCGAGCTGGGCGAGGCGGATGAGCTTGGTGACCATGGCGTCCCGCCGCTTCTCGTCGTCCTTGCTCGCAGCGAGGAAGAGTTCGGCGACCTCGTCGACGACGACCACGACCGGCACCGGCCGCGCCTTCTCCGGCAGGCCCCAGACGTCCGAGGTGAGCACGGCGTCCGGACCGGCCCCGCCCGTCATGCCGATGAGGCGGAAGCGTGCTTCCATCTCGTCCACCAGGACGTCAAGGAGGTCGTTCGCACGGTCCGGTGTATCGGCGAGCGCCGACAATCGGGGCGCAAACGGCGCCAGTTCGACGCCCCATTTGCAGTCGATGCCGACGAGTGCGACGGGTTGCCGGGCCAGCCCGCAGAGCAGGTTGCGCAGGTACACGGACTTGCCCGACTGTGTTGCGCCGAGGATGAGTTCGTGCGGCACGGTGCGGAAGTCCCGGACGTGCCAGTGTCCGTCCTCGCGCAGCGCCAGAGGCAAGGTCAGCGGTTCGGTCCGCAGCCACCGACGCGGGGGCCGCACGTCAGTGAGGACGTCCCAGCCGACCAACCGCAGCTCCAGCCGTCCCGGCTTGGTGGGCCGGACGTGCACGGCGTGCGCACCCCAGGCATGCCGTAGCCGGTCGGCGGACGCGTTGAAGTCTTCGGGTGCCTGGCCGGCCGCCATACGTAGCCGCATCACGAGTCCGGACCCGGTCGGCAGTGGCAGCGACCGACGAGGCGGCACGGGAGCGGCCTGCCGACCCAGCATCCGGGCTGTTGCACGGCGCATGGCCGAGGCGGGCACCGTCAGCCCGCAGGCGTCCATTGTGGCCCGATACGTGGCGAGCACCCGCAGCGTCACAGCCGGATACCCGACCAACCACCAGAACAGGACCGGCAGCCGACGACGCACAGCGACCAGCGCAGCCGCCACCAGCAGCGCTAACAGCAGAATCCACAGGGCGTCGGTCATGACGCTCAGCCCTGCACCGCGGCCGGGGTGTCGACCATGACGGCGTCCGCCCGGTAGGCGATGCCGTGCCGGGTACGGCCGCCGAACTCGCTCTCCCAGGGCCGGGCGACAAGGCCGGACAGGAACACCGGTGCACCCATGGCCAGTCCTTCGCCGATGCCCTTCTCGGGCACGGTGACCTTGATCATGTCCGAGCCGCCCTGGGCGATGAACACCAGCTCCATGACCATGAGCCGGTCGTTGGTGACCGGGTCCACGGCCACCTCGCCGGTCTGCCGGTCCCTCACCTTGACCTCGGGGAGCTTGGTGACCAGCAGAGTGGCGGACGAGGTGTCCACGGGGATGACACGCATTCTGAACCTCACTTGATTCGGGCGCCCTCGTGGACGCCGAGCCGTTGAATACCCCCCTAGACAGCACAAGGAGGCGACCACCCCAACTGTCTAGGGGGGTTGACGCCTACCGTAAGCCGACGTCCCGTCAACTGTCTAGGGGGGTATACGAACGTGTCGCGCGAGCGCCGATGGGACCACCCGATCTCGCAGCGGCCGGTGACGCCATTTGGGAGCCCCTCGCCCGCTTTTAGACCACCACCGTCACGGGTTGTCGAGCAGGCCCAGCGCCGTATCCGGACGGCAGTGCACACACGCCGGCACGCCATGCCGCAGAGCTTCAACCACCTGCTCGCGGGACGCGGGACGACACCGGCCCGACTTCGCCGCTGCCCAGCAGTCCCCGGCATGAACGGCATCCACGTTCTTCCGGTTGAGCCCGTACTGGAGCAGCCAGTCCGGAGGCGGCGGCCGCATCTCCTCACCTCGACGCCGCTCCGCCTCGCGGATGGCGTCCCGCTGTGTGGTGTAGCCGATCAAGGTGAGGGGGTGCGCCGGGGGCGTGTGCCGATGGTTTTCGCTCCCTGCCCGCAAGGTGGGCCATCGTGCAACTCTCCGTAGTGAACGGGCAGTTCAACGCGGGAGGTGCAGGATGGCCCTGTCTCAGCATGACTTACTTCGCCTGCTTGAGTCACTACGTTCGGCGGACGGGCTCGAACTCGTCCGGCATGTGGCCGAGCGGATGCTCCAGGAGCTGATCGAGGCCGAGGCCACCGTCCGGATCGGCGCGGAGTGGAACGAGCACACCGAGACGCGCACCGCGCTTCGCAACGGCCACCGCGACAAGACGCTCACCACCCAGGCCGGCGATCTGGACCTCGCGATTCCCAAGCTCCGCTCGGGTAGCTTCTTCCCCGCCCTGCTGGAGCGCCGCCGCCGCATCGACCAGGCACTGTATGCGGTCATCATGGAGGCTTACGTGCACGGCGTGTCCACGCGGTCGGTCGACGACCTGGTCAAGGCCCTCGGCGCGGACACCGGAATATCCAAGAGCGAGGTCTCGCGGATCTGCCAGGACCTGGACGGCCGGCTGACCGCCTTCCGGGCCCGGCCCCTGGACCACGTCCGCTTCCCGTATGTCTATCTGGACGCGACCTACTGCAAGGCGCGGGTCGAGCACCAGATCGTCTCCCGGGCCGTGGTGATCGCCACCGGAATCACCGAGGACGGCGGCCGGGAGGTACTGGGTGTGATGGTCGGCGACAGCGAGACCGAGGTGTTCTGGACCGATTTCCTGCGTTCCTTGCGCGAACGCGGTCTGACCGGGGTCCGGCTCGTCATCGGCGACCACCACCTGGGACTGGTCAAAGCCATCCGCAAGGTCATGCTCGGGGCCGCCTACCAGCGCTGCAGGGTTCACTTCCTGCGCAACGTGTTCAGCGTGATCAGCAAGGAAGCGGCCGAGATGGCCGCCGCCACCATCCGCACGATCTTCGCCCAGCCCACCGCGGACGCGGTCCGCACCCAGCTCGACACCGTCGCCGACATGCTCGGAAAACAGTTCCCCAAGGTCAAAGACATGCTGCTGGAGGCGAAAGACGACCTGACTGCCTTCGCCGCCTTCCCCGAGCGACATTGGAAGAAGATCCAGTCCACCAACCCGCTGGAACGGATCAACCGCGAGGTCAAGCGCCGCACCGACGTCGTCCAGGTCTTCCCCAACGACAACGCGCTCCTGCGGCTGGTCACCGCCGTGCTCTTCGAACTGCACGACGAATGGATCGCCTTCCCCCGCCGCTACCTGCCCGAGGGAAGCATGGACCAGCTCTACCCCTCCGAACGCCCCGAAAGCGCCCCCGCGCTACCCAACACCACCAACACAACCGCTGGATGATCGGCTACACCACGACAGGGGACATGACCGCCTCGCGCCGCTCCTCGTCCGCGATCCACCCGTCGAGCTGCCGCACGGCAGCCGTCGCCTGCTGCACGACCACACGGCGCGCGAAGCGCAGCAGCTCCAGTCGGGACGGTTGGTCGCTCACACGTTCGATTCTATGGTTGGGTGTGCGGCTCCGACGAGGGCACCCAGTGGAGAACAGTGGCGTCGTCCCTCGCCTTTCCGCGAGGCCATCGCTGCCCGTCGGGATCGCTGTTCTCCGCTTCCCGTACACGGCGGATGAGTTCGTCCGGGCTGGCGGACGCGAGCACGTCCAGCACGTCCGTCCAGTCGGCGAGGCCGAACCGGTCGACGAGGCGTGTCGCGCCGTCGCTCAGCAGGGTCACGGACGCCAGCGACTCCAGCGGCACCGTTCCGGTGAGGGCGTGCTCGGCTGCCCATGGTTCGGGGCCTGCGATCCAGAAGCCGCCCGGCCGGTTACGGAGTCCCGTCAGGTCGTCGCGGTACTGGGCCAGGGCCGCAGCGTGCTCGGGCGTGCCGGTGGGCAGTCGGTCGACCGACGCACGGAGTTGCTTTCCGACCTGGTCCAGGCGGTCGTCGGTGACAGCGGTCGTCTTCCCGTCCTGACCGGCGAGGAGGAGGGTCGAGTCGCCGAGGACGAGGTATTCCAGCGCTCCCCCGCCGACGCGGACCGCGACGACTGTGCTGGTCGGGCTGGCCCGGTAGGCCAGATCGCACGTGTCCTCGTGCAGGGACCGGACGCCGCGGATCGCGCCGGCGAGACAGTCGGCGAGCGGCCGGGCGGGATCTTGCGCGATGTTGCCCAGCAGCAGTCCGCCCAGCGTCGAGGAGAACCACGCGATGCCGTGGACGCATCCGGTCTCGGCCCCGGCGACGCCGGCACCGTCGAGGAGGACGGCCGCACCGGGAGCGGTGGCCGCGAAGTCCTCGTTCTGCTGGTCTGGTTCAGCGGGCAGCGTGCCGAGGACGACGTTCACGCCGTCGCCTCCTCGTCGTGCAGGTAGAGGGGGCAGAGGAGTTCGGCGGATTGCGGCTCTTCGGTCTCGGGGTCGTACTCGACACTCACCAGGGTGGAGAAGTGCCGCTCCCCCACCTGTCCCCATAGCGTGCTGAGGTCTGAGGCGAGCAGGTGGACGACGCCGAGGGAGCCTGCCGTGTGGATGCCGGCGATGGCGAGGACCGAGCCGTTGCCGTCTGGACGGGGCAGTCGGCCCAGGTATCCGACGTCGTGCGGGCGGCTCGGTTCAAGGTCCGCGCCTGCGTGGTACGCCGTGCCGGTGCGCCGGTCCACGAGCGCCCAGGGCTCGCCCTCCGGGCGTTCCCAGGCGAGTACCGGGTCCTGGGCGTACAGGTCTCGCATGGCCTGGGACATGCCCGGACCGCAGACGACGACCAGGCCGTCACGGTTGAGGTCGACCTCGCCGCTCACCTGCACGTGGCCGGAGCTGACGTCGAGCCCGTACGACTTCGCCAGCTCCTCCAGCCGCTTGCCGGAGTTCATGTCGGCCATGGCAACAACCGGGCGCTTCTTCGCGTCGTCCCACCGGAGCGGCGTCACCACCGTGACGGCGCCCGTCCCGAGGAAAGCCCCCTCGGGCGCCGGGCCGGTGTGCCGGATCTGATGGATACGCCCGCGGCTCAGGCCGGCCTTCTCGGCGATCTGCGCGTAGGACATTCCTTGTGCGTGGAGGTCCTGAACCACGCGGCGGCGGAGCCGGGCGAGTTCGGTCACCTCCTGCTGCGCAGCGGCCAGCCTCGTGGTGACCTCACGCAGGAGCAGGTACGGATCATCGATAGCCATGATCCGCTGCAACTCGTCCGACATGACCACACCTCCCAGAAGTACCCAGGAGTCTAGGGCCCTAGACGGAATGGGCGGGAGGCGCCGTCCCGTACGACTTTCAACGACGAAGAAACGCGACCGTCGCCGAGGCACACCCCGAGGAGTCACTCGTCACCGCCGGCACGGCAACGGCCCCCCATCAGTGACGGGCGCCCGGTCACGCGCCCTCCCAAGTCAGCTCCGCCCAGACGGAACGCCCGTCGGGCCAGTTCTTCACGCCCCAGTCCTTGGCGCAGGCCGCGATCAGCAGCAGCCCGCGCCCGCCCTCTTCCTGACTGGTCACATCGCACAGGTGCGGGACGCGTTCGCCGCCCTGGTCCACCACCTCGATTCGGATGAAACCGTCACCGAGGCCGACGACCACGAGGAACCAACCGCCTTCCGCCCCGCTCAGCGAGTGACGAACGGCGTTGGTGGCCAGTTCGCTGACAACCAGGGTGGCGTCATCGACCGGCCCCTTCTCGGCGACTAAGGCAGCGACGAAGTGACGGGCCTGGACCACTTGCTCGGCCAGACCGGGGAAGGCGCGGCACCACTTGGTACGCATGGCAAGCTCCTTGTCTGCGTCTAGGGGACTAGACAGCGACGGCAGGCTATGCCCACAAGCGCTCCGCACGCCAGGCATGTAGAGGAATTATTCCTCTAAGGGGTGACCGTGTCTCCCAGCTCGCGGAACTCCTTCATCACCCGCAACAACAGCTCACGTACCTCGTCCCCGAAGACGGCTGTGCCTTGGAAGCGGTCGAAGGTCTCCTCGTACGCAGCCACCTCGGCGGAGTCGACCGACACCCGCTCACCGGTGAACGCCTCAATCACGACAGCCTGCTCGTCGCACAGCGTGAATCCATGACGAGGCAGGAGCGGCACCGGACGGCGCCACGGGATGACGCCAAGCCGCACGGTGCTCAGGCTCTCGACGGCGAGCAGCCGGTCGAGCTGGGCCAGCATCAACGCCGGCGTGCCCGGCCAGGTCCGCAGCACGGCCTCCGTCAGCACGAACACCGACTCACGCCCCGGCTCGTACAACACGCTCTGCCGCTCCACACGAGCAGCGACAGCCCGACCGACCGCCTCAGGGGTCGAGTCCGGTGCGCTCTCGAAGACGTGACGGGCGTACTCCGCGCTCTGGAGCAGGGCAGGCAGAACGACGCACTGGAAGGATCGCACCGACCGAACACCGCGGACCGCGTCATCGACGACGAGCTCAACGGGCAGCCCCGCCGGTTCGGAGTCGGTGGCGATCGCAGACTCAACGGCGACGAGCAGGTCATGAACTTCCCCGGCCGCCGACTCATCGAGGTTGAGTGCTCGGCACAGCCGGTCCAGCACATCGACGCTGGGGACCATGCGCCCGGTTTCTACCTTGGAGACCGTCGGCTGACCAACGCCGGCCCGCTGAGCCAGAGCAGCACCCGTCAGACCAGCCTCCGCACGCAGAGCCCGAAGACGTGCCCCAAGCACCCTCATCCGCTCGCGCCGTTCACTCCCCATACCCAGGGTTCTACACCACGAGCCAACCCTCACCAGGCACAAGAGCAGCATCAACGATGAGCAATCCCAGCGTGATTGAAACTCTCCCTACTGGTTCAAGGCGGCTCGCTCCGCTCACCGCGCGCGGCCCGGCCCCCGGCCGGGCCTGCGCTCCTGTCTCCGCCCCGCTCCAGCCCGGCCGGCGCCCGTGCCGCGCTCTCAGCAATCAGCCGCCTGATCCGAGAGAAGGGGTACGTCGTGCCTGGGGCGGTCGGCTCCACGGCTTTACGGAGCCACTTTGGCGCGATCCTCGCAGATCATGGCCCCAACGTCGTGCTTTACCGGGCAGGTCCACAGACTGCCCGACGCGCCGGAAGCTTACGGGGCCATGATCACTCGCGCCAAAGCAGCGCCACCCCAAAGCCGCTACACCGACCTGTTTGTCGAGTGCCCGCTGTCAGCTCAATCCCTTGAAATACGTGTGGAAGGTGCGGTCGTCTGCACTTGGAGACCGGAGAACACGCGGTCAGAGGTCGTGCGCCAGAGATCCCGCCCAACAACACCTCTGACCCCGCCCCCGGTCGTCTAGGGCTAGCCATCCACCCGGCCGATCCGGCCATCCTACGAGGACGAACTTCTTTCAGTCGGAGTCACGAAGACCTCCCATAGCAGCGTCATGCCTCTTCCCGCGCAACAACCGTGTCGTAGAGACCAAAGTGGCGCAGCCCTTCGTGACTCTCGATGCCGGTGTAGGAGAGGGAAGCATCCTCGTAGCGGCGGAAGGCGAAGACGGCCTGGTTCATGTGTGAACTGTTGAATACGTTGAGCCTGACGAGTAGATGAAAGTCATCGACGGTGAGCCCAGTAACGGTCTTGAAAAGCTCGGGCTCGAGGTTGGTGATGACGTCGCGGAGAGTGTTCTCGCGGAAGTCGGTGAGGTACATGAAGGCCGGGATACGGGTAGCGAACTTGACCAACTTCTCCTGAATTTTCTTGCGCTTGTCCTTGTAGTCCTTCTCTTCGTCGGAGATTTCCTGCTTCTCCTTCTTGGAGATGTTGTCGCCCTTCTCCTTCTTTGTCGCCTTGACTTTTTCGCTCTTGTTGACGACGGTCTCAAGGATGTCGCTCCCCAATGCGCGGAAGCCCTCGATCTGCATGATCGCAGCCAGCGCCCTGGGGTCGGCGAGGATCCGACGGAGGGTGTCGTTATCGACGTTCACCAGCAGGGCGGACTCCCACTTACGAGCCAGCAGCGTCGCCGATGTCCCCGCCATGGCGATATCGAGGATGCCGCCAGCATCGACCTGGGTCATGTGGGAGCCGTCGTAGGCCAGTACCGGAAGGAAGCTCACCAACTCCTGGACTGCGTCCTCCGGGTTGGCAGCATCGGGCGCGAGACCGGCGCCGTACTCCGCGATTTGGCGAAGCGCTCGGGTCGGTGCGAAATCGAAGACGAAGCAGACCGGCTTGAGGATCTCCTCCTCATTTGGGTCATCGCCGTTAGGGTTCTTGATCGCCCACGGAGACTGCACCCTGAACGCAGCCTGAAAGTAGGTCTCAGGCGAGCTCAGGTTGCGGAGCATGAGGATCGAGGACCACTGCGGCACCGTCACACCGGTGGTCAACTTGCCGCACGAGAGCGTGATCGTTTGCGTGTCGTGACCCGCGCCAATCGCATGACGTACAGGCGGCAGGGCGGCAAGACCAACACCAGCGCCCGTACCGGCAACGGTGAGCACCTGGTAGTCATGGAAGAACGTGTTCTGTCGCTCCGCCAGCAAGTTCGCCATTGCATGGCAGGACGCGACCGACGGCAGGAACCAGAACGAGTGGTTCAGATAGGGCCGAAGCCGGACGTCAGAGTAGGGGAACGGCGGCCTCTCCGCGCCTAGCTTGAGGTTGTCGACCTGCGTTGCAACATACGCCCCGCGGATAATATCGAGCCACTTCTGCACGTCGCCCTTGTGTCTGAACTGAGCTGCCTCACCACGGCCTGTCGCCGCGAAAAACTCGTTAAGGTCGAACTCGTCGAACTCGCCCTGACTAGCGATCGCCAGCAGCTCGTCGGGCATCTGGTAGGTGAGCAGGCGCATCTCCGGCAATGCACCATACGGATTCCGAGTACCTGGGTGTATCTCGGGCCATTCCCGCTTCGCCCGCTGTTCGTCGGTGTAAGTCCAGTTGAAGATCTGCTCTTCGATGAACTCCCCGGTCTTGATTGCTCGAAACGGCGTGCCGGAGAGATACAGGTACGCTTTAGTGGTGATCGGCAGGAACTCAGTCTCGCTCTCGCCGAGCTCACCCAACTCCTCGTTGAAGTCGTCGAGACTGGGATCGTACGCCGCCTTCGTTTCCTTCTTTGCCTCGGCGCTATCTTCGCCCTCGAAGAGTTCCCGGGCGTTCTCCCGCCAGGCGCCGAAGTGGTACTCATCGAAGACGACCAAATCCCAGTTGGTCGCGTGTAGCCAAGTGTTCCTGGCCTTGATATTGCCAGCATTATCTCTGCCGAGCAGGTCCTGGAATGAACCAAAGTAGACCAGCGGCTGATGCCTGTCGGCGGTCGTCGGGTCGATCTTGGTGGCCTTGGACAGGTACTGCCAACCTTCGAAGTCGGCATGCGACTGTAGGTCGTGCTGCCACGCGTCCTCCACGGCCGGCTTGAAAGTCACCACGAGGACTTTCCGAGCCCCCAGCTTCTTCGCAAGCTGGTAAGTGGCGAACGTCTTACCGAACCGCATCTTCGCGTTCCACAAGAACCGCGGGACGGCATGCATATCCTCGGTCCAGATCGAGTGGAAGTACGCATGCGTCTTGTTCACCGCCTCTGCCTGCTCCGGACGCATCCCGAAGGTCTCGTGGTGCGTCCCACTGACCTGCTTTCCCGTGCGCAGTTCATTGATCACGACCTGCACGTCGTGCGGGGAGCACCGCATCCACTCCAAGTCGACCCGCTGGAAGCCCTTCTGCTGCAGCCGGGCGCGCACCTCGTGGTCGGTGAATACGGACCCGTCTGACCGGTCGGCAGCTTCGTCGAGGTGGATGGTGTAGTTCTTCACCAACGCGGTTTTGACCTGCTCGGCGACGCGAGCCTTCACGCTCCGGGTCGTCTGCCCAACCTTGACCATCCCAGCGTGAGCCTCGTCGTCTATCGAGTAGACGTAGATGCGCAGCCTCGCGTTGGGCTTCTGAGGCAGCAGTTCCTCGACCGGCCTACTCATCGACGCCCTCGTCAAGCAGCGTGTCGGCGTGCTCAGCGACCTGCGACTCGATGAACGCGACCTCTTCCTGCGTCAGGCCGTAGCGGGCGTACAGTTTCGCGTCGGTCCAGTCCCTATCGAGCGGGAGATCAGGGACGAAGGCGTAGACGCCTCGTGCCGCGTCCTGGGTGCTCTTGCGGAGAGAGACCAGGAATCGAACAAACCGGGTTCTGAGGTACGCCGCGTATCGCGCCGCCTGTTCCTCATCTTCGAAGAGTCCGGCCACGAGGTAAGTCTCGGTGCACGCCTCACCCGGTCCCGACACGATTGGCTTGCCAAGGAAAATGCGCTCAACCGCCGCGCTGGTTCCCTGGACTCTGCTGATGAAGACCTTCCACTTATCGATCCACTCGGGGTTCTGGGTGATGGCGGAGCGCTCCACCCACGAGACCTTCTGCGAGCCGTACAACTTCACGGGATCCTTCAGGCCGGTGGGGCTCGCGACACCGTGGAAGAAGGTACGAAGACCGAACGGCTTTTGCGCGGAGACGCGCTTACTCAGGACAGGCTCAGCCTTTGCTACAACCTTTTCCAGGATCGGCACCGCTTCATTCCGTCGAACGAATACGTCGAACTGGTCCAGTCGTCGAGTTACCGGCTCTCCGAGCGGCTTGCTATCCCACATCGTTTGAATAGCACAGGGTCCGCTGTATTCCCGGTCCCAGAGAAAATACGAAATACCTCCCCGGATCTTCACACCGGGAAATCCATCGTAGAGCTTCGGATAGTCGGTGATATGCCTTATCCGGCCGTCATTTAGCATGCGCTCTCTAAATGACTTGGGCACACGGCCTCCAGCGAACCAGCGCGACGGCGTGACCATTACAAGGTATCGGGGGTCCAGATCCATCGCCTTCTCAACAAAGCGATCGTAGATCGGAGTGGCGGAGTTGTTATGGCCCCCGTCGTCGAGTTGGTAGGGCGGGTTGCCGATGATGACGTCGAATTGCATGTCGTCTCCGAACAGCTCCGCGATGCGAGCATTGATGTCGTTGGTGTGGATGAAGGCGTAGGCGTGGGTCTCGAGACCGTCACCGCGGTCTAGGGTCTTCTGGCTGGCGCCGCAGTAGATGCACTTGCCGTTGACTCCGCGTTTGACCGGGTTGCCGTCGAGATCTGCAGTCTCGACGAACTCGGTAGCGCCGGCCCAGGTGTGCTGCATGGGTTCGAACCAGATGTTGCCGTCTTCGCTGTCGAAGCAGGTAACGATGGAATACTCGCCGTTGGCGGTCTTTGAGCAGTAGACGCTGCGGCGTGCGATCAGGCTAGTCAGCCGGGTGATCCCCATACCGAAGACTTGCTTGGACAGGATGTGATCAACCCGCTGCTGCAGGTCCGGTATCTCCTCCGCGAGCCCCTTGGTGAGTCGGGCGGCGATCTCGCGAAGGAACACTCCCGACTTGGTGACCGGGTCCAGGAACCGCAGCGAGCTGTTCGCCCATAGGCTGGCGCCATCGTGGTCGTCAGCGTAGGTCTGCGCCAGAAGGTCCAACATCTGGTTCGCGAAGTCCGGCGAGGTGAATATCTCGTCGTTAGACAGGTTTGCGATGCAGCTGAGCACATCCGGGTTGCGCAAGCTGAACGAGACCTGCTCGCTCACGGGCGATTCCCCTTCTCCATGGCCAGGTCGGCAACCGACAGGGATCCGTGGTCTACGGTAGGGGTGAAGATTTCATGGCGACCAAGATCGGCGAAGAGGGTGTCGTCCGCACCGAACGATGCCCGCTGAGTGAGGGTGTCGAAACGGAAGTCGCGGCGCTGGTAACGGCCCTTGCCGAGGTAGGACCACTCGGCGAAGGCGATCGGTCGTGGTTTCGGCTCCAGCGTCGTCATCGAGAGCGCGTCGCCATGCACGATGTTGGTGCGCAGCACCGTGGCGGCAGCGGCGTACCACTCATCGTCCGCGTCGAGGCTCAGGTAGTCGGCGAAGATCTCCAGGAGGTTCCTGCGGCACTCCTCGATGTTGTCGGCGAGCAGTTCGATGCCGTAGATCGACATCAGCGCCTTCAGCGCGTGGTGGCGCCGCTCGAACTCACTCTTGCCGTACCTGACTTCGACCGTGACGAGCTTGCGCCGTAGTACCGGCACGAGGAAATTACCCGACCCGCAGGCTGGCTCCAAGAAGCGAGAGTCGATCCGCTCCGACTCGTCCTTGACCAGGTCAATCATGGCCTCGACCATCTCCGACGGTGTGAACACCTCGCCGTGGTCGGCTACCCGCTTCTTCGACTTCACCAGATTCACACAGGGAGTCTAGTATGACCGGGCCGTCTAGAGGCTGACTGCTGAGTAACCAAGTCCAGGCAAAGAAACACGCAAGCAGCGCTGAGGGGACCGTCGACGCCTGGCATCCCCTTTCCACGCTTTTGTTCCGGTCGGGCCCCGGCGAAGCGGGGTGGTCAGTGACGTCGGATGCTCTCAAGGGGCGCATGGGCGGTGCCGGCGAGCGCTGGCGGCCGCGCGGGTCCATCGTCCCTCCTCCAGCGGGGATCTATGGCCCGTAGATGGCTTGGACCATTCGTGGACGAGGGCCTCCCCTTAACGATGCGGCATGGCTATGACCAGCAGAGACGTCGAGGACTCAAGCCCCCTCCGGAGCCGTGTGCGCAGGTTCGAATCCTGCCGGGGGCACCATCGATTAGGTGCCCAAAGACCCCGTCACCAGCGGAAACGCTGAGGCCGGGGTCTTCGCGTAGTGCAGGCGTGTGCCGCCTGGAGTGGCTGTATGTCAGGGCTTGTGGACTGTTCGTCGAAGGAATCAGGCGCCCCGAGGTGCTCGTCGGGCTCGTCGCCCGGCACGGGGTGACGCACACCCTGACGGTGCCGAGCTTCTACGCCGAACTCCTGCACACCGTGCGGGAGGACGAACGCCTGGCCCGGGACTTGGCCTCGCTACGGCTGGTGATCTGCGCCGGCGAGGGTTGCCCTGGTCACCATCCGGAAACGTTGGTGGCCCCCGGACGAGTCCGGGGGCCACCGAGGTGCCTCCTCCACTGAGCCTGATGACGACGCCGCCCCGCTAGTCGGCAGTGACCCCCCAGTAGGCGATCTGCGCGGGCCGGCCGTCGCGGTAGAGCACCGTGCAGTTCCCCTGGGCGCGGCCCGGGAAGCCCAACCGCTCCGAGTCGAGGGCGGCGTCCCACTCCGCGTAGGTGGGCCGGCCGTGAGGAGCCCACGCACGCACCTCATCATCGGTCAGCAGGCGCATGAACGGGCCGTTGTCGGTGTCCGTGGCCGCGATCATGCAGGGAAAGTCCAGCACGGTGCCCGTGCCGCCGGTGAGAATGTATTCCTGCCACTCCGGGTCGCGCCACAGCTCCTCGACAGACCGGCCCTCGAAACCATGGTTGTCCCGCGCCAGCTCCTCTTCCTGGGCCTGCCGGAATGCGGCCTCCAGATCACGCTGATACGGACCAGTGTCCTGCCATGCGTTGCCGCCCACCTCTGTCCCTCCCCACTGAACTGTTCAACCGAAGGCGCAGCGTAAAGGAAGGCACCGACAGCGGACCGCCCGATCACCTGTACTCGCGGAGCAGGTCCTCGGTACGCCGGTTGGCGACATCTTGCCGCAGCGGCAACGACGGCGGACGACAGCGGTACCCAGCAGCCCGGCACGGCGGGGGCACGGGGTTGTCGGACCGGCCCGCCAAGGCTTGCCCCCGTCTTCGTCAGCAGCGTGCGGAAGAAGCGCCTGGCCGCAGCGGTGTCCCGCCGGTTCTGTACGAGGATGTCGAGCACGTTGCCGTCGGCGTCGACGGCCCGCCACAGGTACTTCCGCTCTGCGTTGATCTTGTGGAAGACCTCGTCCAAGTGCCACTTGTCCACGGGCCGGGGCTGTCGGCGGCGCAGGCCGTTGGCGAGGACTGCCCGGACTTGTCGCCCCAGCGGCGGACGGTGGTCTCGTGGGAGACGATCACGCCGCGCTCGAGCATCAGCTCCTCGACCTCGCGGAACGACAGCGGGAAGCGGAAGTACAGCTACACGCAGTGCGCGATGATCTCGACCGGGTACCGGTGCCCCTTGTACGACGGCGGCGTACCGCCCACGGACCACCGCCTCCACCATGATCAACCCGAAGATCATCCCACCCGGCCAGTCAACGTGACAGTGCCCGAAGAGCGCACCCTGACCGCTATGGTGACTGGCCATGTCACCGATAGCCCGCACCTTGCAGATCGCCCTGATGCTCTCCGGCTTTGCCCTACTCGCCTATGCCGCCCTATGGGACATGGACGACGCCACAGGGTGGGAGTGCCGGGCCACGAAAATAGGACAGGAACCGGTGCAGATCTGCGGCACCGAGGACGGCCTGCACACTCCGATCCTCCTCGGCATGGCCGGGATCGCTCTAGAGATCGCGGGCGTTTCCGTCGTGGTGGGGGCTCGCAAGGGACGCTCGGTCGAGGCTTCGCCGTCAGCCGTCCCGGCCTCGTTCGCACCAACGCCGCCTGGTGCGGCGCCCTTCGGCTCAGCGCCCTTCGGGTCAGGGCAAACACCCCCTGCCCCCGCTGCTCCACCCAACCCGTGACGAAGCCGGGCAGGGCCTGCATCACCGCCGGCGTCAGCGGCTCGGCGTCGGTCAGGCCCGGCCAGCGGCGTTCCGATTCGCGCCGCTTGCGCATCCGTTGCAGGCGCGCCAGGCAGTACGGCCGACCGAGCCGTCTGTCCTCAGCGTGCTGCGTCCAGCACTGTCGACGCCGCGGGGGGCTGGATGTCGACCGGCTCGTCGAAGGCGCTGAACGACGTGGTGGTGACGTTCGCGTCAGACCTGTAGGCGACCCTCAGCAGGTACGGCTTGCCCTCGGTGGCCACGTAGAAGGTGTACGTTCCTTGTTTATCGGCTTTGTCCTTGACGCGCAGCCCGATGGCCTCGCGACCACCGATGTGGAGGGACTCGCCCTTCTCCGCCTCGCCGAACGAGTCGAACTGCCAGGTACAGGTCGTCAGTCCGTCACCCGGCTGCGCCCGGTCGGCGGGCTGCTTCACCCACCGCTTCGGCCGAAGACCCTCGATCTTCCTGCCGCTCCAGTGCTCGAGGTATGTGTCGTCCGGGCGGACGTAGTCCGTCTTGCCGATCCGGATCTGTTCGAGGCTGCCGTTCCCGGTCCAGGTGACCTTCGCCCTGCATCGCTCCTTGAGATCGGTGCTGAGCCGGGACTTCACCGTGCCACGGGCACTGGTGTTGGTCGTCTCCACGGTCACGGAACGCAGCCCACGCATGGTGCGGTTGGCGTCGTCGAGCAGGTCGGCCGCGGACTTCGTCGCAGCGCTGTCATCGGCCGCGCAGCCGGTGAGTGCGGTCCCGCACAGTAAACACGCCAGTGCCATGGTCGTCGGAATCGCCCGCACGGGCCCCCCTTGTTCCGTCTCCGTACGTCGAACGATCATGCCCATGATCGACAGGCGAGCCTATCAGCCACGGCCAGGGCGGCAGCGGGTGTCCCGCCGCCGGTCGTCGGCCGTGCCCGGTGAGGGCGGCGGGATCGGCCCTTTTCCCGTCGTCAGTGCGGCCGATTCCCGTCGTCAGTGCGGCCGATTCCCGTCGTCAGGGCGACCGGCCGCGATGCGTTTCAGTTCCTGTCAGTTCGTGCGTACGGCCGGCCCGGTCGGACGGACGCACGTCACGACGGGAGGGCAGGAGCCCTGGAGCCTCGGCCGGCCTGATGCGGTGAGGGTGTGAAGAGGGGGGTCGGGTGGGGTGAATTTGGATTGACCTGTGGGTGGGGGGCGATGGAAGGATGACGGGGCGTCACCAATGGTGGCGTTTCCGACCAAGTCCCCGCTGACCACGGGGATGAAGAGGGGAACACATGCTGTTCAACACGTCTGTCAAGGCGGTGCTGTCCGGTGCTGCCGTTTCGGCGGCTCTGGTGGTTCCGGTGGCCGGGTCCGCGTCCGCGGCTCCCGCATCCGCGGCGCCCATGTCCGCGGCTCCCGCCTCCGCCTCCGCCTCCGCCTCCGCCTCCGCCTCCGCCTCCGCGGAGAGTGTTTCGGCGGCGGCCAGTTTTGATGCCAAGTGCCGTAGCCACAGCCGTAACTACGTGCTGAAGAAGTACTACCGTCAGGTGCCCGTGGGACCGCCCACCTTCTACACGCTGCGCTGCGGCACCAAGACGTGGGGGTGGAAGCACATCAAGCTGCGGCACGGGTGGAACGCCACGATGGACCGCAAGATCAAGGCGGCCATCGGGACCGGTGACCCCAATGGCCGTGGTGGTTACTCCACCTACCTCAACCAGTGCCCGCGGGTGGAGAAGTTCCGCACCATCCTGGGTACTCCGGCCGGGAACAACGACCTTCTGACGGCCTACAACGTCGATCGGGCGATCGTCGCGGGTGTTGCCGCCTGCTAGTCGGCGGGGTGAGACGTGGGCCGAGGTGAGAGCGTGGGTGATTGCTCGTGGAGGAGCAGCAGCGGACACCGGCCGAGCAGGCCCTGAGCCGCTCGTACGTCGCTGCTGACGGGACCCGTTTCGACGTCACCGAGATGTCGGTCGAGCATCGTCCGGACCGCGGCATGACGTTCACGTACTCGCTCACCGTGGGGCGCCCGGGCCACCCGGACGAGCGCTGGGTGGTCGCTCTGCCCTGGGACGACAAGTCCTGGGTGGACGTGCTCACCTCGCCCGCGCCGCCGCCCGATCGTGTGCGGATGCTGGTGCACCTCGTGCGTGCGCACCTCGAGGAGTGGTGGGACACGAAGGGGCACAACCGGCAGTCGGCGAAGATGGGGCGGCGGCTTGCCTGACCCTGCCAGTGCCGGGGCCAGGGCCGGCGCCAGTGGCAGTCCCCGTCGGGTGAGGGATCACGCGGCGGGGACCGGCCGGTGCCTTCGGGCGTCGGGCCGGCTCGGCTCCGGTTCGCTCCGTGCCGACTCGGGCCGGGTTCGCTCCGTGGTCGAATGCCGGTCCGCTGCTAGTCCGCGGTGACTCCCCAGTAGCCGATCTGCGTGGGCCGGCCGCCGTGGTGGAGCACCGTGCGGTTGCCTCGGCCGCGGGCGGGGAAGTCCAGCTTGTCGGAGGACAGGGCGGCGGACCACTCCTCGTAGGTGGGACGGCCGCTGGGGCACCACGCCCGGACCTCCTGCTCGGTCAGTGGCCGCATGAAGGGGCCTTCGGTGGTGTCCGTGGGCTCGATCATGCGAGGGAAGTCCACGACCGAGGCGGTGCCGCCCGTGAAGATGTACTCGTGCCACTCCCGGTCCCGCCACAGTTCCTCTATCGACCGGCCGTCGAACCCGTGGTTGTCCCGCGCCAGCTCCCGGTCCTGCTCCTGCCGGAACGCCGCCGCCAGATCCCTCTGGTACGGGCCCGTGTGCCTCCACGCGTTGCCGCCCACCTGTTGCCTCCCGATGTGAGTCCTGCGCTGCGGTGCGCACTCTAGGCGCGGGCACTGACAGTGCGTCGGTGGGCGGGCGGGTGCTGTCCGTGAGGTGGGCAGGTGGGCTTACGGGGGAAGTTGGCCCCCGCGCGGCCCGCCGTCCGGAACTGGCGGGCCGACGCCTCGGAAGGCGCCCTCGCGGGGTAACCGGTACCTACGCCTCCGAACGGCGAAAGGGAAGACCCTCCCGCGTGGTGTGCGGGCGGAGGGCGAGGCGCACGACGCGGGGCCAGTCGGCCGCGGGCCGGGCGGGCGGGGAGCCCGGGCGGTGGCGGGGGACGACCACGCGCAGGGCACCGGGGGCGATGCGGCAGACCACCGGTGTGGGGAGCAGTACGTGTTCTCCGTCGATGCCGGCCGGGATCGCCGGGGGTGGCGGGATCGTCGGGGGTGGCGGGATCGCCGGGGGTGGCGGGGGCGGCAGGGACGGGGGCGGGTCTGACTTCTTGTCCGGGTTCTGGGCCGCGTTCTGGGCCGTGTACGGGGGTGTGTTCTGGGGCGTATGTACTTCTGCGTCCGCTTCCACTACGACCTTTCGGGTCGTGAAGCGTGTGAGGTTCGGGGAGTGGGGGCCGCGGATGAGGTGGGCGGCCTGGGCGGTGTTCTGGATGTGGACGCCGAGTACGCCGAGCATTCCTGAGTCCAGTCGTTCGCGGCGTCCGGGGTGGGGGGAGTCGACGGCCCGTCGGTAGGGGTTGTTGCTGATCAGCAGGGCCTGCAGGCCGTCCGCGCTCACGTCCTCGGAGCGTGCCCGCAGCCTGGGGGCGTCCGTGCCGGTGAGCATGCCCGGCAGGGTCTGCAGGGCCGTGCGTACTTTGTCGTCGCGGTAGGCCGGGTCGCCGACGACGGCCGCGTACGTGCCGAAGGAGGCGTTGTTGACGAAGACCCGGTCGGCCGCGAAGCCGAGGTCCACCCGGATCTCCACCCCGTCGGTCAGGGCGTCCAGGGCGGCCGCCGGGTTCTCGCGGTCGAGGCCGAGGTCGAGGGCGAAGTGGTTACGGGTGCCGGCGGGGACGACCATGAACGGCAGGCCGTGCCGTGCCGCGACCTCCGCCACCAGGGCCTGCGTGCCGTCGCCGCCGGCCACGCCCAGCAGGTCGGCCCCCTCGGACACCGCCCGGCGGGCGAGCGCGGCCACGTCCTGGTGGCCGGGGCCCAGAAGGACGACATCGGCGCCCACCGCAGCGGCCTTGTCCACCAGGTGGTGACGGTCCACCTTGCCGCCGCCCGAGCGCGGGTTCATGAGGATCCAGGGGTGCCGTGGGCGCTCGGCGGGGGGCGGTTCGCGCTGGGGTGAGGAGGGGGCGGGGGCCGGGGCCGACGCGGTGCGGGCCGCGAGGACGGCCAGCGTCCACAGCGCCAGGGAGAGCAGGGCCGGCCCCAGCATGCCGGACGCGGCGTACAGGGCCAGGACCGCGACCGGCGCCAGCACCGACAGGGCCAGTCCGAGCACGCGGGTCACTCCGGTGTGCGCCAGGGTCCACCACACGCCGACGGCGGCCAGGGCCAGTCCGGCGATGCCGATGAGGACCCACAGCACGCTGCGCAGGCCGGCCACGACGAGCGGTACGAGGACGCTCGCCAGCAGGGCGAGCAGGGCCAGGCGCGCCCAACCGGCGCGGCCTCGCGCTGCCGCTGCCGCTGCCGCTGCCGCTGCCGCTGCCGGGGAGCCTCGGGCTGGTCGGCTCGCGGTGGGGCCGCGTGGTCTCATCGGTGCCCTCCTCGGGGTGGTGGGCTGTCGGCGGCATGGGCCGTCGGCGGGGCGGTACGCCGCCGGGGGAAGCGTCCCGCGTGGTGCCGGCCGGAGGGATCACCCCCGGCGGGTGATCCCTCCGCGGTCCCCGGGCGGTGGAGTGGTGGCTGACGGCAGCACCGACGGCCGACCACCGGCCGGCCGGGTGGCCGCGGTGGTGCCGACCTGGGTGGCCGCGGTGGTGCCGGCCGGGTGTCACCGCCAGGTCGGGGCGGTGACGGCGGCGGTGGACCCGCCGGGTGTCGCAGCCAGACCAGGCCGTGGCGGCGGCGCCCGCCGGGTCGCCGCCGGTTCGCCGCCGGTTCGGACGGTCGCGGTGGCACCCGCCGGCAGGTGTCGTCGCCGGTTCGGACGGCGGCCCGGTGAGCGGGAGGGTGAGCTGGAGGAGGACGTGGAGGACGGCCGGACCGGAGGGTGAGTCATGGCCATACCGAGTGCGTTCACGGCCTCGCTGACGCCGGCCGAGAGGGCGGCGTACGGCAAGGACGCGCGCAAGCGTGCCTCGCGGTCCTGTCACGGCTGGTTCGAGGCGGGGCCGCAGCGGCCGGATCCCGTGGAGGTGCTGGAGCGCCAGTCGGCCACGCGGGTGCCGGAGCTGGTGCCGATCCGCTACGGGCGGATGCTCGAGTCGCCGTTCCGTTTCCTGCGCGGTGCGGCGGCGGTCATGGCCGCCGATCTCGGGCCCGCGCCGAGCACCGGGCTCACGGTGCAGCTCTGCGGGGACGCCCATCTCCTGAACTTCCGGCTGCTCGCCTCCCCGGAGCGCCATCTCGTGTTCGACATCAACGACTTCGACGAGACGCTGGCGGGGCCGTTCGAATGGGACGTCAAGCGGCTGGCGACCAGCTTCGCCGTCGCGGGCCGGGCCAACGGGTTCCCGGTCGGGGAGCAGAACAGCGCGGTGCAGACGTGCGTACGGGCCTACCGGCAGCGGATGCACGAGTTCGCCGGTATGCGCACCCTGGACGTTTGGTACGCCCTGGACGACGCCGACCGTCTGCGGGAACTGCTGGCCTCGTCGATGGACAAGGAGGCCCGGCGGCGTTCCGCCGAGGCCGCGGCGCGGGCCCGTACCCGCACCTATATGCAGGCGTTCGAGAAGCTCACCCGGGTCACCGCCGCAGGGCGGCGGATCACTCCGGATCCGCCGCTGATCACTCCGCTGCGGGACCTCGTACCGGCCGCGTGGCCCGCATCGTCGTCCGCAACGTTGTCGTCCGCATCGTCGTCCGCAACGTTGTCGTCCGCATCGTCGTCCGGCGGCGGGCAGCAGCGGGACGGGCAGCCCCAGGACGCGCAGGGTCAGGACGCGCCGGACCAGGAGCGGGAGCTGCGGACCATCCTGGAGAGCTACGCACGGACCCTGCCCTCCGAGCGGCGGCACCTGCTGCGCCACTACCGGCTCGTGGACGTGGCCCGCAAGGTGGTGGGGGTCGGGAGTGTCGGTACCCGCTGCTGGATCCTGCTCCTGCTCGGCCGGGACGACGACGATCCCCTGCTGCTCCAGGCCAAGGAGGCGCAGGAGTCCGTGCTGGCCGCGCACACGGGCGGTGAGCGCTACGACAACCAGGGCCGCCGGGTGGTGGCGGGGCAGCGGCTGATGCAGACCGCCGGGGACATCTTCCTGGGCTGGACGCACGTGGTGGGCTTCGACGGGCACGGCCGGGACTTCTACGTACGGCAGTTGCGGGACTGGAAGGGCATCGCGCGGCCGGACACGATGAGCCCCGCGCTGATGCGTCTGTTCGCGCAGGTGTGCGGGGCCAGTCTGGCGCGCGCCCACGCCCGCTCCGGTGACCCGGTGGCCATCGCTTCCTACCTGGGGCGGAGCGATCGCTTCGACCGTGCTCTCGCCGGGTTCGCGCAGGCGTACGCCGACCAGAACGAGCGCGACTTCGAGGCGTTGGGGGCCGCCGTGCGCTCGGGGAGGGTCCGGGCGGAGAGCGCGTGAGCGCGTGAGCCGCGTCCGCCCGCGCCCACCAGGCGCGGACACGGCGACCGGGTGGGGAGACGGCGGCCGGGCACGGAGACGGCGACCAGGCGCGGACACGACGGCCGGGCGCCGTCAGGCTCGGGCGGCCGGGCGCGTCAGGCTCAGGTGGCCGGGTCCGGCTCGTCGGCCGGGGCGCCGGCGCCCCGGGTCCGGTCGTCCTTGGCGCGCCCGGCCGGCAGCGGGGCGGTGACCAGGAGACTGGCGAGGGTGATCCCGCCGGTGGCGAGGATGGCCGACTTCAGGCCGTTCAGCTGCGCCGACGCGTAGGAGTCCGCGATCGCGTCGACCTCGGCGGGCGGCAGCCCGGCGTGTTCGGCCGCCGAGCGGACCTGGTCGGTGGGGACGAAGCTGACCCCGGCCTCGAGCGCCACGCCGGTCTGCCGGCGTGCCTCCTGCGACAGCCGCGGGTCCGACTCCACCTGGGTGGTGAACGCGTGGGCGAGGGCGCCGATGAGCAGGGACCCGATGAGGGCGGTGCCCAGGGCGGAGCCCAGGTTCTGGGCGGTGAACTGCAGTCCGCCGGCCTCGCTGCGTTCCTCCTCCCCCACACCGGACTGGACGACGTTGCCGAGCTGGGAGGCGAGCAGGCCCATGCCCACGCCGAGCAGGGCCATGGCCGCGGCGAACTGCGCGTCGTCGATGACCGGGTCGATGGTGGCCAGGAGCCACAGGATGGATCCCGCCAGGATCACCAGGGCCAGCCGGACCACCCTGCGCGGTCCGGCGACCCGCCCGGCGCGGGAGCCGACCGCGGAGGCGACCAGCATCGCCGCCGACACCGGGAGCAGCCGCAGCCCCGTCCGGAAGGCGTCGAAGCCCTGCACCACCTGCAGGTACAGCGGGATCGTGAAGAACAGCCCGAGGAGGATGACGTTCTGGCTCAGCAGGGACAGCAGACCGGCGCGCAGCACGGGCCGGCGCAGCAGCGCCAGATGCACCAGGGGTTCGGCGCCCCGGGCGTCCCGTCGCCGTTCCCAGTGCGTGAACAGGGCCAGTACGGCCACTCCGGCACCGATGACGAACAGGGTCGGGGCGAAGCCCAGGACGGTGAAGGGCGGGTTGCGCGGCTGCACCCACCCCCAGGTGCCGCTCTGCAGTACGCCGAGCACCCCCAGCGCCAGCCCGGTCGCGGAGAGGACGGCGCCCACGGCGTCCAGCCGGGGCCGCGGACCGGTCCGGGGGGCTTCCGTGATCCAGCGGTGGCAGCACAGGACGGCCGCCACGACGACCACCTCGCCGGCGAAGACCAGCCGCCAGGTGAGGTACGTCGTCACCCAGCCGCCGAGCAGCGGGCCGACCGCGATGCCCGCGCCGGCCAGTCCCCCGATGACGCCGTAGGCGACGGCCCGGTCCGGCCCGCGGTAGTTCTCGGCGACCAGGGCGGCCATGGCGGGCAGCACCAGCGCGGCGCCGAGTCCTTCGACGACCGACCAGCCCAGGGTGAGGACCGACAGGGTGGGGGCCAGGGCGGTCAGGGCCGATCCGGTGGCGTAGACGGCCAGTCCCAGGAAGAAGATGCGCCGCCGTCCGAGGATGTCCCCCAGTCTCCCTCCGACGATCATGAACGCCGCCATGACCAGGGCGTACAGGGTGATGACGGCCTGGATGGCGGTCACCTCGGTGTCGAAGTCCTCGACCAGTTGGCTGATGGAGACGTTCATCACGGAGGTGTCCAGAACCATCAGGAACTGGGCCGCCCCGAGCACGATCAGAGCGCGCCAGTGGGTCACTCGGTGCCTCCTGGCCTCGTCCGGCCCGGGGCCGCCGGCGGGACGCCCCGGCAGCGGCACGCGTTCCGCCGCCGTGTCCATCACACCGGTCCGGCGCCTTCGCGGCCTCACCCTCCTCGGGGGAGGCGAAAGCTCCCCGGGAATGAAGATCGAGGGAGGAGGTCCAACAGGACCAGGAGGACCAATGGGCCCAGGACGCCCAGGACGCCCAGGACGCCCAGGAGGCCCAGGAGGCCCAGGAGGCCCGGAGACGATCCCGACGCTGACCGACGCCGGCGTGTCGGTGCGCGAGGAGATCGTCGCGTTCAACGCCAAGTGGCCCACCGAGGCGAAAGCGCGGCTGATCGGCACGGGCGGCACGGTGCTCGACGCCTCGGACTACGGGCTCGACGTCCAGGACCGGCTGGAGCTGACGCGGCTGCTGGTGCCGCCCGAGTCGGTGATCGGGGCGCGGCGGATCGAGGACTTCTTCTCGCCGCACTTCTTCGGGACGAAGTTCTGGACGACGTGGCGCACGACGTTCGCCTTCCAGAACTGGCACAGCGCCATCGACCTCAAGCGCTACTTCCTGCGCTTCATGCAGGAGTTCCCGCGCCTGCACACCCTGTCGGGGGTGCGCCGCACCCGGCTGAACCAGTACGACTCGGTCATCCGCCCGCTGCGCGCCTGACTGGAGGCCCGCGGGGTGCGCTTCGAGTACGGGGTGCGCGTCACCGACGTGGACTTCAGCACCGGCGAGGACGGCACCCGCCGGGTGCGGCGGCTGCACCTGGAGCGGGACGGACAGCCCGGCACCCTTGAACTGGGCCCCGGCGACTACGCGTTCCTCACCCTGGGCTCGAGACCGCCGACGCCGCCTACGGCAGTGACGACCACGCGCCCGAACTGGTCCGCGACAGGCGCGACGGCGCATGGCGGCTGTGGGGCTACGGCCTGTTCGTCGACCGCGAGGGCGACTTCGTCGGCAAGCCGATGGCGCGGGCCACCGGGCGGGAGATCCTCACCGAGCTGCTCGGCCACCCCGGGATGACGGACATCGAGGAGGAGGTCGCGGCCACCACGACCGTCGTCCCGGTGATGATGCCGTACGTCACCAGCCAGTTCGCCCCGCGCACGGTCCACGACCGGCCTCCGGTCGTCCCGCGCGGCGCGGCCAACTTCGCCTTCCTGGGCCAGTTCACGGAGATCCCGGAGGACGTGGTGTTCACCGTCGAGTACTCCGTGCGCGGTGCCATGCACGCCGTCCACGGCCTGCTCGGACTGGACAAGGAGATCCCCGGCATCCATCACGCGGCGGCCGAGCCGAAGACCGCGCTCACCGTGCTCAGGGCCGCACTGGCCTGAGCGGCCACTGATCCGCCACGCCCCGGCTCGCCTCGCGCGTCCGGGCGGCCCGCACCGCGCCGGATCCGGCGCCGGGGCGTGGCGGATCACCGGCCGGCCGTGGCAGGTGGGCCGGCCGGGCGGCGACCGGCCCGTGCGGACGCGGCGCGTGCCGCGGCCGTGGACACGAGAAGACGTGGCCGGGCAGCCGAACCGAACCGGGGTTCGTGCGGCGTCCAGGGGCCGGTCACTGGCCAGCATGGCCCGGCCGGGCGCCCGGCGCGCGGGCCGTGCGGTCCCGCACACGACGGCCACCGGTCCCCCGCGAGGGCACGGCGAGCGGGCCGAACGGCCGACGCAAAGGGGCGCTTCGGCCCACGCGCCGCTCACCTCCGCCACGCGCACTCACCTCGCACCCTCGCCACGCACACTCACCTCCCACCCTCGCCACGCACACTCACCTCCCACCCTCGCCACGCACTGTCACCGGCCTGAAAGTGCCCCACGTCACACAGCCTCACCTCATCCGCTCCCGTCAAAGCGCCCGAATGTAGGCGGAGTCACACCCCGTCCCGCGCCACGCGTACGTGAGGTGTCGCACACCGCCCTGCGGGCACCCGGCCAACTCCGCGACCGCTCAAGGCGGTTACCCGCATTCGCACATCCGTCCTGTTTGGCACGCCACATGCACCCCCATGGCTTTTCGCTCCTTCGCCCCTTTCACTCGGAAAGGCCCGCATACGACACTTCACACCTCAGGAAGCTGTATCGGATATGTCCTATTCGCCCGAGTTGCCCGAAGTCCCCATCGATCCCCACGCAGTTGCCGCCGCCGAGGTGGTCCCGGGCGACCTGGTCGCTCTGTCGCAGGAGGAGGCCGAGCGGCAGCAGTGGTGTGTCGTGATGCACACGCTTCCGGACTCGCCCGAGACGATCTCGGTGGTGCTGCGGCCGCCGCTCGGCGGTACGGACCGGGAGCGGATCCTCGGGCGCGGGCAGCAGGTGTTCGTCGCCGGCCGGCGGGTGGACGTGGCGGCCGTACCGGCCGTGTCCTCCCCCCGGCTGGACGCCGTGGAGTTCCACGACGGGGACCTGGTGACCCGGCTGCGGGCCACTGACCCGGAGGGCGCCGAGGTGACGTACCGGCGCAGGTGGGGCGTCTGGCACCGGGACCTCGACGCGGGCCGCGGCGAGACGGTCACCGACGACGACGTGCGGGGATGGGCCGCCGACGCCGACCGCGAGGGGTACGTCGTACGGCACGAGACGCGCCCGACGCGCGAGCCCTCTACGGCCGGGCCGCGGCGCGTGGTCGTGACCGGCCTCGGCGCCGTCACCCCGCTCGGCGCCTCGGTGGACGAGCTGTGGAAGGGCCTGCTCGACGGACGGCACGGCATAAGGGAGTTGGAGGGCGAGGAGTTCGCGGAGCTGCCCGTGCGGACCGCGGGCGTGGTGCCCGTGGACCCGGCCGCGCTGCTGCCCCGGGCCGCCGCCCGGCGGATGAACCGGGCCGCCCAGTTCGCCGTGCTCGCGGCCCGGCAGGCCTGGGCCGACGCCGGCTTCGCCGAGGGCGGGACCCGCGAGAGCGGGCTCGACCCGGAGCGGGTCGGGGTCAGCCTCGGGGCCATCCTCGGCGACGCGTCGATCCTCGTCGGCGGGGACCGCAAGCTGCGTGAGAAGGGCCCCCGGGGTGTGTCGCCGCTCACCACGCCCATGACGGTGCCCTCGCAGGCCGCCTCGCAGGTGTCGCTGGACCTGCGCATCACCGGTGAGGCACGCACCGTGACCAGCGCCTGCGCCTCCGGCACCGAGGCGATCGGCGAGGCCGTCGACCGCATACGGTACGGCCGTGTGGACGTCGCCCTGGCCGGCGGCGCCGAGGCCGTCGTCACGCCGGCGATCATGGCGTCGTTCTCGGCCATGCGCGCGCTGTCCGGTCACGGCCTGGAGGACGGCACCTCGCCCTCACGGCCCTTCGCCAAGGACCGCGCCGGGTTCGTCAACGGCGAGGGGGCCGGGCTGCTCGTGCTGGAGTCCGAGGAGCACGCCCGGGCCCGGGGCGCCCGGATCTACTGCGAGGCCGCCGGGTGGGGGCTGTCCGCCGACGCCCACCACATGGCCGCACCCGACCCCTCGGGCAGCGGAGTCGCGCTCGCGCTGCGCCGGGCGGTGCGGGACGCCGGCGGGCACGTCGTCGACGTCGTGCACGTCAACGCGCACGCCACGGCCACCGTGGAGGGCGACCTCGCCGAGGCGGGGGCCCTGCGCGCCGTGCTGGGCGTGCCCGGAGTCCCCGTCACCGCGCTCAAGGGACACCTCGGGCATCTGCAGGGTGCCGCGGGCGGCGTCGAGGCCGTGGCCGCCGTGCTGACCCTGCACCACGGCGTCGTGCCGCCGATCGTGGGCTGCGCGGAGCCCGACGAGGAGATCGGGCTCGACCTGGTGCGCGGTGAGCCCCGCGCCCTGCCGGGCGACGGCGACCTGGTCCTGAGCAACTCGTTCGGCTTCGGCGGCCACAACGCGGTGCTGGCCCTGCGCCGCACCCGGTAGGCCTCCCGGCCTCGGGGGGCCTGGATGCTCGGGGGGTCCTGGATGCTCAGGCCGGGTGCTCCGGCGCGGCCAGGTGCTCCGGCGCGGCCAGGTGCTCCGGCGCGGCCAGGTGCTCCGGCGCGGCCAGGTGCTCCGGCGGGGCCGGGTGCTCCGGCGGGGCTGGGTGCTCCGGCGGGGCTGGGTGCTCCGGCGGGTGGTCAGGCCGTGCGCTTGCGGGCGGCCGTCTTCTTCGCGGGGGTCTTCTTCGACGAGCCCTTGGCCGCGGCCGCCTTCGCCGACCCCGAGGCCGACCCCGACGCCCGTCCCGAGGCCTTTCCCGACCCCGCCCCCGACGCCTCCTTCTTCGCGGTGCGGGCGGACCGGCCGGCCGCCGTCTTCTTCGTGCCCGCCGCCTTCTTCGCGGCGGGCTTCTTCTCCGCCCGCGCGGCCTTCCCGGCCGCGCTCCCGGCGGTGGACTTGCGCTGCCGGAGCTGCCTGACCTCGGCCTCCGTCTCCGTCTCCGATTCCGACGGCTCCCCGGCCGCCCGCCCGGCCGCCGTCTCCCCGCCCCTGGACCGCCGGGCCGCCCGGACGCTGTTCTCCAGGGCCGCCATCAGGTCCAGGACCTTGCCCTCCCGCGCGGGCTCGGGCGCCTCGGGCGGCGCCTGGCCGGCGGCCTTGGCGGCGACGACCTCCTCCAGCGCCTCGCGGTACTCGTCGTGCAGCTCCTCCAGGTCGACCTCGCCGAGCGTGTCCATCAAGGCGTCGGCCAGATCCAGCTCCTTGTCCCGGACCGTGACGTCGGCGTCCGGGGCCACGCCCTCGGGGGCCCGGATCTCGTCCGGCCAGAGCAGGCCGTGCAGGACGATCACGTCGTCCACCACGCGGAGCATGCCCAGCCGCTCACGGCCGCGCAGCGCGAACTTCGCGATCGCCACCCTCTCGCTGCGCTTGAGCGCCTCGCGCAGCAGCGTGTACGGCTTGGCGGCGGGCGCGCCGCTCACGGCCAGGTAGTACGCGTTCTCCATCTGCAGCGGGTCGATCAGGTCGGCCGGGACGAAGGCCTCGATGTCGATGGTCTTCGCGGTGGGAAGCGGCAGGCGGGCCAGGTCCTCGTCGGTGATCGGGATGACGGAGCCGTCCGCGTCCTCGTAGCCCTTGCCGATCTCGGACTGCGGGACCTCCCGGCCCTCCAGCTCGCACACCTTGCGGTAGCGGATGCGGCCGCCGTCCTGCGTGTGGATCTGGCGGAAGGAGACGGTGTGGCTCTCGGTGGCGTTCATCAGCTTGATCGGGATGCTGACCAGGCCGAACGAGATGGCGCCGTTCCAGATGGATCGCACGTGCAGCACCTTCCGGGTCCTTGTGGGCCGTATGCCACGCTTTTTCCAGGTCTCACCTGTTTTCCGGTGTGTGCGTGGTTTTCTTATCGTATGGCGCCGATCACAGAGGTGGAGGGGCGACGGCTCGCGCTGACCAACCTGGAGAAGGTGCTCCATCCCGCGACCGGGTTCACCAAGGCCGAGATGCTGCACTACTACGCGACCGTCGCCGGCGTACTGCTCCCCCATCTGCGGGACCGGCCGCTGTCCTTCCTGCGGTACCCCGACGGGCCCGACGGCCAGGTGTTCTTCGTCAAGAACGTTCCGGCCGGTACGCCCGAGTGGGTGACGACGGCGCGGGTGCCGCGGTCGGACGGGCCGGCCCGGATGGTGCTGGTGCAGGATCTGCCGAGCCTGATGTGGGCGGCCAACCTCGTCACCGAGTTCCACACCCCGCAGTGGGTGATCGAGGCGCCCGGGGAGGCCGACCGGCTGGTGTTCGACCTGGACCCGGGGCCGCCGGCGACCGTGGTGGACTGCTGCCGTGTGGCGCTGTGGCTGCGGGAGCGGCTCGCGGCGGACGGGATCGAGGCGTACGCGAAGACGTCGGGGTCCAAGGGGCTGCACCTGCTGGCGGCGGTGCGGGGGGCGTCCAGCGAGCGGACGTCCGAGTACGCGAAGGCGCTGGCCATGGAGGCGGAGCAGGCGATGCCGCGGCTGGTGCTGCACCGGATGACGCGCAGTCTGCGGCCGGGGAAGGTGTTCGTCGACTGGAGCCAGAACGCGGCGCGCAAGACCACGGCGGCGCCGTACACCCTGCGGGCGCGGGCCGAGCCGACGGTCTCCACGCCGGTCACCTGGGAGGAGGTGGCCCGGTGCCGGGCGGTGGCCGCGATGGAGTTCCGGGCGCAGGACGTACCGCCCCGGGTCCGGGACTTCGGCGATCTTCTGGCTCCGCTGCTGGACCCGGGGCGCGCGGGCTCGCTGCCGTGAGCGGGGCGCGGGGCGCGGGCGTACGGAGCCCGGCAGTCGGGGGCCGGCACTCGGGGCCCGGCACTCGGGGCCGGCGCCCCGTGCGGCGCTCAGATGGTGGCTCCGGGTCTCAGGCCGGTCTCACACCCGCAGCCACGTGCCCCGGTCCCGGGCCATGGCGTGCAGGGCTTCCACGTCCGCCGGCTTCAGTACGCCGCCCAGGCGGGTGAGGTTCTCCACGTCCGTGTCCTGAAGGACGCGCACGCCCCGGGGCGGGGCCGTGACGTGGACGTCGGCGGGGCCCTCGAGGACCAGGACCGGGCGCACCTCGGCGGTGAGGGCGTAGGAGGCGCGGTCGGCGGTGGCGCGCAGGTGCCGCAGCAGGGGCTCCGGGTCGTGGCGGCCGAGGGCGACCATGGGGTCGGAGATCCGGACCCGCTGCCTGCGGGCGTGCAGCGAGTGGACGGCGAGCAGGCCGCCGGGGCCGATCGCGAGGTGGTGGATGCGGTCGCCGCCGGGCAGCGGGACCGAGTGCAGGGTGTGCCAGCCCGCGCCGTCCAGGCGGTCCAGGGCGTCGCCCACCGTCTGCTCGGCGGCGAGGGCGCGGCGGCGCGGGTCCGGGCGGAGGCGGTGGGCGGGGGCCGGGTCCCGGTCGAGGGCGACCAGCAGGGCCTCGCCGGGCCGGTTGGGCGCCAGGTCGTCGTCCGGGTGCAGGCTGAGGCGGGCGAGTTCGGCCGGGGTGGGAACCGGTGGCGGGCCCACCGCGACCGGGCCGGTGAGGAAGGGCCCCAGCGCCTCGAGCACGGCCTCCCGCTCGTCCTCGCTCAGGATGTTGACCCGGGCGGCCTCACGGTCGTACCAGGCGACGTTCCCGCCGTCCGGACGGCAGACGTACAGCCGGTCCTGTCCGTGGCGCCAGGTCGGTATGACGCGCAGTCCGCGGTGTCCGCTCATGCACCATCACCCCCATGACCATGGGAACAGGCGGGGTGCTCCCGAGGCAAGAACCCGGCTACCTTTGAGAAGCGGTTGGCAGGGGAGTTGGGGGAGGCGTCATTGCGGACCCGCGGGAAGCAGCCCGACGTACCGGCTCCGGACAGCCCCTGGAGCGAGATCGTGCCCGGCCTGTGGATGGGCGGGCACGAGTTCAGGAGCCGCTCCGGCCAGGTGGAGCTCGCCGTCGTGCACGACGAGTTCGATCTCGTGCAGAGCCTGCTCAGGCTCCCCGGATACGGCCCCGACCCCGGCGTGGAGCACCAGGTGTGGCCGATCCCGGACGGCCCGCTGGACGGGACGCAGCTGGCCGGGGTGATGCGGCTGGCGCAGGCCGCCTGCGACGCGCTGGACGCGGGCCGCCGGGTCCTCGTCCGCTGCTACTCCGGGTACAACCGGTCCGGCCTGGTCGTCGCCCACGCGCTGGTGGGCCGGGGGTGCTCCGCCGACGAGGCGATCCGGCTGATCCGCGCCCGCCGCTCGTCCTGGGCGCTGCACAACGAACTGTTCGTCGCGTACCTGCGGGCGGGGCTGCCGACGGTGCGGCTGCTGGAGGAACTGGCCGAGTAATCGTTTCGCCCGTGGGGAGCACCGCGGCGGTGGTCGCCGCTCCCCTCACGGCGGCGGTCGTCCTTGCGGGAGCCCGTCCCTCCAGGGGCACATCCCTCCAGAGGCCCGTCCCTCCGGGCGCACGTCCCTCCGGGGGCCCGTCCCTCCGGGTGCGGCACCGTGGCGGCCGGAGGCACCGGCGGCGTCACAAGGCGTCCGGCCCCGGTGACGAACGGCGACGGTACGGGGCGGTACCCCGGCGGACGCACCGGCCGGACCGCGGGGGGGGCGGCGGACGGACCCGGCGGACCGACCCGGCGGACCGAGGACCGGCGGACACCGCGCCCACCGGCCGGCCGGCCGCACACCGTACACGCACCGCGGATGACGCCACCTCAACTGACGACGCCCCGAGCCTCCCTGACGACTTGGGTGTCCACGCGCCCCCGATGGCGGAGCGTGACGGGCGCCCCGCCGGAAGCGCTCCTAATGTGGCAGTGAGTCAGATTCGCCCGGATCCGTCCGCTGTCGAGCAGCCGTCGGCGGGCTTCGCCACCTCAGGTGGAGGTACCTACCCATGCCCCTGCACTCCCCCATCACCCGGCTGGCCACGACGCTCGCCGCCGGCGCCCTGGTGACCGCCGCCGCCGTGGTGCCCGCCCTCGCCGCCGACCACCGGGGCGGCCCGGAACCCGCTCCCGGTCCCGCCCCGAACACCGCGTCGGCGCCCGCGGCCGCCCCCGCCGCCTCGCCCTCCCCGACCGCCGCCGGGAACGCGGGCAAGACCGGCGACAAGCCCAGCACGCAGAGCACCGCCACCGGCACCGCTGCCGGCACCGCCGGGCAGGACGCCCCGCGCTTCTACCGGGGCGTCGTCACGGCCCGCGGCGGACTGGCGCTGCGCAGCCGTCCCACCCAGGGCAGCCGGGTGGTCCGCATCGCCCGCCCGGGCGAGGTCGTCTGGATCTACTGCAGGACACTGGGCCAGAACGTGCTCGGCAACCGTGTGTGGTACCTGCTCGCGGACGGCGTCTGGTCCTTCGGCTCGGCGCGCTTCATCGCGAACCTCGGGGCGCCGCCACGCTGGTGCTGACACCCACAGCCGACAGCACGCCCGTTTTGTGTAAGTTCCGGACATGACCAAGGCCGGCACCACCGTGTCAGCGGCGGACCCGCCCGTGTCCCCCGTCCGCCTCCCCCGGCGCCGCGGCGTCGAGCTCGCCCTCATCGTCCTCGCCGTCCTGCTGTCCGTGTACGGCTACTGCGCCGTCGGCCTGGCGCGGTACGGCACCGTCCCGCCCGGCGCCGCCGGTTACGGCGCCGGGCTCGGCGTGCTCGCGCTGCTCGCCCACGGGGCGGTGCGGCTGCGGGCGCCGTACGCCGATCCGCTGCTGCTGCCGATCGGGGTGCTGCTCAACGGGCTCGGCCTGGTGCTGATCTACCGGCTGGACCTGGAGACGCCGGGCGAGCGGGCAGCGCCCGTACAGCTGGTGTGGTCGACGCTGGGCGTGGGCCTGTTCATCCTGGTCGTCCTGGTGCTGCGCGACCACCGCTGGCTCCAGCGCTACGCCTATCTCTGCGTCGTCGTCGCGCTCGTCCTGCTGACGCTGCCCATCCTCTTCCCCGCCGTGAACGGCGCCCGCATCTGGATCCGGCTCGGCGACCTGTCCTTCCAGCCGGGCGAGTTCGCCAAGGTGCTGCTGGCGGTGTTCTTCGCCGCGTACCTGGCCGCCAACCGGGGCGCGCTGGCGTTCACCGGCCGCAGGGTGTGGCGGCTCCAGCTGCCCACCGGGCGGGTGCTCGGGCCGGTGGTGGCGATCTGGCTGCTGAGCGTGGGCGTCCTGGTGCTGGAGCGGGACCTGGGGACCTCGCTGCTGTTCTTCGGCCTGTTCGTGGTGCTGCTCTACGTCGCCACCGGCCGCACCGGCTGGATCGCGGTCGGGCTGCTGCTCGCGGCGGCCGGGGCGGTCGCCGTGGGCTGGCTGGAGCCGCATGTGCACAGCCGGGTCCACGAGTGGCTGCACCCGTTCGCGTCCATCGAGGCGGGCCAGGGGCCGGGGCAGGTGGCGCAGTCGCTGTTCTCCTTCGCGGCGGGCGGGCTGCTCGGCACCGGCCTCGGCCTCGGCCACTCGATCCTGGTGGGCTTCGCCGTCAAGTCGGACTTCATCCTGGCCACCGCCGGGGAGGAGCTGGGGCTGGCCGGGCTGTCGGCGGTGTTCCTGCTGTACGCCCTGCTCGTGGAGCGCGGCTACCGGGCCGGCCTCGCCCTGCACGACCCGTTCGGGCGGCTGCTCGCGGTCGGGCTGGCCTCGATCGTGGCGCTCCAGGTGTTCGTGATCGCGGGCGGGGTGACGGGACTGATCCCGCTGACCGGCATGGCGATGCCGTTCCTGGCGCAGGGCGGCTCCTCGGTGGTGACCAACTGGGCGATCGTCGCGCTGCTGATCCGGGTGAGCCATGTGGCGCGCCGCCAGTACGACGGGAGGGTGGCCCCATGAGCAGGTACATCCGGCACGCCGCCGCCTTCTGTGTGCTGCTGCTGGGGGCGCTGCTGGTGAACACGGCCTGGCTCCAGGTCCTCCAGGCGCCGGCCTACGGCGACAATCCGGCCAACCGGCGTCCCACCATCGCCCGTTACGGCCAGCCGCGCGGCGACATCCTGGTGGCCGGCCGGCCGGTCACCGGTTCCAGGGACACCGGCGAGCAGCTGCGCTACGAGCGGACGTACACCGACGGGCCGTTGTACGCGCCGGTCACCGGGTTCGCCTCGCAGCGGTACGGGACGACGTTCCTGGAGCACGCGGAGGACGACCTGCTGGCGGGCACCGACCCGATACTGGCGGGCCTGCGGCTGTGGAACGACTTCACGCGGGCGCGGAGCCCGGGCGGCAACGTGGTCACCACCCTGGAGCCGGGCGCCCAGCTGGCCGCGTTCCGGGGGCTCGGCGCGCGCAAGGGCGCGGTGGCGGCGGTCGAGCCGGCGACCGGACGGATCCTGGCGCTGGTGTCCACTCCGTCGTACGACCCGGCGGAGCTGTCCGGGAACGGTCCGGCGGTGACGGCGGCCTGGCAGCGGCTGAACGACGACCCGGAGAAGCCGATGCTGAACCGGGCGGTGCGGCAGACCTATCCGCCGGGCTCGACGTTCAAGGTGGTCACGGCGGCGGCGGCGCTGGACGCGGGGGTGGTGACCGACCTCGACGCGCCGACCCGCTCCCCGGACCCCTACCGGCTGCCCGGCACCCGGACGAGCCTGGTGAACGAGGCCGAGGGCTGTGCGAACGCCTCCCTGCGGTACGCCTTCGAGTGGTCGTGCAACACGGTGTTCGCGAAACTGGCCGTGGACGTGGGCGTGGACCGGATGCGGGCGGCGGCCGAGAGCTTCGGCTTCAACGACACGGAGCTTCGAATTCCGTTCTCGGTCGCGCCGAGCACCTTCGACACCCGGGTGGACCGGGCGCAGCTGGCGCTGTCGTCCATCGGCCAGTACAACACCCGGGCGACCGCGCTGCAGATGGCGATGGTGGCAGCGGCGGTCTCCGGCGGCGGGCAGGTGCGCGCGCCGTACCTGGTGGAGCGGACCACGCGCCGCGGCGGCGGGACCGTGTCGACCGCGGGTTCCCGGCCGCTGCGCCAGGTGATGCGCCCGGCGACGGCGGAGCGGCTGCGGGAGCTGATGTGCGACGTGGTCGAGGACGGCACCGGCCGCAACGCGGCGATCCCGGGGGCGACGGTGGGCGGCAAGACCGGCACGGCGCAGCACGGGGTGGGCAACTCCGGGACGCCGTACGCCTGGTTCGTCTCCTGGGCGCAGGGCGAGGACGACATGGACCCGCGGGTCGCGGTCGCGGTGGTGGTGGAGGACGCCTCGGCGCGGCGCGGGGACATCAGCGGCGGGGGTACGGCGGCGCCGATCGCGCGGGCGGTGATGGAGGCGGTGCTGCGCGCCGCACCGGCCCGGTGATGCCCGCCCGGTGATACCCGTCTGGGTGATGCCCGCCCGGTGATGCCCGCCCGGTGATGCCCGTCTGGTGAGACGGGGGGTACCGCCGCGCGGCGGGTTCGGCCTACCGTCCGGGCATGACGTCTGCCGAGCGGTACGAACTCGCCCAGGTCAACATCGCCCGCCTCAAAGCCCCTTTGGACTCACCGCGGTTGAAGGACTTCGTCGACGCGCTGGATCCGGTGAACGCGGACGCGGACGCCGCGGACGGCTTCGTGTGGCGGCTGGCCGGCGAGGGAGGGAACGCCACCGACGTGCCGGTCTTCGGGGACGCGTGGCTGATCGTCAACATGTCGGTGTGGCGGGACACCGACGCCCTGACCGCCTTCATGTACCAGGGCCGGCACCGGGAGATGCTCTCCCGCCGGCGTGAGTTCTTCGAGCGGCTCGAGGAGGCGGTGACGGCCCTGTGGTGGGTGCCGGCGGGCCACCGGCCGACGGTCGCCGAGGCCGAGGCCCGCCTGCTGCACCTGCGGGCCAACGGCCCGACGCCGTACGCCTTCACCCTGCGCACGTCGTACGGGCCGGGAGCCCACGGGCCGCTGACCCGACCGGTGCCCGAAGGGCTCGGCTGCTCGGTCGGGTGAGGTGACGTGCGCGGACGGGGCCGCCCGGGCGCCCGGGACGCCCAGGACGGGGCGGACGCCCGCGCCCGGGCCGCCGCCCCGCACGGTGCCGGTGACGCGCGGCGGCGGGCGGTCAGCCGGTGACCTGGCGGCCCTCCTCGATCGCCGCCGTCACCTCCGCGACGCGGTCGCGCTCCTCGGCCGCGAAGCGCTCCGCGTCCAGCTTCTCGGCGATCTCCTCGTCCTGGGCCATCAGCAGGTCGAGGTTGGAGTCGCCCATCTCGAAGACGCCCATGTCGACGTAGGCCTGCTGCAGGCGTTTGCCCCACAGGCCGATGTCCTTGACGCAGGGCACGATGCGGCTGAAGAGCAACTGGCGGAACAGCCGCAGGAACTCGGAGCGCTCGCTGAGCTCCTCGGCCTCCGCCCTGGGGATGCCGAAGTTCTCCAGGACCTCCACGCCCCGCAGCCGGTCCCGCATGAGGTAGCAGCCCTCGATGACGAACTCCTCGCGCTCGCGCAGTTCGGCGTCGGTGAGCTGCCGGTAGTAGTCGCGCAGCGCCATCCGGCCGAAGGCCACGTGCCGGGCCTCGTCCTGCATGACGTAGGCGAGGATCTGCTTGGGCAGCGGCTTGTCGGTGGTGTCGCGGATCATGCCGAAGGCGGCCAGCGCCAGTCCCTCGATCAGCACCTGCATGCCGAGATAGGGCATGTCCCAGCGGCTGTCGCGCAGGGTGTCGCCGAGCAGCGCCTGGAGGTTGTCGTTGACCGGGTAGACCATGCCGATCTTCTCGTGCAGGAAGCGGCCGTAGATCTCCGCGTGCCGGGCCTCGTCCATGGTCTGGGTGGCCGAGTAGAACTTCGCGTCCAGGTCGGGGACGGACTCCACGATCCGCGCGGCGCAGATCATGGCGCCCTGCTCGCCGTGCAGGAACTGGCTGAACTGCCAGGACGCGAAGTGCTGTCGCAGCTCGCCCTTGTCCCGCTCGGTCATCGCGTCCCAGTAGCGGGTCCCGTAGAGGGTCATCGCCTCCTCCGGGGTGCCCAGCGGGTCGTACGGGTCGACGTCCAGGTCCCAGTCGATCCGCTTCTGCCCGTCCCACTGCTTGTCCTTGCCCTTCTGGTACAGGGCGAGCAGTCGGTCGCGTCCCTCGTCGTACTCCCAGCTGAACCGGGCCGCTCCGGACGCGGGGACCTGCCAGTGGGGGTCGCCGGGATCCATGGCGTACAGGTCGTAGGTCGGCATACTTCGCAGGCTCACACGTAGACGCGGAGTCAACAAGTCCTGTGCAAGGGATTGACGGGCTTGCTGACAGGCAGTCTCATAAGAGTCGGAAGAACTGACCCGCGGGTAACCAGCACCCCAGCCGCACCCCCGTACGACGAGGTGGACAGCCATGACGACCGTGACGGAAGCCGACGCGCTCGCCGGACTGCGCGACGCGCTCGGCCTGCTCAAGGACCGCGAGCAGGTGGCCGAGCGGCTGCTCGCCTCTTCCGCCAGGCACTCCTTCGACCCGGACAAGGAACTGGACTGGGACGCGCCCTTCGAGGAGGGCAAGTGGTTCTGGCCGCCCGAGCTGGTGTCCCTGTACGACACACCGATGTGGCGGCGGATGAGCGAGGAGCAGCGCATCCTGCTCTCCCAGCACGAGGCCGCGGCGCTCGCCTCGCTCGGCATCTGGTTCGAGCTGATCCTGATGCAGCTGCTGGTACGGCACATCTACGACAAGGCGGCCACGAGCGCGCACGTGCGCTACGCGCTGACCGAGATCGAGGACGAGTGCCGGCACTCGAAGATGTTCGCCCGGGTGATCCAGCGCGGCGGCACCCCCTGGTACCCGGTCAGCCGGGTGCACCAGAACCTCGGCCGGCTGTTCAAGACCGTCTCCACCACCCCCGGCTCCTTCACCGCCACGCTGCTGGGCGAGGAGGTCCTGGACTGGATGCAGCGGCTGACGTTCCCGGACGAGCGGGTGCAGCCGCTGATCCGGGGCGTGACGCGGATCCACGTGGTGGAGGAGGCCCGGCACGTGCGCTACGCCCGTGAGGAGCTGCGCCGGCAGATGGTGACGGCGCCGAGGTGGTCCCAGGAGTTCACCCGGGTGACCTCCGGCGAGTTCGCCCGCGTGTTCTCCGTGGCCTTCGTCAACCCCGAGGTGTACACGAACGTCGGCCTGGACAAGCGCGAGGCCGTGGCCCAGGTGAAGGCGAGCGCGCACCGGCGGGAGGTCATGCAGACCGGCGCCAAGCGGCTGACGGACTTCCTGGACGACATCGGCGTGCTGCGGGGTGTGGGACGGCGGCTGTGGAAGTCCTCGGGGCTGCTGGCCTGAGCCCGTCCCGGGCGGCGGCGCCCCGGCCTCTCGACGTGGGTGGGCCGGGCGGGCGGCGATTACGCTGCCGGACATGACCCCTGCCGCGCCCACCCCCGCTTACCGCCGACTCAGCGTCGAGGAACGGCGCGCCCAGCTGCTCGAAGCGGCCCTGTCCCTCTTCGCGCACCGGGCGCCGGAGGACGTCTCGCTGGACGACGTGGCGGAGGCGGCGGGCGTCTCCCGGCCACTGGTGTACCGGTACTTCCCCGGCGGCAAGCAGCAGCTGTACGAGGCCGCGCTCCGGTCGGCCGCCGAGGAGCTGCGGCTGTGCTTCGACGAGCCGCACGAGGGGCCGCCGCTGCCCCGCCTCGCCCGCGCCCTGGACCGCTATCTGACCTTCGTGGACCAGCACGACGCCGGTTTCTCCGCGCTGCTCCAGGGCGGCAGCGTGGTGGAGACCTCGCGGACCACGGCCATCGTGGACGGGGTGCGCCGGGCCGCCGCCGAGCGCATCCTCAGCCATCTGGAGGTGGCGGACCCGGGACCGCGGCTGCGGATGACCGTGCGGATGTGGATCACGGCGGTGGAGGCCGCCTCGCTGATCTGGCTCGACGAGGGCAAGCAGCCGCCGGTGGAGGAGCTGCGGGACTGGCTGGTGGAGCAGTTCGTGGCCGTGATGACCGTGACCGCCGCCCGGGACGCGCAGACCGCCGCGCTGGTGGCCCGCGCCCTGTCCCCGGCGGATGGCTGACACTGGTGGCGTGAAGAGCGAAGACACCCCCTTCGAGGGCGGGCCGATGGACGGCCGGGTGCTGCCCGTGCTGGTGGGCCCCACCGGCCACCCGCCCAGGACGTACCGCATCCCGGTGCCGGACGCGGCCGGCGGCCCGCCGACCGTGCTGGTCTACCGGCGGGTGCCGCGCGGGCAGAGCCGGACGCTCGGCCTGCGGCAGGGCTGGAAGTACGCCTACGACCCGGAGGGCGGCAAGGGCGGCAAGGGCGTCCGGCCGAGGTGGCCGTGGTCGGGATCCGGACCCCGCAAGCGGCCCGGCGGCAAGCCGGAGGACACCGGCGGGTGACCGCGTTGCGCCGTACGGCGCACAATCGGCACACCAGTCGGCTCATACGTCGAATCCTCTCGGTGAGGAGCGGGAACACCGCTCCGCGACCGGAGGTGATGACGTGTCAGGACGGATGCTCCGTCTGGTGGGTGCGGCGACGGTGGCGGCACAGGCCGCCCTCGTACCGGTGTCCGCGACGGCCGTGCCGCCCCCGCCCCAGCCCGGACAGCCCTCCGTGGCCACACTGCTGACGGACCTTCAGCGGCTGTACCGGCAGGCCGAGCGGGCCACCGAGACCTACAACGCCACCGCCGAGCAGCTGAAGAAGCAGCGCGCCGAGAGCGACCGGCTGCGGGCGGACCTCGCCCGCGCCCGGCTCGCCCTGCGGGGCAGCCGCGCGGCGGCCGGACAGCTGGCCCGGCAGCAGTACCAGAGCAGCAGCGGCCTGTCCCCCTACCTCCGGCTGCTGCTGGCCCGCGACCCGCAGCACGCGCTGGAGGAGGGCCACGTCATCGGACAGCTGGCGCGGGAGCGGGCCGGGACGGTGAGCCGGCTGGCCGGCAGCGAGAAGAAGGCCGACGACCTCGCCCGCGAGGCCCGCAAGGCGCTGGACACCCGGCTCGCCCTGGCCCGGCGGCAGCAGCAGGCCCGGGACGACGTGCGCGGACGGCTGCACGAGGTGGAGAGGCTGCTCGCCTCGCTCAGCGCCGCGCAACTGGCGGCGCTCGCCGAGTTCGAGAAGAACGGGATCGCCGAGGCGCAGAAGAGGTTCCTGGCCTCCGGCACGCTCAGCGCCGGCACCCCGCCGACCCAGGAGGGCGACCGGGCGGTGCGCTACGCGGTACGGCAGCTGGGCAAGCCCTACCAGTGGGGCGCCGAGGGCCCGGCGGCGTACGACTGCTCGGGGCTGACCGCCCAGGCCTGGCGGCACGCCGGGACGCCCATCCCGCGCACCAGTCAGGAGCAGTGGGCCCGGCTGCCGCACGTGCCGCTGAACCGGCTGCGGCCGGGCGACCTGGTCGTCTACTTCCCCGAGGCCACCCATGTCGCCCTCTACCTCGGCGACGGCATGGTCGTGCAGGCGCCGCGGCCCGGCGCCAAGGTCAAGGTGTCCCCCATCGCCGCCAACCCGGTGCTGGGGGCCGTACGGCCCGACCCGGGCGGGGAGCCCCTGCGGCGGTACACGCCGCCGAAGCTCCCCGCGGGCGCCCTGGACGGCCCGGACGCGGGCCTCTACGCGGCCGGCGCTCCGGTCACCTCGGCCAGATAGGCCTCGGTCTTCTCCGGCTCGAAGAAGAAGTTCTCGAAGTCGGCCGGGTCGTTGAAGGCGTTGGCGAAGCGGTCGGCCACCGGCTGGAGCTGACCGGCCGCGCCGATCAGGTTCAGCACGTGCTCGGGCGGCGGGGCGAGCATGGCGTTCGTCCACTTGGTGACGTGCTGGGCGGTGGCCCAGTAGCGGTCGAACGTCTGCTGCATCCACGCCTCGTCGAACGGCTTGTCGCCGTGCTCGAGGATCGAGGCGAGGTAGGCGGCGGCGCACTTGGAGGCCGAGTTGGAGCCCTGGCCGGTGATCGGGTCGTTGGCCACGACCACGTCCGCCACGCCCAGGACCAGGCCGCCGCCGGGCAGCCGGCCGATCGGCTTGCGGACGGTCGGGGCGTAGCGGCCGGCGAGGGTGCCGCCCGCGTCCGTGAGCTCCACGTCCGTGGCGCGCGCGTACTCCCAGGGCAGGAACTTCTCCATGAGCTCCAGCGTCAGGCGCAGGTGCTCGCCGGGGTCCTTGACGCCGTTGAACACGTCGAGCGGGCCGCCGGGGATGCCCTCCCAGAACAGGATGTCGGCACGGCCGGAGAGGGTGTACGTCGGCATGATGAACATCTCGCCGACCCCGGGCACCAGGTTGCAGCGGACCGCGTCGAAGTCCGGGTGCTCCGGGCGCGGGCCGAGGCCGTGCACGTACGCCACGGCCAGGGCGCGCTGCGGCTCGCTGTACGGGGAGCGGGAGGCGTCGCGCTCGAACATCGACACCAGTTCGCCCTTGCCCGCGGAGACCAGCACCAGGTCGTAGGCGCGGGAGAAGTAGTCGAGGTCGCCGACCGCCGCGCCGTGGATGACCAGCTGGCCGCCGCGCTGCGCGAACGTCTCCATCCAGCCGGCCATCTTCACCCGCTGGTCGACCGACTGCGCGTACCCGTCGAGCCGGCCCACCCAGTCGATCGCGCGCTGCGAGGGGCCCGGGTCGAAGGAGCCGGGGGCGGCGACGGAGACGCCGAGCCCCTCGATCCTCGGGGCCTGCGACTCCCAGAAGTTCAGCTCGAGGTCGCGTTCGTGCTGGAGTGCCGTGTGGAACATGCACTGCGTCGACATCACCCGGCCGGAGCGGATCTCGTCCGCGGTCCGGTTGGACATCAGGGTGACCTCGTACCCGTGCGACTGGAGGCCGAGGGCGAGCTGGAGGCCGGACTGGCCGGCCCCCACGACGAGTATCTTGCGCATGCGGGTGGTGCCTCCTAGGACTTCTGGACGGCGTCAGGGACTGCTCGGGCGGTCACCCGGTCACTCGGGGGTTTCCTCGAGGGCGTGGGCCACGAGGGCCAGCAGGGTCTCGACCACCGAGATACGGCGCCGCGCGTCCATGATCATGACAGGTATGTGCGGGGGGATCGTGAGCGCCTCCCGCACGTCCTCCGGCTCGAACAGCTCGGTGCCGTCGAAGTGGTTGACGGCGACGACGTACGGCAGCCCGCAGCTCTCGAAGTAGTCCAGCGCCGGGAAGCAGTCCTTCAGGCGGCGGGTGTCGGCCAGGACGACGGCGCCGATCGCGCCGCGCACCAGGTCGTCCCACATGAACCAGAAGCGCTGCTGGCCGGGGGTGCCGAACAGGTAGAGCACCAGGTCGTCGTCGAGCGTGATGCGGCCGAAGTCCATGGCCACCGTGGTGGTCAGCTTGCCCGGGGTGGCGGTGAGGTCGTCGGTGTCCTCGCTCGCCTCCGTCATCAGCGCCTCGGTCTGCAGCGGCGTGATCTCCGAGACGGCGGTGACCAGCGTGGTCTTGCCGACGCCGAAGCCGCCCGCCACCACGATCTTGGTGGCGATCGGGGCGCGGGTGCGGTCCGTCTGCCAGGACTTCGGTTCCTCGTCGGTCTCGACGACGAGCGGGGCGACGCCGGCGGCGTCAGAGACGGCGGAGTCCACTCAGCACCCTTTCCAGCAGAGCGCGGTCCGGACGGCCGGTGCCGTGACCGGTCCCGGTTCCGTACACACGGATCTTTCCCTGGTCCGCGAGATCGCTCAGGAGCACGCGGACCACGCCGAGCGGCATCTTCAGCAGCGCGGCGATCTCGGCCACCGTGCGCATACGGCGGCACAGTTCGACGATGGCCCGCATCTCCGGCATGACCCGGGTGGTGAGGGAACCATTCGTCAGCTCCTTGCGCTCCTCGGGCGCCTCCAGCGCGGCCACGAACGTCTCCACCAGGAGGACGTGGCCGAAGCGGGTACGGCCGCCGGTGAGCGAGTAGGGGCGGACCCGGGCGGGCTTGCGGTCGCCGCCGCGGACCGGGAGCTGTTTCCGGTACGGACCGCTCGCGGCCCCGCTGATCGCACTGCTCATCGCTGACTCCCCGCCGACTCGGACTCCAGGGACTTCCTCAGCTCGCTGCGCAGTTCGGGCGTCAGGACATGGCCGGCGCGGCCCACGAAGAGCGCCATGTGGTACGCCACGACGCTCATGTCGCACTCGGCGGAGCCGTGCACGCCGAGCAGCGAGCCGTCGCTGATCGACATCACGAACAGGCTGCCCTCGTCCATCGCGACCATGGTGTGCTTCACCGCGCCGGAGTCCATCAGCCGGGCGGCGCCGACGGTGAGGCTGCCGATGCCGGAGACGATGGTGGCGAGGTCGGCGGACGAGCCGCGGGGGCCGGTGCGCGCCGTTCCGCGGTTCTCCCGGGCCTCGGCGATGCGTCCCGGGTCGGAGGAGAGGAGCAGCAGGCCGTCGGAGGAGACCACGGCGACCGATTGGATGCCGGGGACCTCCTCGACGAGGTTGGTCAGCAGCCAGTGCAGATTGCGGGCCTCACTGCTCAGTCCGAAGGTACTGGGCGCGGTCAACTGCTTGCCTCCTCGACTGTGCCCCCCGTGGATTCCTCGGCATGGGTGCGGCCGGCCGGCCGCTCGTTCCCGGCCGTCCTGTCGGCGATCTCCGCCTCCACGGCGCGCAGGCCGGCCTCGGCGCCCCGGCGGAATCCGCCGAGTCGCCGCCGGAGGGCTTCGGCGTCGACCGAGCCGGTCCGCTGGCGCGGGGCCTGGGTGGGGGCGGTGATCCTCGGCGTGCGCTTGGGGAGACCCTTGGCGGTGAGCTGCTCCTCCTCGTCCTCGGCGGGCCGCTCGTGCACGGTCTCGGCCCCCGGCCCGGCCTGCGCGGGCAGCACCGCTTTGGCGCCGCCTTCCTCGGCCGGGGCGGGGGCCGGGGTGGACCCGTCCGGGCCGCCGGCGCGGGCTGCGGCGGCGGGGGCGGGTGGTTGCTGCCGGGGCTGGGGGGTCTGGGGGGTCTGCGGGGCGTGGGGGGTCTGCGGGGCGTGTTCGTCGTGGGCGGCCGGCGCGTCCCGGCGGTCCTGTTCGTCCGCCTCGCCGGACCGGGGCGCGACGACCTGCGCCGTGCCGCCGGGCCGGGGCGGGAGCAGGAGCTCCATCGTCGTCTCGGCCGGGGACTCGTGGGACGGGGCCGCGTCCGTGTCCCGGTCCGGGTCCGCGTCACGGTCCGGGGCCACGTCCTGGTCCACGTCCCCGTGCGGAGCGGGCCGCCGTGCCTCGGGCGCGGGCGCCTGCCCGGTGTCCGGCGCTCCGGCGGTCCGCGCCGTCTCGCCGGCTCCGGCGGTCTCCGCCGGCTCCCCGGTCCCGGTCTCCGCGGCCCCTTCGGCGCGGGCGGTGCCCGGGGTCCCGTCGTCGTCGGCCTCCTGCGACTGCCGTACCGCCTGCTCCGCCAGGGCCACCAGGGGGTCGGCGGCCTTCTTGCGCGTGGGCAGGACGTTGGAGTTGGCCTCGGCGTCCGCTCCGGGCAGGGAGAAGGTCCTGGTGTCGCCGGAGACCGGGGCGGCGGCCGGGGCGGCGGAGTCGGGCGCGGCGGCCAGCAGCGACTGGGGCAGCACCGCGACCGCCGCCGTGCCGCCCTGCTTCTGCTCGCGCAGCTGGACCCGCACACCGTGCCGGTGGGCCAGCCGGGCCACCACGTACAGGCCGAGGCCCAGGCCGTCCTCGCCCTCCTGGTCGTAGGGGGACTCGGGGTCGAACTCGGCCAGGCGTGCGTTGAGGCGGGTCATCCGCTCGGCGGCCATGCCGATGCCCTCGTCCTGGACGGAGAGCATGACCGCGCCGTTCTCCAGCAGCCAGCCGGAGACCTCCACCGGCTGGTCCGGCGGGGAGAAGGCGGTGGCGTTCTCCATCAGCTCGGCCAGCAGGTGGGACAGGTCGTCCGCGGCGAAGCCGGCCACGTGCGCGTGCGGCGGCAGGGCGGCGATGCGGACACGCTCGTAGCGCTCGATCTCGCTGACCGCCGCGCGGACGACGTCGACCAGCGGGACCGGTCCCGCGTGCTGCTGGACGTGCTCCGTGCCGGCCAGCACCAGGAGGTTCTCGCTGTGCCGGCGCATGACCGTGGCGAAGTGGTCCAGCTTGAACAGCGTCGCGAGGCGGTCGGGGTCCTGCTCGCGTTCCTCCAGGCTCTCGATGACGGCGAGCTGCCGCTCGACCAGGCCCAGGGTGCGCAGCGCCAGGTTGACGAAGGTGCCGCCGATGCTCGCGCGCAGCCGCTCCAGCTGGGCGGCGGAGCCGGCGAGTTCGGCGCGCAGCTCCTCGCGGGCGTCGGCCATCTTCTGGCGCTGGCCGACCAGGTGCTTGCGGTCGGTCTCCAGGGTGGCGACGCGTTCGGCGAGGGCGGCGGCCTGCGCGTGCAGGGCGTTGACGGAGCGGACGACCTGGGCGAACTCGTCGTTGCGGCCGGTGAACTTGATGGGCTCCTCGGCCGTCGCGTCCGCGGCGCCGGCCAGCCGGGCCGAGCCCAGGCGCAGTACGGCCAGCGGGCGGGTCAGGGTGCGGGCGAGGGCGGTGGCGGTGCCGATGGCGAGCAGCAGCAGCGCGCCGAGCAGGGCGATGCGCAGCTCCAGCGCGGTGACATCGTCGTCACGGAGCTTGGCCAGGTCCTTGGTGCGGTGGTCGTAGAGGGACGATTCCGCACCGCGCATCCGGTCGACCCGGGCGCTGAGCGCCGCCTCGGCCTTGCTGACGCTGGTGCCGAGGTCGCGGTCGGACAGCTCCGGCTGGTCGGTGAGGGAGGCGAGGTACTTCTCGGCGGAGTCGACCTCGGGCCCGGTGACAGTGGAGTCGAAGGAGGCGCGGGCGGCGTCGGGCGCCGTCTCGCGGAAGCCGGCGAGGGCGGCGTCGGAGCGCACCCGGGCCTGCTGGGCGGCGGCGCTGAGCGCGTTGCGCTGCTTGGTGCCGGCGGCCGAGGAGGTGGTCGTCGTGGTGGGCAGGCCGGTGACCGGGCTGATCACCGTCTGCGTGGAGCGCGGCACGTTCAGCGCGGCGAGCAGCAGTCCGCGGGCGGCGGCGGCCTGCTGGACGGCGGTGTCCAGCTCGGCGAGGGAGTGGCCGCCGGAGCCGGCGCGCGGCGGCAGCTGAGCGGCCAGTTGCTCGGCGAGCCTGTGCAGCTCGGCGATGGCGGCGGAGTACGCCTGGTGGGTCTGCAGGGCCGTGGACTGCCCGGTGAGCGCGGCGCGGCGCACGGCGGCGATGCCGTCGAGGTCCGAGCGCAGCCAGGCGGGCGTGTCGGTGTCGGCGCGCAGTTCGTCGACCTGGCGGTCGACGCGTGTGCTGCGCTGCTCGGAGGGCGCCTTGGACTTGGGGCGGCCGGCGGCGACGTAGGAGGTCACCTCGTCGCGCTCGTCGGCGAGGGCGTGGGCGAGGCTGAGCGCGTCCTGGGTCTGCCCGGCGAGGGTCACCAGGTCCTGGGAGTCGCCGAGCTGCCCGGAGGCGGCTATGACGGAGGGCGCGCCGGCCCCGGCCACGGCCGCGGCCACCACGGCGACGGCGGCGATGAGCCGGTTGCGCACATGGGTGGGACGGCCCTTCCCCACGGGGGTGGCGGCGGGGACGGGGGACGTGCCGGGCGTGGGCTCGGGGCCCCCGGAGGCCGTCTGCTTGCCTGTGCGCCGAGGCCGCGTCTTCTGCACCGGTGCTCGCATTCCTGTACTCGTGTACTCATGGGCCCGGGTGACGGCCCGTCGACTGGTGCGACAGGCGTACACCCTCCCCCGAGCTCTCGACCGCTCTCGAGCGGGGGGAGACCTGCGTCGGTTCCCGACCCTCCCAGTGCCGGTGGGCGGTGGTCCCGCATCGTCCGACCGGCCACCCGAAGGAGTGAACATCGGAGGAGAGTTGGCGGGCAAGTTCTCGCGGCGGGCGCGACGGCCCCGCGCGGCGGGCCGGTTGGACGTCTGCGGCAGGCTTTGGCAGTATTCGCCGCCACGCCTGCCCCGAGCGCGTCATTCCACCCCAAAACAGGCGTCTGACCTGCGTCGCTGCGTCAATTCCGGGTCACCCGGGAGCCGTTCGCACACCGTGTGAAGGCCTCGTGCAGACTGGCCGGATGCGCACTGACGTTGTTTCGGAACCCGGCCTGCCGGAGCACCCCAACGAGGACTTCGCGAGCGTCGCGCTGCCCGCTTTTGGACAGGGCGGTTGCCTTGTCGTCCTGGACGGGGTGACTCCGCCGAGGACCGGGACGGGCTGTCTGCATTCCGTGCCCTGGTTCACCGCCCGGCTCGGCGGCGCGCTGACCGAACTGACCGTTTCCTGCCCAGATCTGACGCTGCCGGAGGTCCTGTCGCGCGCCATCGCGCGGACCGCGGCGGCACACGCCTCCACCTGTGACCTTTCTCACCCGCGCACGCCGCAGGCGACCGTGGCGATGGCCCGCTGGTCGGGGCAGGGCGCGGAGTACCTGGTCCTGTCCGACTCGGTGCTCCTGCTGGAGTCCCCGGAGGGGGTGGTGACCCCGGTGCTCGACGACCGGCTGGCGCGTCTGCCCCGGGCCTCGCTGGCCACCGACGCGCTGATCGACGCGGAGATCCGCAACAAGGAGGGCGGCTTCTTCACCGCGGCGGCGGACCCGGCGGTGGCCGGCCGGGCCGTCACGGGCTCCGTGCCGCGCCGCGAGGTCCGCGCCCTGGCCGCGCTGACGGACGGTGCGGCGCGCTGGGTGGAGAAGTTCGGCGAGGGCGACTGGACGCGGTGCGTGAAGCTGCTGCGCGAGGAGGGGGCGCGGGCCCTGGTGCGGCGCGTACGGGCGCTGGAGGAGGCCGACCGCGAGGAGCGGAGGTTCCTCGGGCGCAGCAAGACGCACGACGACGCGACGGCGGTGTTCGTCCAGTGCTGAGCCGGGCTCCGGGCCCCGGCGCTTCACGGCCCGGGCGCTCCGCGGCCCGGTCGGGCCCCGGCGTTCCCGGCCCGGCGCACCGTGACCCGGCGCTCCTCGTCCGAGCGCTCGGCGGCCCGGCGCTTCGCGCCCAAGTGCTCCGTACCCCGGCGCTCCGCGCCCCCGCGCTCCGCGGTCAACGCGCCTAGCGCTCCGCGATCGCGTTCAGCTCGTGCAGCAGGCGGGCCAGTTCGGCGACCTCGCGGCGGTCCCAGTGGGCGAGCTGGCGCACATAGCGGGCGCGGCGGGCCTCGCGGACCCGGCCGACGCGGCGGCGGCCCTCCTCGGTGAGCGCGATGAGCCAGGCCCGTCCGTCCGCGGGGTCGGGTTCCCGTGCCACGAGGCCGAGTTCCTCCAGGGCGCGCAGCTGGCGGGACATGGTGGCCTTGCCGACGCCGATGTAGGCGGCGAGCTCCGTGGCGCGCCGGCCTCCGCACTCGTCGAGCCGGACCAGCAGCCCGTAGGCGGCGGACTCCAGGTCGGGGTGGACCTCGCGGGCCATCTCCCCCTGGCTGGCCCGGGCCCGCCGCAGCAGCACCGTCAGTTCCCGTTCCAGGTCCAGGAACGGCCGGTCCGGCCCACTCGGCGACGGGCGGGGCGCGGCCTCGCGCCCGTCGCCTTTCGCGTCTTCCTGCACGTCAGCCCCTGCCTCGAGTTTCCCGTTCCTGAAAGTTTCCTTCAGGCGCAGCCATCGCCGCAGCTCCGTCAGTATTTCGCAGGCGTAGACCAACGGCGGACACCGGACCCCCTTCCCAGCCCCCATCTACGTGCGTAGCTTCTTTATCAGGCAACTGATGGCATGCCCACGCCAGATCGCCGTGGTCCGTACGCCGGCGAACGGCCCGCCCTCCCCAGCGGCGCGAGCGGGCATGCCCGCACCTCCCCCCACCGTGCACCACCGAGCTTCGGAGGCACGTCATGCCCGTGCGCAGATCCGACAGGTACGGCAGATCCCGCAGATCCACGGCGGTCCGCGTCCGGCGGCCGGCCGCCGTGGCGGCCCTGCTCACCGCGCTCTCCCTCCTCCTCGCCCTGCCCGCCTCGGCCGCCACCGCCCCGGCCCGCGGCTCGGCGTACATGGGCATGGGCGTCGCGGCGCACGACGGCCCGGCGCGGGGCGGCAACTCCGGCCCGCCCACCGTCGCCGCGGCCGCCCAGACCGAGGGCGTCGACGTCAGCAGCCACCAGGGCAACGTCGCCTGGCCGACGCTGTGGAGCAGCGGCGTCCGCTGGGCCTACACCAAGGCGACCGAGGGCACGTACTACACCAACCCCTACTTCGCCCAGCAGTACAACGGCTCCTACAACGTGGGCATGATCCGCGGCGCGTACCACTTCGCGACCCCGGACACCACCAGCGGAGCCGCCCAGGCCAACTACTTCGCCGACCACGGCGGCGGCTGGTCACGCGACGGCCGGACCCTCCCCGGCGTGCTCGACATCGAGTGGAACCCCTACGGCGCCGCCTGCTACGGCAAGTCGGCGAGCGGCATGGTCGGCTGGATCGCCGACTTCCTGAACACCTACCGGGCCCGCACCGGCCGGGACGCCGTCATCTACACGGCCACCAGCTGGTGGACCCAGTGCACGGGCAACTACGGCGGCTTCGCCGCGAGCAACCCGCTGTGGATCGCCCGGTACGCCTCCACGCCGGGCACCCTGCCCGCCGGCTGGGGCTACTACACGATGTGGCAGTACACCTCGTCCGGCCCGACGGTCGGGGACCACGACAAGTTCAACGGGGCGCTGGACCGGGTGCAGGCCCTGGCCAACGGCTGACGCCCGTCCGCGGGTGCACGGCGTCCGCAGGCACCCACGGCGTCCGCGGACGCGTACGACCTCCGCGGGCACGCACGACCTCCGCGGACGCGTACGCCTTCCACGGACGCGTGCGACCTCCGCGGGCGCGCATGGGGAAGGCCCGGGCCTCCCTCACGAAAACCCGGGCCTTCCCTCATCCGGCCGCTTCCGTCACGCAGCGACCGGAACCTCCGGCGCCGCGCCGCTCGTCGAGGGCGTGAGCGCCAGCTCCAGGACCTGGCGGACGTCGGTGACGGCGTGGACGTCCAGCTTGTCCAGCACCTCCGCCGGGACGTCGTCCAGGTCGGGCTCGTTGCGCTTGGGGATGATCACGGTGGTCACCCCGGCGCGGTGGGCGGCGAGCAGCTTCTGCTTCACCCCGCCGATCGGCAGCACCCGCCCGGTCAGCGACACCTCGCCGGTCATCGCCACGTCCGTACGGACGAGGCGGCCCGAGAGCAGCGAGGCGAGCGCGGTGGTCATGGTGATGCCCGCGCTCGGGCCGTCCTTCGGCACCGCGCCGGCCGGGAAGTGGATGTGCACGCCCCGGTCCTTCAGGTCGCCCACGGGCAGCTCCAGTTCGGCGCCGTGGCTGCGCAGGAAGCTCAGCGCGATCTGCGCGGACTCCTTCATCACGTCGCCCAGCTGGCCGGTCAGGGTGAGCCCCGCCGCGCCCGTCTCCGGGTCGGCCAGGGACGCCTCGACGAAGAGCACGTCACCGCCGGCACCGGTCACCGCCAGACCCGTCGCCACGCCCGGCACGGCCGTACGGCGCTGAGCCGGGTCCTGGGCGGACTCGGGGACGTGGTGCGGCCGGCCGATCAGGTCGCGCAGGTCGTCCGCGGTGACGGTGAACGGCAGCTCGCGCTCGCCCAGTTCGTGCTGGGCCGCGATCTTGCGCAGCAGCCGCGCGATGGACCGCTCCAGGGTGCGCACGCCCGCCTCACGGGTGTACTCGCCCGCCAGCCGGCGCAGCGCGCCCTCGTCGATCGCCACCTCGTCCCGGCTCAGACCGGCCCGCTCCAGCTGGCGCGGAAGCAGGTGGTCACGGGCGATGACGACCTTCTCGTCCTCCGTGTAGCCGTCCAGGCGCACGATCTCCATACGGTCCGCGAGGGCCTCGGGGATCGCCTCCAGGACGTTGGCGGTGGCGAGGAAGACCACGTCCGACAGGTCCAGCTCGACCTCCAGGTAGTGGTCCCGGAAGGTGTGGTTCTGCGCCGGGTCCAGGACCTCCAGCAGGGCCGCGGCCGGGTCGCCGCGGAAGTCGGAGCCCACCTTGTCGATCTCGTCCAGCAGGACCACCGGGTTCATGGACCCGGCCTCCTTGATGGCGCGCACGATCCGGCCGGGCAGCGCGCCGACGTAGGTACGCCGGTGGCCGCGCACCTCGGCCTCGTCGCGGACGCCGCCGAGGGCGACGCGGACGAACTTGCGGCCCATCGCGTGGGCGACGGACTCGCCCAGCGAGGTCTTGCCCACGCCGGGCGGGCCGACGAGGGCCAGCACGGCGCCGCCGCGCCGGCCGCCGATCACGCCCAGGCCGCGCTCGCCGCGCCGCTTGCGCACGGCCAGGTACTCGGTGATGCGCTCCTTCACGTCCTCCAGGCCCGCGTGCTCGGCGTCCAGGACCGCCTTGGCGCCCCGGATGTCGTAGGCGTCCTCGGTCCGCTCGTTCCACGGCATCTCGAGGACCGTGTCCAGCCAGGTGCGGATCCAGGAGCCCTCGGGCGAGGCGTCGGAGGCGCGCTCCAGCTTGTCGACCTCCTTGAGCGCGGCCTCGCGGACCTTCTCGGGCAGGTCGGCGCCCTCCACGCGGGCGCGGTAGTCGTCGGACTCCTCGCCCTCGCTCTCGCCGTTCAGCTCGCGCAGCTCCTTGCGCACGGCCTCGAGCTGGCGCCGCAGCAGGAACTCGCGCTGCTGCTTGTCGACGCCCTCCTGGACGTCCTTGGCGATGGTCTCGGCCACGTCCTGCTCGGCGAGGTGGTCGCGCAGCTGCTGGGTCGCCAGTTTCAGCCGGGCCACCGGGTCGGTGGTCTCCAGCAGCTCGACCTTCTGCTCGGTGGTCAGGAAGGGCGAGTAGCCGGAGTTGTCGGCCAGCGCGGAGACGTCGTCGATGGCCTGCACACGGTCCACGACCTGCCAGGCGCCGCGCTTGCGCAGCCAGGCGGTGGCGAGCGCCTTGTACTCCTTGACCAGTTCGGCCACCTGGCCGGGCAGCGGGTCCGGGGCGCTCTCGTCGACCCGGGTGCCCTCGACCCACAGGGCGGCGCCCGGGCCCGTGGTCCCGGCGCCGATGCGCACCCGGCCGCGGCCCCGGATCAGGGCGCCCGGGTCGCCGTCGGCCAGCCGGCCGACCTGCTCGACGGTGCCCAGCACACCGGTCCTCGCGTACGTCCCCTCGATGCGCGGCACCAGCAGCACCTTGGGCTTTCCGGGCTCCGAACGGGCGGCGGCCTGGGCGGCCTCGACCGCGGCGCGCACTTCGGAGTCGCTCAGGTCCAGCGGAACCACCATCCCGGGCAGCACGACCTCGTCGTCGAGCGGCAGCACAGGCAGGACGAGCGGTGTGAACGCCGTGGACTCAGCAGCCATGATCTCCCCTTCGGCAGTCAAGTTGAGCTATGCCGACTCAATGCTCGTGAGTCCTTGAATGTTCCCCAACGGTTGTTCGCTGAGAGCGATCAGGTGGTGGCGGCGGGGAAGGGGGCGGGTGCGGGGCGGGCGGTACGGGGTGGTCCGGGGCGTACGGGGTGGTCCGGGGCGTACGCCGGGTGCCTCTGGGGAGGCAAACGCGTACGGCGAAGGGGGTGATTCCCGTACGGCGGAAAGGGGGCCGTTCCCGGCCGGGCGGCGTCCGGCCGGAGGCGGAGCCCGCAGGCCGGCGGAGCGATGAGGCCGGCCGCGTTCCTCAGCCGGAGGACGCCGGCGGACCCAGGGCGGCGTGCCCCGGGGCAGCGGCGTGCGGGCGCGCCCGGCGCCGTACCACCGGCCAGGTCGCCACGCCGAGGGCCACCGCGATCAGGTGCCCCCAGCTCGTCATCGGGTCGGCGAACGTCAGCAGGTCCCTGACGGCCGTGCCGGCGAACACCGCGAGCAGCGGCCACCGCGCCCACGGGCGGAGCAGCCCCGCGAGGGCCCCGGCCGCGGCCGCGACACCGAAGCTGACGCCGTAGTCGAGCCGGTGCAGCGAGGAGTCGGGCAGCCGGCCGGCGAGCACCGCGAGCCCGACCGGGACCTCGGTGGCGAGCGTGGCCACCACATGCCCGAACAGGAAGACCCCGGCCGTCCGCGGCCCGCCGATCCGGCGCTCCAGCGCCGTGAGCACCAGCAGGAGGCACAGGGCGTACGGGGACAGCGGACCGCCCGCCAGCCACAGCGCGCTGGCCGGCAGCACCAGCAGGGGCGCGCGCACCAGGTGGGCGACGTCCGTGCTGGAACCCTGGTGCAGCGCGTCCACGACGGCGGGGTCGGCGTACGAGGCGACCAGCGAGGTGACGGTCAGCAGCAGCGCGTACCCGAAGGTGAAGGGGGTGCCGGCCGGGCCGGGCAGCAGCCGGAGCGGCGACCGCACCGGCTCGCACAGCGGCATGAGCCGTACCGGCCGGGGTACCGCCCACCGGCCCACCGGCCGCTCGCGCGGGGACCGCCCGCGCGTCGCCCCCTCGCGCACGGGCCGCCCGCGCCGGCCCGGCGGGTCCGGCCACCGCTCCCCCGCCGCGGCGCGGACGACGGACTCGGAGCACCGGGTGCCCCGGGGCCGCTGCCGGGGCATCGCGTCCAGCGGCGGGCCGGCCTCCCCGGCCGGCAGGGGCACGTCCGATGGCGGGCCGGCCTCCCCGGCCGGCAGGGGCGCGTCCGGCGGCGGGCGGGACTCCCCGGCCGGAAGGGGTGCGCCCGCGCGCGCCGACGCGTCCGCGGCGCCGGCCGTCGCAGTCCGTTCCACCGTGGGGAGCTCCTTCCGTCGCACCCCACCCTTGGGTCCACGGCCACCCCTGTCCATGACCGACGTCACCACGGCCCGCATTCCCAGGAACTTCTCAACTTCCTCACGGAAGATCCTCCGGCGCCCGTCCGGTGCCCGGCGTCCCGCCTCCCGCGTCCACCGCGCGCCCCGCACCGACCCGGCACCGACACCGGGCCGGGCCCCGGCCCCGGCACCGGCCCCGGCAGCCGTTAATCACGGTGCGGCGTCGCTCCGTTGGTGCAGGATGGCACCCATGACCGCCTCGTACGAGACTCCTGTGGTGCTGGACCGTCGCGAGGGTCCCTTCGGCGAGGTCGTGCTGCGGCGGCACGGCCCGCTGCTGCAGATCATCGCCAACGGCTGCTTCCTGATGGACACCTCCGACGGACGTTCCGAGCGCCTCTTGGTGGACGCCGCGCTCGCCGCGCTGGACGGCCGGCCGCGGCCCGAGGTGCTGATCGGCGGCCTGGGCGTGGGCTTCTCCCTCGCCCACGCGGCGGCGGACCCGCGGTGGGGACGGATCACCGTGGTCGAGCGGGAACCCGCGATCGTGGGCTGGCACCGCGACGGAGGGCCGCTGTCCCACCTGACCGCCGGGGCGCTGGCCGATCCGCGCACCCGGATCGTCGAAAGTGATCTGATCGACTTCGTCAACGTGACATCCGACACGTTCGACGCGCTGTGCCTCGACATCGACAACGGCCCCGACTGGACGGTCACCGAGGGGAACGAGGGGCTGTACGGGCCGGCCGGACTGGCAGGCTGCGCACGGGTGTTGAGGCCCGGCGGAGTGCTCGCGGTGTGGTCCGCGAAACCGTCTCCGGAATTTGAAGGAACCCTACGGAATGTCGGGTTCCAACAGGTGCGCACCGAAGAGATCCCCGTTGCCCGGGGCGTTCCGGACGTGGTGCACATCGGCGTCCGCCCTGGATAGCAAAGGCGCGGTGACTCCCCGTACGCTGCTTCCCTGACGCCGATCATTCAAGCGTCAATCGCAACCAGCGCAGTCGAGGGATCACCCCACGGATCCCGGAAAAGCAACTCAGGGGCGGGCGATGGAGCAGACACACACCGCGCACAACGGCACGACGGCCACGCCGGGCGCCCAACGCCGGGTGCTGGTGGTCGAGGACGACCAGACCATCCTGGACGCCATCGCGACCCGCCTGCGCGCGGAGGGATTCCTCGTGCAGACCGCGGGCGACGGCCCCTCCGCCGTCGACACCGCCGAGGCCTGGCAGCCCGATCTGCTGATCCTCGACATCATGCTGCCCGGCTTCGACGGCCTGGAGGTCTGCCGCCGGGTGCAGGCCTCGCGTCCGGTGCCGGTGCTGATGCTCACCGCGCGGGACGACGAGACGGACATGCTGGTCGGCCTCGGCGTCGGCGCCGACGACTACATGACCAAGCCCTTCTCGATGCGGGAGCTGGCCGCGCGCGTGCACGTGCTGCTGCGCCGCGTGGAGCGGGCGGCCATCGCCGCCTCGACCCCGCGCAGCGGCATCCTGCGCCTGGGCGAGCTGGAGATCGACCACGCGCAGCGCCGGGTGCGCGTGCGCAGCGAGGACGTCCACCTCACACCGACGGAGTTCGACCTCCTGGTGTGCCTGGCCAACACCCCGCGTGCGGTGCTCTCCCGTGAACAGCTGCTGGCGGAGGTGTGGGACTGGGCGGACGCCTCGGGCACCCGTACCGTCGACAGTCACATCAAGGCGCTGCGCCGGAAGATCGGCGCCGAGCGGATCCGCACGGTGCACGGCGTGGGCTACGCGCTGGAGACGCCCACCCCATGAGCGGCGGGCCGGCCTCGCGGAGGGAGCCCGGCGAGCGCCTGGGCGGCGTACGCCCGTTCTCGATCAAGACCAAGCTGGGCGCGCTGGTCGTCATCTCCGTGCTGATCACCACGGGCCTGTCGATGATCGCGGTGCACACCAAGACCGAGCTCCGCTTCATCATGGTCTTCTCGATGATCGCCACGCTGCTGATCACGCAGTTCGTGGCCCATTCGCTCACCGCGCCGCTGGACGAGATGAACACCGTGGCCCGGTCCATCTCGCACGGCGACTACACCCGCCGGGTGCGTGAGAGCCGCCGCGACGAGCTGGGCGACCTGGCCCAGACGATCAACGTCATGGCGGACGAGCTGGAGGCCCAGGACCGCCAGCGCAAGGAGCTGGTGGCGAACGTCTCGCACGAGCTACGCACCCCGATCGCGGGCCTGCGCGCGGTGCTGGAGAACATCGTCGACGGGGTCACCGAGGCCGACCCCGAGACCATGCGCACGGCCCTGAAGCAGACCGAGCGGCTGGGCCGGCTGGTGGAGACCCTGCTGGACCTGTCCCGCCTGGACAACGGCGTGGTGCCGCTGAAGACGCGCCGGTTCGAGGTGTGGCCGTATCTCTCGGGCGTGCTGAAGGAGGCCAACATGGTCGCCTCGGCGCGCGCGGGCATGGCCACCGGCTCCGGCAGTCACACGCGCACCGACGTCCATCTGCACCTGGACGTCTCGCCCCCGGAGCTGACCGCGCACGCGGACCCCGAGCGCATCCACCAGGTGGTGGCCAACCTGATCGACAACGCGGTCAAGCACAGCCCGCCGCACGGCCGGGTGACGGTCAAGGCGCGGCGCGGGGCGCAGCCGGAGTCGCTGGAGCTGGAGGTCCTCGACGAGGGGCCCGGCATCCCGCGCTCGGAGTGGCACCGGGTCTTCGAGCGGTTCAACCGCGGCTCGGTGAGCCGGCCGCACGGACCGGGCAGCGACGGCGGCACCGGGCTCGGGCTGGCGATCGCCCGCTGGGCGGTGGATCTGCACGGCGGCCGGATCCGTGTGGCCGAATCGGAGCGTGGCTGCCGGATCCTCGTCACCCTTCCGGGAGTCCCGTCTCCGCAAAGTTGACGTAAAGATTGACGTACAGTTCGGTCCGGAACCGCATGATCCACGGGCATCCGCGCAGACGGACACGTGTGATCGGGCAGGGGCCTGCGACCTTCGGGGTCAGGCCCGGGTCCAGCCTTCCCCTTCACTGGTGAACCACGGTTGTTTCCCGCCATTTCAAGCCCCGAAACACAGCTTTTGATGTGACTTACGCGACGAAGAACGGGCCCGACCTGACCTTCGCGGTCTTGGAGGCGTAGCCTTTATTCCCGCTGTCCATCACCTTGTGAAGCGGAAGAGGGCGGTTGCCGCCGTGTCGCCACAGTCCCCCAGTAACTCGAGCTCCCCCAGCCTTCGGCAGGGAGGCGCCCCGACGACCGACACCGACCATGCCGGGAAGAACCCCGCGGCCGCGTTCGGTCCCAACGAGTGGCTCGTCGACGAGATCTATCAGCAGTACCTCCAGGACCCGAACTCGGTAGACCGCGCCTGGTGGGACTTCTTCGCCGACTACAAGCCGGGGGCCGCCGCCGCCGGCGCCGCGGCTCCGGCGGGCACGGGTACTGCGGCCGCGGGGGCCGCAGAGACCCCGGCCGCTCCGGCGCGGCCGGCGCCCACCGCCCCGGCCGCCGCCACCCCGGCCCCGGCCAAGCAGGCCCCGGCCGCGCAGGCCGCTCCCGCGGCTCCCGCCGCCGCCCCGGCCAAGCCCGCCGCGGCGAAGCCCGCCGCCGCTGCCGCCAAGCCCGCCGCTGGGGCCAAGCCGCCCGCCGCGAAGCAGGCCGCGCCCGACGGCGAGGCGCCCGAGGGCCCCGAGTACGTGACGCTGCGCGGCCCGTCCGCCGCGGTCGCCAAGAACATGAACGCCTCCCTGGAGCTGCCCACGGCCACGTCCGTGCGCGCGGTCCCGGTGAAGCTGCTGTTCGACAACCGCATCGTCATCAACAACCACCTCAAGCGGGCCCGCGGCGGGAAGATCTCCTTCACGCACCTCATCGGGTTCGCGATGGTGCAGGCCATCAAGGCCATGCCGTCGATGAACTGGTCGTTCGGCGAGAAGGACGGCAAGCCGGCCCTCATCAAGCCGCCGCACGTCAACCTCGGTCTCGCCATCGACCTGGTCAAGCCCAACGGCGACCGCCAGCTGGTCGTCGCGGCCATCAAGAAGGCCGAGACGCTGAACTTCTTCGAGTTCTGGCAGGCCTACGAGGACATCGTCCGCCGCGCCCGCGACGGCAAGCTGACGATGGACGACTTCACCGGCGTGACCGTCTCCCTCACCAACCCCGGCGGCCTGGGCACCGTGCACTCCGTGCCGCGCCTGATGCCCGGCCAGTCGGTGATCATGGGCGTCGGCTCCATGGACTACCCGGCCGAGTTCCAGGGCACCTCCCAGGACACCCTGAACAAGCTCGGCATCTCCAAGGTCATGACGCTCACGTCGACCTACGACCACCGGGTCATCCAGGGCGCCGCCTCCGGCGAGTTCCTCCGCCAGGTCGCCAACCTCCTCCTCGGCGAGAACGGCTTCTACGACGACATCTTCAAGTCGCTGCGCATCCCCTACGAGCCGGTCCGCTGGCTGAAGGACATCGACGCCAGCCACGACGACGACGTCACCAAGGCCGCCCGCGTCTTCGAGCTGATCCACTCCTACCGGGTCCGCGGCCACGTCATGGCCGACACCGACCCGCTGGAGTACCGCCAGCGCAAGCACCCCGACCTGGACATCGTCGAGCACGGCCTCACCCTGTGGGACCTGGAGCGCGAGTTCGCCGTCGGCGGCTTCGCCGGCAAGTCGATGATGAAGCTGCGCGACATCCTCGGCGTGCTGCGCGACTCGTACTGCCGCACCACCGGCATCGAGTACATGCACATCCAGGACCCCAAGCAGCGCAAGTGGATCCAGGACCGGGTGGAGCGCCCGCACACGAAGCCGGAGCGCGAGGAGCAGCTGCGCATCCTGCGCCGGCTGAACGCGGCGGAGGCCTTCGAGACCTTCCTGCAGACCAAGTACGTCGGCCAGAAGCGCTTCTCGCTGGAGGGCGGCGAGTCCGTCATCCCGCTGCTCGACGCCGTGCTGGACTCGGCCGCCGAGTCCCGCCTGGACGAGGTCGTCATCGGCATGGCCCACCGCGGCCGCCTCAACGTCCTCGCCAACATCGTCGGCAAGTCCTACGCGCAGATCTTCCGCGAGTTCGAGGGCAACCTCGACCCGAAGTCGATGCACGGCTCCGGCGACGTGAAGTACCACCTGGGCGCCGAGGGCACCTTCACCGGCCTGGACGGCGAGCAGATCAAGGTCTCGCTGGCCGCGAACCCCTCCCACCTGGAGACGGTCGACCCGGTCATCGAGGGCATCACCCGCGCCAAGCAGGACATCATCAACAAGGGCGGCACGGACTTCACCGTCCTGCCGGTGGCGATCCACGGCGACGCGGCCTTCGCGGGCCAGGGCGTGGTGGCCGAGACCCTGAACATGTCGCAGCTGCGCGGCTACCGCACCGGCGGCACGGTCCACATCGTCATCAACAACCAGGTCGGCTTCACCGCCGCCCCGGAGTCCTCGCGCTCGTCGATGTACGCCACCGACGTGGCGAGGATGATCGAGGCCCCGATCTTCCACGTCAACGGCGACGACCCCGAGGCCGTGGTCCGCGTCGCGCGGCTCGCCTTCGAGTTCCGCCAGGCGTTCAACAAGGACGTGGTGATCGACCTCATCTGCTACCGCCGCCGCGGTCACAACGAGTCCGACAACCCGGCCTTCACCCAGCCGCTGATGTACGACCTGATCGACAAGAAGCGCTCGGTGCGCAAGCTGTACACCGAGTCCCTGATCGGTCGCGGCGACATCACCCTGGAAGAGGCCGAGCAGGCGCTGCAGGACTACCAGGGCCAGCTGGAGAAGGTCTTCACCGAGGTCCGCGAGGCCACCTCGCAGCCGGCCGTCCCGCAGCCCCACGACCCGCAGGAGGGCTTCCCGGTCCAGGTCGGCACGGCGATCTCCGCGGAGGTCGTCAAGCGGATCGCCGAGTCCCAGGTCAACATCCCCGAGCACTTCACCGTCCACCCGCGTCTGCTGCCGCAGCTGCAGCGCCGGGCGGCGATGGTCGAGGACGGCACGATCGACTGGGGCATGGGCGAGACCCTGGCCATCGGCTCGCTGCTGCTGGAGGGCGTCCCGGTCCGGCTGTCCGGCCAGGACTCCCGCCGCGGCACCTTCGGCCAGCGCCACGCGGTGCTGATCGACCGCGAGACGGGCGAGGACTACACGCCGCTGCAGTACCTGTCGCCCGACCAGGCCCGGTACAACGTCTACGACTCGCTGCTCTCGGAGTACGCGGTCATGGGCTTCGAGTACGGCTACTCGCTCGCCCGCCCGGACGCGCTGGTGATGTGGGAGGCCCAGTTCGGCGACTTCGCCAACGGCGCCCAGTCGGTCATCGACGAGTACATCTCGGCGGCCGAGCAGAAGTGGGGCCAGACCTCCGGCGTCGTCCTGCTGCTGCCGCACGGCTACGAGGGCCAGGGCCCGGACCACTCCTCGGCCCGTATCGAGCGCTACCTCCAGCTGTGCGCGCAGAACAACATGACGGTCGCCATGCCGACCCTGCCGTCGAACTACTTCCACCTCCTGCGGTGGCAGGTGCACAACCCGCACCACAAGCCGCTGGTCGTCTTCACCCCGAAGTCGATGCTGCGCCTGAAGGCCGCGGCCTCGAAGGCGGAGGAGTTCACCACGGGCGGGTTCCGCCCGGTCATCGGCGACGCCTCGGTGGACGCCGCAGCCGTCCGGAAGATCGTCTTCTGCTCCGGCAAGGTCTACTACGACCTCGACGCCGAGCGCCGCAAGCGCGGTGCGACGGACACGGCGATCATCCGCCTCGAGCGGCTGTACCCGCTGCCGGGCGCCGAGCTCCAGGCCGAGATCAAGAAGTACCCGAACGCCGAGAAGTACCTGTGGGTCCAGGAGGAGCCGGCGAACCAGGGTGCCTGGCCGTTCATCGCGCTCAACCTGATCGACCACCTGGACCTGGCCGTCGGCGCGGACATCCCGCCCGGCGAGCGCCTGCGCCGCATCTCGCGTCCGCACAGCTCGTCCCCGGCCGTCGGTTCCGCCAAGCGGCACCAGGCGGAGCAGGAGCAGCTGGTGCGTGAGGTGTTCGAGGCGTAGTCCGTCTCGCCGGTCCGGCCGTACGGCACGGTACCGGCACCCGGGGGCCCGGTCCCGAGTCCGCTCGGGGGCGGGCCCCCCTTTCGCACCGGTCACCGCCCGCGCTGCGTACCCTGTGGGGCAGGGAGCAGGGCACCCCGTGGAAGATCCCAGGAGAACAACCGCATGTACTTCACCGACCGCGGCATCGAGGAGCTGGAGAAGCGGCGTGGCGAGGAGGAGGTCACCTTCGAGTGGCTCGCCGAGCAGCTGCGCACGTTCGTCGACCTGAACCCTGACTTCGAGGTCCCGGTCGAACGGCTGGCCACCTGGCTGGCCCGCCTGGACGACGAGGACGACGAGTAGGACGTGCAGGACCTGCCAGACCTGTAGGACGTGCAGGATGTGCAGGACCTGCAGGATGTGCAGGACGAGTGACCGGGGCGCCCCATTGGGGCGCCTCTTCGGTTTCCGGGGAGCGCGGGTGGGCGGCGCGGAGGCGGTCGCGGGGGGCGCGTGCGAGGCGCGGGTGCATCGGCTGGTGCCGGGCAGTCCGCCGGAACGAGGGGCCCCGGTGGGCCGGCCCGGGCCACGCTGTCATCGGCGCGGCCGGCGGCACCGCTGTGCCCGGACGCCCGGAAACACGGCGTCCGTGCGGCGTTCCTCCGCCGGGCGGCCTCACCGAAACGGGTGCCTTGACTTTCCGTGGGCGCGATATATCGTGTTTCTTGTAAGACGCGATATGGCGTGTCGCGTCCCGCCGTCCGGTCCCGTCTCCGGCCCGCCGCCCGCGTGGTCGGTCCGTCCCAGGAGGTCTGCACCATGTCAGAGTGGTCCGTCGGCGAGCCGAGGAAGCTCACCTTCGACGAGCCCGTGAGCGAGCTCAACGTCCGCGTCGTCAACGGAACGGTGAACGTCGTGGGCACCGACGAAGGTTCCACCCGCCTGGAGATCTCCGAGATCGAGGGCCCGCCCCTGATCGTCACCCAGGAGGGCGGCACCCTCACGGTGGCGTACGAGGACCTGCCCTGGAAGGGGTTCCTCAAGTGGCTCGACCGCAAGGGCTGGCGGCGCAGTGCCGTGGTCTCCCTGGCCGTCCCCGCGCGCGCTCGCGTGGAGGTCGGAGTGGTGGGCGCCGCGGCGACGGTCTCGGGCATCGACGGGCGCGCGGAGGTCAAGGGCGTCACCGGTGACACCACCCTCGTCGGCCTGACCGGCCCGGTGCGCGCGGACACCGTCTCGGGCAGCGTGGAGGCGCAGACCCTCTCGGGTGACCTGCGGTTCAACTCCGTCTCCGGTGACCTGACGGTGGTCGAGGCGGCCGGCCCCTCGGTCCGGGCCGACTCGGTCAGCGGGTCCATGATCGTCGACCTGGACCCGGCGGGACCCGCCACCGACATCAGCCTGACCAGCGTCTCCGGCGAGATCGCCATCCGGCTGCCGCACCCCGCGGACACCCGGGTGGAGGCCAACACCGCGAGCGGCTCGGTGTCCAACGCCTTCGAGGACCTCCGGGTCAGCGGCCAGTGGGGCGCCAAGCGGATCACCGGCCGGCTCGGCGCCGGCAACGGACGGCTGAAGGCGACGACCGTCTCCGGTTCCATCGCCCTGCTGCGCCGTCCGCCGGCGGAGGAGGGCGGCTGGGACACGGAGCCCCGGGACACCCGGCCCGGACAGGGGCCGTCGGACGGCGGCCCGGGTGCGGGTCCCGGCACCGGCCCGGGGCAGCATTCCGACTCCGGTCCGGGCGACGGCACGACCGGCGCCCAGGCCGGCGGCACGACCGACGGCACGACCGACAAGAAGGTGCTCTGACATGCCTCCCGTCTTCGCCCACGGCCGCCTCCGGCTCTACCTGCTGAAGCTGCTCGACGAGGCCCCCCGTCACGGGTACGAGGTGATCCGCCTCCTGGAGGAGCGCTTCCAGGGGCTGTACGCGCCCTCGGCGGGCACCGTCTACCCGCGCCTGGCCAAGCTGGAGGCCGAGGGCCTGGTCACCCACACCACCGAGGGCGGCCGCAAGGTGTACTCCATCACCGACGCGGGCCGTGCCGAACTGGCCGACCGCAGCGGTGAGCTGGCCGACCTGGAGCTGGAGATCCGTGAGTCGGTGGCCGAGCTCGCCGCCGAGATCCGGGCCGATGTGCGCGGCGCGGCGGGCGACCTGCGCCGCGAGATGCGCGCCGCGGCCTCCGAGGCCCGCAAGAGCCCCGGCGGCGGGGCGGGCCGGGGCGCCGGCGCGTACGAGGACCTGGACGAGAAGGAGGCGTGGCGCGCCGCCAAGGAGGAGATGCGGCGCGTCAAGCAGGAGTGGAAGGAGCAGGCCCGGCGCGCCAAGGACGAGAGCCGCCGGGCCCGCGAGGAGGCCCAGCGTGCCCGGCGCCAGGCCAAGGAGGCGCAGGACCGTGCGCGGGAGCAGGCGCAGGAGGAGTTGCAGCGCATCGCCCGGCGTGTCCAGGACCAGGTCCAGGACCACTTCTCACGCGGCGACTGGCCCACGGGGGTGCGTGAGGGCCTGACCGAACTGGCCAAGGAGTTCAGCGACTTCGGCAAGGACTTCGGGAAGGAGTTCGGCAAGGACTTCGGCTTCGGGCGCCCGTCCGCCGGCACCACGAAGGAGCGCCCCGAGTACTCCGAGACCCCGGAGGAATTCCCCGCGGCCTATGAGCCGTCCTGGGCGCACGAGGAGTTCACCGGCGACCCGGCGCGCGACCTCGACCGGCTCCTGGACCGCTTCCGGGACGACGTGCGCGACGCGGCCCGGGACCACGGCGTCACACCCGAGCAGCTGCGCGACACCCGGCGCCATCTGTCCACAGCGGCGGCCCACATCGGGGCGCTGCTGCGCCGGCCCAAGGTCTGACCGCGTCCGGCCGGCTCACCCGGCCGACGCAACCGGCCGCGCTCCGCGCCGTCCGGCCCGGAGCCGAGCGGCCCGGAGCCGAGCGGCCCGGAGCCGAGCGGCCCGGAGCCGAGCGGCCCGGAGCCGAGCGGGCATGAGCAGCCGCCGACGGTCGGCTGCCTGCCATCGGCAGGCAGCCGACCGCGGGAGAAGCGGAGGGGGCGGAGGGGGGAGGGGGGAGGGGGAGGGGGAGGGAACGGAGAGGTCAGGAGCAGGTGAGGACGATCTTGCCGAACTGGCCGCCCGACTCCAGCCGCTCGAAGCCCTCGCGGGCGCGGTCGAGGGGAAGCACCTCGTCGATCACCGGGCGGACCCCCGTGGCGGCGCAGAAGGACAGCAGGTCCTCCAGTTCGTCCTTGGTGCCCATGGTCGAGCCGACCACCTTCAGCTCCAGGAAGAAGATCCGGGTGAGCTCGGCATGCGAGGGACGGTCGCCGCTGGTGGCGCCGGAGATGACGATGGTGCCGCCGGGGCGCAGCGACTTCACCGAGTGGGACCAGGTGGCCGCGCCGACGGTCTCGATCACGGCGTCCACGCGCTGCGGCAGCCGCGCTCCCGTCTCCACCGCCTCCACGGCCCCGAGCTCGATCGCCCGCTTGCGCTTGGCCTCGTCCCGGCTGGTGGCGAAGACCCGCAGGCCGGCCGCCTTGCCGAGCACGATGGCGGCGGTGGCGACCCCGCCGCCTGCGCCCTGGACCAGGACGGAGTCACCGGGCCGCACCCCGGCGTTGGTGAAGAGCATCCGGTAGGCGGTGAGCCAGGCCGTGGGCAGACAGGCGGCCTCCTCGAAGGAGAGCTCCTTGGGCTTGGGCAGGATGTTCCACGTGGGTACGGCGACCTGTTCGGCGAAGGTGCCCTGGTAGCGCTCGGTGAGGATCGAGCGGGGCTCCCGGGGGCCGACGCCGTGCCCGCTCTGGCCGATCACGGAGTGCAGGACGACCTCGTTGCCGTCCTCGTCGACTCCGGCGGCGTCGCAGCCGAGGATCATCGGCAGCTTGTCCTCGGACAGGCCGACGCCCTTGAGCGACCAGAGGTCGTGGTGGTTCAGGGAAGCGGCTCTGACGTTGACGGTGCTCCAGCCGGGGCGGGGCTCGGGGGCCGGGCGCTCCCCCGACTCCAGCCCGCTCAGCGGCTGGTCGCGGTCGATTCGGGCGGCGTAGACAGCGAACATGACCTTGACGATAGGGGGCGCGGTGCGGCCTACGGAACCAAGGACCGCTGTGACACACGCCCTCTTGCCAAGGTTCGCCGGCACACGCGGCCGGGCCGGCTGCTGCCGGACAGACGCATGGCCCCGCCCGGACAGACGCATGGCCCCGCCCGGGCGGGCGGGGCCATGCCGTGTCACGTCAGCGACGGGCGACGCCCTCGGCGCGCGCCGCCGCGGCCACGGCCGCCGTCACGGCCGGGGCGACCCGCTCGTCGAACGGCGAGGGGATCACATAGTCCGCGGCCAGGTCGTCGCCGACCACGCCCGCCAGCGCCTCGGCCGCCGCGATCTTCATTCCCTCGGTGATCCGCGACGCCCGCACCTGGAGCGCGCCCGCGAAGATGCCGGGGAACGCGAGGACGTTGTTGATCTGGTTCGGGAAGTCCGAGCGCCCGGTCGCCACCACCGCCGCGTACTTGTGCGCGACGTCGGGGTGCACCTCCGGGTTGGGGTTGGCCATGGCGAAGACGAAGGCGCCCTTGGCCATCGAGGCGACGGCGTCCTCGGAGACCGTGCCGCCGGAGACGCCGATGAAGACGTCGGCGCCGGCCATGGCCTCCTCGAGGGTGCCGCTGATGCCCGCCTTGTTGGTGAACTCGGCCAGATCCCGCTTGACCGGCGTCAGGTCCTGCCGGTCGGCCGACACGACGCCCTTGCGGTCGGCCACCGCGACGTCGCCGATGCCGGCCTCGACCAGCATCCGGGCGATGGCGACACCCGCGGCTCCCGCGCCGGAGATGACGGCGCGCAGCTCACCGATGGTGCGTCCGCTCAGCCGCGCCGCGTTGCGCAGCGCCGCGAGGGTCACGACCGCCGTGCCGTGCTGGTCGTCGTGGAAGACGGGGATGTCCAGGCGCTCCTGGAGCCGGCGCTCGATCTCGAAGCACCGGGGCGCCGAGATGTCCTCCAGGTTCACTCCGCCGAACGAGGGAGCGAGCCGCACCACGGTCTCGACGATCTCGTCGACGCCGGTGCAGTTCAGCGCGATCGGGACCGCGTCCACGCCGCCGAACTGCTTGAAGAGGATGGCCTTGCCTTCCATGACCGGGAGGGAGGCCTCCGGTCCGATGTCACCGAGTCCCAGCACGGCCGTACCGTCGGTGACGACGGCGACGACGGACGACTTCCATGTGTAGTCGTGGACCAGTTCCGGCTGCTCCGCGATCGCGGTGCACACCCGCGCGACGCCGGGCGTGTACGCCAGGGACAGGTCCTCCTTGTCGCGGACGGGCACGGTGGCCTGCACGGCCATCTTGCCGCCGCGGTGCAGCGCGAAGGCCGGATCGAAGGAATCGAGCGGCTCTGCTCCGCCGTCCTGGTCCGTACTCCCGTCGCTGCGAGGATTGACGATCTCCGCTGCCACTTGGTTCTACCCCTTAAGTGTTCATGTTGTGAGGGTGGCCACTCCTGGTGAGGGGTGGGCGGGACCGCGCACAGCCCAGTCGGTGGTGCGCTCGGGCGGATACGCGACGGGCGCGCCGCACACGCGCCCTGAGCCCCGGATGAGGGGTGTAAAGAACCTTCATACCGGACGGACGGCGCCGACGACGAGTCCATAACGCCAAGGTCACATGACGGGGGTCCGACACGTGGACCAATATGGGCACAAGTCACATGCAGCTGTTTGACAAGCGTTCAAGACCGCGTGAAAACGGCGTTACACCCCAGTGCGACCGGGGAAGGGCCGAAGATCTTCCGGCTGGAACGAGGGATTCCCGCAGATGATCCGGCCCTGAGGGGCCGGCTCCGAGCGGCTCGGGGGTCACCCGTTATCCGATTTTGACATGGCGACTCCCCTGAATGGCGCAACCTGAATGGCAAGATGCGTCAATCACACGAGGTCGCGACACCCGAAGGTGTGTGTGCTCGTTCGACCCATCGGCATCTCCACCCATCCGCCGGAGGAACCCACCATGACCGCACGCTCCACCCGTCGTACTACCGCCGCGCACTCCCGTCTGGCAGCGGTCGGTGCGATCGCGGTCGCAGGCGCCCTGCTTCTCACCGGTTGCGGTGACCAGACCAAGGACAAGAACAACTCCTCCGGCAGCTCGTCCGCCGGCTCCGCCCCGCTGGCCGACAAGCTCCCGGCCTCGATCCGCGACAAGGGCGTCATCAAGGTCGGTTCCGACATCGCGTACGCGCCGGTCGAGTTCAAGGACAAGTCCGGCAAGGTCGTCGGTCTCGACCCGGACCTCGCCGCCGCCCTGGGCAAGCAGCTCGGCGTGAAGTTCCAGTTCGAGAACGGCACCTTCGACGCCCTGCTCACCGGTATCCGCTCCAACCGCTACGACATCGCGATGTCGGCCATGACGGACAACAAGAGCCGTCAGGAGGGCGTCGACCCGACCACGGGCAAGAAGGTCGGCGAGGGCGTCGACTTCGTCGACTACCTGACCGCCGGCGTCTCGATCTACACCCGCAAGGGCGACACCGAGAACATCACCACCTGGTCCGACCTGTGCGGCAAGAAGATCGCCCTGGAGCGCGGCACCGTCTCCGAGGACCTGGCCAAGGCCGAGGCGAAGAAGTGCCCGAGCGGCAAGAAGCTCACCATCGAGGCCTTCGACGACGACCAGCAGGCCCAGACCCGTCTGCGCTCCGGCGGTGCCGACGCGGCCTCCTCCGACTTCCCGGTCGCGGCGTACGCGGTGAAGACCTCCGGCGGCGGCAAGGACTTCCAGATCGTCGGGGACCAGGTCGAGGCGGCCCCGTACGGCATCGCCGTCGGCAAGTCGAACACCCAGCTGCGCGACGCGCTGCAGGCCGCGCTCAACGCGGTCATCAAGAGCGGCGAGTACCAGAAGATCCTTGAGAAGTGGGGCGCCCAGGACGGCGCCGTGAAGGAGTCCGTCATCAACGGCGGCAAGTGACCGCTCCGAGCGGCCACCGAGAGGCAAGACCCGTGACTGCTGACATCGAAAAGACGGCGGGCGCCGGCAGGACGCCCGCCGCCGGGCCGGAGGCCATCAAGGCCATCCCGGTCCGCCACTACGGGCGGTACGTCTCCGCCGTCATCGCGATCGCGCTGCTGGTCGCGATCATCTACGCATTCGGCCAGGGCAAGATCAACTGGCACGCGGTGCCGGACTACTTCTTCGACGACCGGATCATGAAGGGCGTCGGCAAGACCCTCCTGCTGACCGTCCTGTCCATGCTGATCGGCATCGTCGGCGGTGTCGTCCTGGCCGTGATGCGCCTGTCGAAGAACCCGGTGACCTCGTCCATCTCGTGGTTCTACATCTGGTTCTTCCGGGGCACCCCGGTCCTGGTCCAGCTGTTCCTGTGGTTCAACCTGGGCCTGGTCTTCGAGTACATCAACCTGGGTCCGATCTACAAGAACTACTGGTCGGACTTCATGACGCCGCTGCTGACGGCGCTGCTCGGCCTCGGCCTGAACGAGGCCGCGTACATGGCGGAGATCTGCCGGGCCGGCCTCCTCGCGGTCGACGAGGGCCAGACCGAGGCCGCCCACGCGCTGGGCATGAGCCACGGCAAGACCCTGCGCCGGATCGTCATCCCGCAGGCCATGCGGGTGATCGTGCCGCCGACCGGCAACGAAGTCATCAACATGCTGAAGACGACCTCGCTCGTGGCGGCCGTCCAGTATCCGGAGCTGTTCCGCTACGCCCAGGACATCGGCCAGGTCTCGGGCGCCCCGGTGGAGATGTACTTCCTCGCCGCCGCCTGGTACCTGATCATGACCTCGGTGCTGAGCGTGGGCCAGTACTACATCGAGCGGTACTACGCCCGCGGCTCCAGCCGCAGCCTGCCGCCGACGCCGTGGCAGAAGGTGAAGGCGAACATGCTCTCCCTCGGCCGGCCGAAGGGAGCGATGAGCGCATGACCGACAAGCTCACGAAGAACGACGCCACCCCGCGCGGCACCTCCGTCGCGATGGTCAAGGCCGAGGGCGTGCACAAGTCCTTCGGCCAGGTGGAGGTGCTCAAGGGCATCGACCTGGAGGTCAGGCCCGGCGAGGTGTTCTGCCTCATCGGCCCCTCCGGCTCCGGCAAGTCGACCTTCCTCAGGTGCATCAACCACCTGGAGAAGATCAACGCCGGCCGGCTGTACGTCGACGGCGAGCTCGTCGGCTACCGGCAGCAGGGCGACAAGCTCTACGAGCTGCGCGACCGCGAGGTCGCCATGAAGCGCCGCGACATCGGCATGGTCTTCCAGCGCTTCAACCTGTTCCCGCACATGACCGCGCTGGAGAACGTCATCGAGGCGCCGGTGCAGGTCAAGGGCGTGGGCAAGGGCGAGGCCAAGGACCGCGCGATGCAGTTGCTGGAGCGGGTCGGCCTGGCCGACCGGGCGGGGCACTACCCCTCGCAGCTCTCCGGCGGCCAGCAGCAGCGCGTGGCGATCGCCCGCGCGCTGGCGATGGACCCGAAGCTGATGCTGTTCGACGAGCCGACCTCGGCCCTGGACCCGGAGCTGGTCGGTGACGTGCTCGACGTCATGCGCGACCTCGCCGAGTCCGGCATGACCATGGTCGTCGTCACCCACGAGATGGGCTTCGCCCGCGAGGTGGGCGACAGCCTGGTCTTCATGGACGAGGGCGTGGTCGTGGAGTCGGGCCACCCGCGCGAGGTGCTGACGAACCCGCAGCACGAGCGCACGCAGTCCTTCCTGTCGAAGGTGCTGTAGCGGCCGTCCGCACGCGCGAGGGGCGGTACGGAACGGCGGTTTCTAGGAGTCGTCGCAACACGTGGTCGTGTTGATCAGGCCGCGAGCAGTTTATGCAGGCGCTCGGCTGGGGTTTCCCAGCCGAGCGTT